>NZ_JALHAT010000090.1:0-377 GCF_022818885.1 Novosphingobium mangrovi | reverse complement strand
CTGATGTGGGCGGCGTGGTTCGTGCGACTTGGGAAGACAAAATCTTCCAGAGAGCCGCTCCGGAGCTCAAGCCATTTGAGAAGACTGGCTCGGGCATCATCCATCAGTTCGAACTGGACGGGTCGCCCGGTCTTTTGCTGAACCACGGTAGCGCGGGTTCGAATCTTCCGATCGCAGACGATATCCTCGATCTTCATCTTCACGAGGTCGCAACCGCGCAGCTTGCTGTCGATCGCAAGATCGAAAAGGGCCCGATCTCGAATGCGCCGGTGCTGGTCGAGAAAGAAACGCACCGCCCAGATCTGGCGCGGCTTTAGCGCGCGCTTAGGTCCCACTTTGCGCCCTGCGTTCCACGAAACGCGTTCGTGAACGGCGGG
>NZ_JALHAT010000009.1:0-25414 GCF_022818885.1 Novosphingobium mangrovi | reverse complement strand
CGGTGGCGGCCACGCCCAGCGCGGCGAGGCCGCCGAGCAGGGCCCGGCGCGAGGTGGCGGGGGAAGCAGTCATCGCGCGAGACCTCCTTATTCGGGGCAGACGGTCCCGGCCGGGTCGGTGGCGATGCGCATGTCCGAGATCGAGACCGCGAAGGGCGCCTTGGCCTTGAGCGCGAAGGGCTTGGTGATACCGCCCAGGTACGTGCCGTGCTGGCCGAAGCACTTGAGCGAGATCTTGAGCGAAGACCAGGTACCCGGTTGCGCCAGCGCTTCGTCGATGCGCACGGTGCCCGAACCCAGCGAGAGCGTGACGGGGGCCGTCGGCGCGGTGTCGAGGCGGTAGATCACCTCCACGTTCATGTCCGCATTGGCTTCGCGGTCGAGCTTGAGGTTGGGGCCATCGATATTCATCTGGCCTTCGCCCGCCCAGTCGAGCCGGATCGCGCCTTCCTGCCGGTCGGCGCTATCAACCAGGCGCTGCGAAACTGCGCCGTCGAGGCCCATCGTGAACGGCTTCGCAAGAATACCATCGGCGATGTAGGTGCTGGTGTTGGTGGCGCTGGCGTCAATGCCGGGCTCTTCGCCGAGCGCGGGGACGTGGCCGCTCTTCGCATAGCTCAGGCCATAGCCGAGCGCGAAGAGCGGGTCGTAGTCCGCATCGCCCGCGTTGAGGCGGAACTGGTCGGCGCGCTTGGGCCAGCTGAACGAGAGGGCGCCCGTGAAGTCGGTGGCACCGCCCACCAGCACATCGGCGATCCCTGCGCCTTCCGAGCCCGGATACCAGGCCGCGACAAAGGCGTCGGACTGGTTGATCTCGGGGTTTACCCAAAGCGGGCGGCCCGAAAGGAAGACCGAGACGGTCGGGATCCCGGCCGCCTTCAGCTTGGTAAGGAGCGCGAGCGCCTTCTTGTCGCCGGGCTGGAATTCGAGGCTGCGGATGTCGCCGCGAAGCTCTGCGTAGGGTTCCTCGCCGAAGACGACGATGGCGACATCGGGCTTCTGCTCGAAGCTGCCGTCGACCGAAAGCGTGGCCGTGCCGCCGCCCGCTTCGAGCGCCTGTTCGATGCCAGCGTAGATCGAGGTTGCGCCGGGGAAATCGGCGTTGGTATTGCCATCGCCCTGCCAGGAAAGCGTCCACCCGCCCGACTGGCGGCCGATGTCGTCGGCCGCTTCGCCCGCGACGAGGACGTTGGCGCTCGACTTGATCGGCAGCACGCCCTCGTTCTTGAGGAGGACGAGGCTCTCACGCACGGCGCGCCGGGCAATCGCGCGGTGCTCGGGCGCGCCCATGACGCTGCGCCACTTGGCTTCGTAGGGGCGGGCCGCGTCGAACAGGCCGAGCTTGAACTTGATGCGCAGGATGCGGCGCACGGCATCGTCGATGCGCGCCATCGGGATGGTGCCGTCCTCGGCGTGCTGGAGGGTCGAGTTGAACAGGCCCTTCCAGCTGTCGGGGGCCATCGCCATGTCGAGCCCGGCGTTGAAGGTGTCGGGGCAATCGGTGTTGGTGCAGCCCGGGATCTGGCCATGGCCGTTCCAGTCCCCCACGACGAAGCCGTCGAAGCCCATGCGGCCCTTCAGCACATCGGTAAGCAGAGCCTTGTTGCCGTGCATCTTGATCCCGTTCCAGCTCTGGAACGAGGCCATGACGGTCATCGTGCCGGCATCGACGGCGGGCGGATAGCCTGCATCGTGAATGCGGATGAGCGTGTCCTCATCGACCTGGGTGTCGCCCTGGTCGATGCCCTCGGTGGTGCCGCCATCGCCCAGGAAGTGCTTGACGCTGGCCGAGACGCGGCCTGCCTGGACGGTGTTGGGGGTGCCGGGCGCGCCCTGCAGGCCCTCGATCATCGGCGCGGCGTAGGCGGCGACGAGTGCGGGGTTTTCGGAATAGCCTTCGTAGGCGCGGCCCCAGCGGTCGTCCTGCGGCACGGCGAGTGTCGGGCCGAAGGCCCAGTGGATGCCGCTTGCTGCGGTCTCGGCGGCGGTGGCCCGGCCGATCTCGCGCATGAGTTCGGGGTCGTGCATCGCGCCAAGGCCGCTGTTGTGCGGGAAGAGCGTGGCGCCCACGACATTGGAATTGCCGTGGACCGCATCGATGCCGAAGATGATGGGAATGGCGACGTGGCCCTTGCGCTTCTCCAGCGCGACCGCATCGAAGGCGTGGCTGGTGGCGATCCAGGGCTCGGCGGGCGAGCGGTCGGGCGCGCCGATGGGGGGCGAGTTGCCGCCTGCAAGGATCGAGCCGAGCGGATATTCGCGCAGGTCCTCAGGCGTGATCGCGGCGGTGTCGGCCTGGATCATCTGGCCGACCTTCTCGCGCAGCGACATCTGCGCCATGAGCTTGGTGATCTTCGCCTCGATCGCGGGATCAATGAAGTCGGGGCTCTTGGCCGCAGGCCACTTGTCCGGGTGCACCGGAGTGGGCGCGGGGGCCTCGTCGCCAAGGGCAGGCTGGGCCAGCGCGAGCGCCGCGCAGGAACTGAGCGCAAACGCCTGCGCGATGCGGTTGAAACGCCTCATGTCATCCTCGTCCAGAATTTCTTCACAGGAACCGTAGGACATGCAGAATGATTGCGCTACCATTTTTCGCCGATGTGAAATTTTTGGCATCGCCAAGGCTACGCCTTTGCCTTTGGCGAAGTCCTGCTAAAGTCGGCTTATGGCAGATAGTGAGCGCAAACGCCGGTCCCCGCGATCGCGGCAGACGGGAGCCCCAACGATTGCAGACGTGGCCGCGATGGCGGGCGTCTCGATGATGACCGTTTCGCGTGTGATCAATGCCGAGCCCAAAGTGCGCCAATCCACGCGCGACACCGTGAACGAGGCGATCGCCAAGCTCAATTACGCGCCTAACCGTGCCGCGCGCAGCCTGGCCGGGGCCTCGCAGATCCGTATCGGTCTTCTCTATTCCAACCCGTCCGAGGCGTTCCTTTCGGCCTTCATCGTCGGCAGTCTGGAAGAAGCTGGCCGGCTCGACGTGCAGATCGTCATCCAGAAGGTGGAAGAGGGCGAGGAGCTGGCTGCGGCGGTCGAGCGCATGGTTGCAGGCGGCGTCGATGGCGTGATCCTGCCCCCGCCGATCTGCGAAGCCGAGGAAGTCCTTGGCGTTCTGCGCCAGTCCGGCATTCCGACCGTGGCCGTTGCCACACCCAAGGAGCAGGAGGGCATCGCTACAATCCTGATCGACGATGCGAGCGCGGCGCGCGAGATGACCGCGCACCTTGCTTCCCTCGGGCATGAGCGGATCGGCTTCATCCTCGGGCACCCCGATCTTGCGGCCAGCAAGGACCGCCATGAAGGCTATCTTCAGGGGTTGGCCGACGCGGGCTATGCCTATGACGAGGCGCTCGTCGCGCAAGGTTTCTTCACGTATCGCTCGGGGCTAGATGCGGCCGAGCAGCTGCTGGCGCAGGAAAAACCGCCGACCGCGATCTTCGCCAGCAACGACGACATGGCCGCTGCGGCTGTTGCGGTCGCGCATCGGCGCGGGCTCGACGTGCCCGGCGATCTCACCGTCTGCGGGTTCGACGATGTGGCCATGGCGACGACGATCTGGCCCGAACTCACCACGATCCACCAGCCCATCGCGGCGATGAGCCGTCAGGCCGTCGAGCTCCTCGCGACGTTCCTGCGCAACAAGCGCAGCGCCGAAGTCGGGGAGCAGCGCATCATGGTCGATTACGAGCTTGTGCGCCGGCAGTCCGACGCGGCGCCCCGCCGCCGTCCGGCAACGCGGGTTCCTGCCACCGTCTGACCTTCTCAGGCCGAGCGGATCGTCATTTCAAGCGTGCGCGTGGCGCCCGGCTCCAGAGGGGCGGGGGCATCGTGGTTGACCGCATCGGGCATGGTCGTTTGCGGTTCGGCGCAGAAGAAGTCGGCACCTTGCGGAACGAAGAGGTGGAGGTAGGGCGTGCCCGCGCTTTCGAGCACGAGGTCGCCGTCGCGCCGCGCGATGTGCACGGCGCCGTTCCATCCGGTGTAGCAGTTGTCGATAAGGTGCGGCCGTTCGAGCGGGGCGGGCGTCCTCCAGTCCCCAAGGGCGTCGGGCCTGGTGTGCTCGGTCGGGAGCATTTCGGCATCGCCCAGCCACAGGCCCTTGGCCGTAAAGGAGATCCCGGTGACGTCCGCGCGTGCGAACCAGGGGTGGAAGCCCAGGCCCGCAGGCATCGCGCGCGTGTCGGTGTTGGTGAGCTCGAGGCGCGCGGTGAGCCCTTGCGCGCTCAGGCGCAGCGTCTGGGTCAGCGCGAAGGACCAGGGCCAGTCGGCGTCGGCTCTATGCGCATGGACCAGCGTGACCGCATCCTCCCGGCTGTCGCGCACCATCCATTCGCCCAGCCAGGCGGTGCCGTGGATCGGGTGGGCAATCGCCGGATGGTTGGGGCTGAGCGAGAAGGTCTCGCCTCCCCAGTCAAAGCGGCCGTGCGCGATCCGGTTGGCGTAGGGCGCGAGGGGGAAGCAGGCGCTCTCCAGCGGCTCTGCGCTGCCCTCGGGCATGGGGCGCAGGATGTCCGCGCCCCGACGGGTCAGCGTGCGGATCAGGCCGCCCGCTGCCGGATCGAGCATGAGGGCCCAGTCGCCCGAGGCCAAGCGCATCCTTACATGTCCTCGAGTTCGCGGCCGCGCGTTTCGATTACGGTGGCGCGCACGAAGAAGAACGAGACGAGGGCGGCCAGCGCATAGAGCACGTACGTGACCGAGAGGCCGGGCGTCGTGGCCAGCGTCGGGAAGCTGACCGAGATCACCGCATTCGCGATCCACTGGGCAAAGCCGGCCACGGCGAGCGCTGAGCCACGGATCTGGTTGGGGAACATCTCGCCCAGCATCACCCACATCACAGGGCCCCAGCTGACGTTGAAGAAGACAACGTAGGCGTTGGCTGAGATCAGCGCGATGAGGCCTGCGTTGCCCGGCAGGCTCACGGCTCCGTCGGCGCCGGTGACGGCGGTCGAGAAGGCCCAGGCGACCACGCCCAGCGTCACGGTCATGCCCGCCGAGCCGATCAGCAGCAGGGGCTTGCGGCCCAGGCGGTCAATGAAGGCGATGGCGATGAGGCACGCGCCGATCGAGAGCGCGCCCGAGATGATGTTGATCTGGAGCGCGGAGTCTTCGGTGAAGCCCACGGCCTGCCACAGCGTCGCGCCGTAATAGAAGACGACGTTGATGCCCACGAGCTGCTGGAACACGGCGATGCCGATACCCACCCACAGGATCGGGCGGATCTTGCCGGTGGCCTTGTCGACGAGGTCGGAGAGCTTGGGCTGGTGATGGTCGGCGGCGAGCGAGGCCTCGATCTCGGCGACCTTGCGCTGCGCGGTGGCCGCGCCGAAGAGGCGGGTCAGCACAGCGCGGGCTTCCTCGATGCGCCCTTGCGTGACGAGGTAGCGCGGGCTCTCGGGAATGCCCAGGAGCGCGAGGAAGTAGATCAGGGCCGGAATTGCCTGGAGCCAGAACATCCAGCGCCATGCCGGAAAGTCCAGCCAGAGCGTCGCGGTCGAACCGCCAGCCCAGCGCGCCAGCACGAAGTTGGCGAGGAAGGCGCCGGTAAGGCCGGTGATGATCATCACCTGCTGCACGCTGGAGAGGCGTCCGCGCACTTCGGCGGGCGTCATCTCGGAGATGTAGACCGGCGAGGTGACGCTCGCCGCGCCGACCCCGAGCCCGCCGATGATGCGCGCGATGATGAAGATCGCCGAGGAGCCTGCCGCGCCTGCAAGGAGCGCAGAGACGAGGAAGAGGACGGCGGCCAGCATCATCGTGCCGCGCCGCCCGATCCGGTCGGACAGGCGGCCTGCGATGAAGGCGCCGAACGAGGAGCCGACAAGGATCGCGCCGACATTGATGCCGATGCCCAGGCTGCCGAGGTCAAAGGCGGCCTCGAGCCCGTTCTGGGTCCCGTTGATGACGCCCGAATCGTAGCCGAACATGAACCCGCCGATGGTTGCCACGGCGACGACGAGCGCCACCAGGCGGGCGTTGATCTCAACCCTGTCCATTCCAGTAATCCTTTCCCAACGGGCCGCCGAACGTCTTGATGGCAGCGTACGGCCCGCGCTCAAATCAGGTGTTGGCGCTGCGTGGCGCGCCCGCGGGTACATCGACCCGGAAGGTGAAGAGATCGCCCGCCTGCGGCTGCGCGGCCAGTTCGGCCTCGTTCAGGCCCTGGCGCGCGGTCGTGGCGTAGGCGGTCCGACCGTCCGGGCCGCCCAGCGTGATCTTGGTGACGTTGCTGACCGGGAAGCGAACCTCGTGGGTCAGCGTGCCGTCGGGCGCGAAGCGGCGCGCGGCGGCCCCGCCGAAGAAGCCCTGCCAGATGCCGCCCTCGGCATCGCAGATCGCGCCGTCGGGATGGCCCCAGTCGTCGCGATCGGGCGTGGTGAAGTCGAGGAAGAGCTCGCCTTCACCCGCCGTGCCGTCGGCCTGGATGGCGTGACGGAAAACGCGGCGCCCGATGGTGTCGACGTGGTAGAGCCAGTTGCCGCACGGCGAGATTGCGGGGCCGTTGGTGATGGTGATGGCCGGGATTGCGCTCTCGCGCACTTCGCCCTTGTCGAGGACGAAGACGACACCGGTTTCGCTCTCTTCCAGATTGTCCATCGAGCCGAACCACACGCGGCCCTCGGCATCGATGGCGGCATCGTTCAGACGGTTGTCGGGCAGGTCGGTGTGGACCTGTGCAATCCGGGTGAGGGTGCCGCTCTCGGGATCGAGGCGGTGCGGGCCCGACTGGAGGCCGACGATGAGGCCGCCGTGTTCGCTCGGCAGGACCCAGCCCACGTGTTCAGGGGTTGCCCAGCGGGTGAGCGCGTGGGTCTCGGGATCGACCTTGAAGACGGTGTTGCCCTTGATGTCGACGAACCACAGCGCGCCGTCGATCCAGCAGGGGCCTTCGCCAAGGTGCGCACCGACTTTCAGGAAATGGTCTGCCTGCATCGCTCTCACTCTCTCGTCCTTGTGTTCTTTTTAGGCTCGAAGGGACCGGATCAGCGCCAGCCGGCGTCGATCCAGTAATCGTGGCCGGTACACATACGGGCCCCGTGCGAGCTAAGAAAGAGGACAAGTGCGGCGACGTCGTCGGGCATGATGCGGCCCGAAAGGCATTGCGCGGCAACGATTTCCGCTTCGCCTTCGGGGCTGTACCACTTTTCCTGGCGCGGCGTTTTCACGTTGCCCGGAACCACCGTGTTGACGCGGATGTTGTCGCGGCCAAGATCGCGCGCAAGGCTGCGGGTCATGCCCGAGATCGCGGCCTTGGCGGTCTGGTAGAGAACGAGGTCGGGCAGACCCAGGTGCCAGGAGATCGAACCGAAGTTGATGATCGCGCCGCCACCGGCGGCCTTCATCGCGGGGATGACTGCCTGGGCCGCGAAGAACTGGTGGCGCAGGTTCACGTTCATGCGCTCTTCCCAGAACGCCGGCGTGACGTCGACAACAGCATGGCGATCATCGTTCGCCGCGTTGTTGACGAGCACGTCGACGCCGCCAAGCTGAGCAACGAGATCCGCCATCGTTGCCTGCACCGCGCCGATGTCGGTGAGGTCCAGGTGGTGGTAGATCGGCGCGTGGCGCGCATCTTGCGCCAGCTCGCGCGCAAGTGCGTTACCGGCCTCGTCCTGGATGTCGACGAAGGCGACCTGCGCCCCTTGCGCCACGAAGGCCTTGACGAGCCCCTCGCCGATGCCGCTCGCGCCGCCCGAGACGATGACCTTCGCGTCCTGGAGTTCGGGATAGATAGCGCTCACGCCATCGGTGGAAGCCTTGCTCAGCATCGTGTCCTGCTCGCCCACGTCTATTCTCGTTCTTTTGCTTGGATGGTTTTCAAAGAAGCCCGCGCTTGGCGAGATTCTGGAAGAGGTCGGAAAGGCCGAAGGTCCAGGGGGCGACCTCGGCCGAAGTCCGGACGGTGTTGGTCAGCGTGCCCAGGCGCGCGCTCGAGATGGTGACCGTGTCGCCCACCTTGTGCGTGAAGCCCTTGCCCGGCTCGTCACGGTCCTGCGTGGGGGCGAACAGCGTGCCGCAGAACAGCACGAGGCCGTCCGGGTACTGGTGTTCGCTCATCGCCTGGCTCAGCAGATCCTCGGGGTCGCGGCTGATCTCGCGCATGGTCGAGTGGCCTTCGAGGCGGTAGCCGTCGGTGCCCTCGATGGTCATCGCGACATCGGCGCTGCGCACGTCCTCGATGGTGTAGCCCGCGTCGAAGAGGCGGATGAAGGGGCCGAGCGAACAGCTGGCGTTGTTGTCCTTGGCCTTGCCCAGGAGCAGGGCCGAGCGGCCCTCGAAGTCGCGCAGGTTGACGTCGTTGCCAAGCGTCGCGCCCACGGCCTTGCCGTCGGGGCCGGCCACCATCACGACTTCGGGTTCGGGGTTGTTCCAGCTGGAATCCGAGCGCACGCCGATTTCGGCGTCCTGACCGACGGTTGCGAGAACCGGGCATTTGGTGAAGACTTCCGCGTCCGGCCCGATGGCGACTTCGAGGTACTGCGACCACAGGTCCTCGCCGATCAGCGTCTGCTTGAGCGCGTCGGCCTCGGGCGAGCCGGGGACGGTGGTGCGGACCGAACCGCCCAGCGCATCCTCGATCTTGCCGCGCAGTTCCTGGGCCTTGCGGTAGTCGCCGCGGGCGCGTTCCTCGATCACGCGCTCGAGCGCGGAGACCGCGAACGTCACGCCGCAGGCCTTCACGCACTGCAGGTCGATCGGGCTGAGCAGGACGGCTTCGTCCAGAACTTCGATTCCGCCCAGTTCCACGCCGCCTTCGCGTACGTGCTGCGCGATGAGATCAGCAACTGTCGGCGCGACCTTGGCCATGTCGAAGACACGTCCGTCGCGAATCAGAATGGGGCTGGGGCCTTCGCTGGTCTCGATACGGCCAAGAAACGTGCCGGCACGCCAGTCTTCGGGCAGGCCCCTGTCAAGGGCCGGTATATTTTTCATCAGTGCTATTCCCCTCCGCAGGTGTTAGCGTTATCTATGACAACCACGACAGCGTCAAGACGCGACTTTGGGATTGGTCGACCAGAAGGTTCGATCGTGAGGAGAGCGGGGCGGTTATGGCCTGGGGCAAGGCACGTAGGGCGGCGTTTTATGCGCTCACATTACCTCTTGCGGGAGTGGCTCTGGCCGCGCCTGCAGGTCAGGTCCTTGCGCGCTCCGAACGAGCCGAATCGGCTTCCTACGACTGGCAGCACGTGCGCGTCGGCGGAGGTGGTTTCACGCCCGGCATCGTCTTCAGCCCCATCGAGAAGGGGCTGGCGTACCTGCGCAGCGATATGGGCGGTGCCTATCGCTGGGACGCGAAGGCGGACCGCTGGGTGCAGCTTCTCGACGGCGTTTCCGAAGGCAGCTTCATGGGCATCGAAAGCGTCGCGGCCGATCCTGTCGATGCGGGTACGGTCTATCTGGCTGCGGGCATGCACAAGGGTGGCCCGGCGGCCATTTTTCGCTCGCGCGACTATGGTGTGCACTGGGCGCGCAGCGATGTTCCCTTCGTGATGGGCGGCAACGAGGACGGGCGTGGTCTGGGCGAACGGCTGGCCATCGATCCGTTCGACAATCAGCGCCTGTTCTTTGGCTCGCGGCACCAGGGTCTTTGGCGTAGCGACGATGCGGGCGCGAGCTGGCGCAAGGTCGAAGCCTTTCCGCTGGCAGGCCTGGGCATTCCTGAAGGTCGCCGTGCAACGCATGGCGGGCTTTCCTTCGTGGTGTTCGATCCGGCGGTGAAGGGGCGTGTCTTCGTGGGCAACGCCGATCCTGAAGGCGCACACCTCTACCGTTCCGAGGATGGTGGAGAAACCTGGCAGGCGGTTGCGGGCGGCCCGGGCAAGGGCCTCCTTGCGGTCAAGGCCGTGGTCGGCAGCGATCACGTGCTGACGGTTACGCTGTGCGACGCCATCGGCCCCAACGGCATTACGCGCGGCGCGGTCTGGCGCTTCGATCCGGCGCGGGAAAGTTGGCAGGACGTGACGCCCCAGAAGGGCCCGGATGCGCCCATGGGCGGCTACATGGGCGTGGCTGTCTCGGCGCAGGACCCTGCCATGCTGGCCGTCAGCACTGTGGATCGGGGCAATCCCGTCGACACCGTATGGCTGAGCCACGATGCAGGGGCGCACTGGGAGGCGCTGTGGAAGCGTTCGGTGCGGGACGTGTCGGCAACGCCCTTCCTCGATTTCGGTGCCAAGGCCAATTTCGGGCACTGGATCGCGGGGCTCGCCATCGACCCCTACGATGCCGGGCACGCGGCCTATGTGACGGGCGCGACGGTCTACGCAACGGACGAGCTGGACGCGGACGGCACGATGCACTGGCAGCCTTGGACCAAGGGCGTGGAGCAGACCGCGATCATCACGATGGTCAGCCCGACCGGCGGCGTACACCTGATCTCCGGCTTTGGCGATATCGGTGGCTTCCGGCATGACGACTTTGCCGTCTCGCCGGCGACGCAGCACGTGAACCCGTTTCTTTCCAACACCAACACGCTCGACTATGCGGGCGATGCACCGCAGATCCTGGTGCGCAGCGGCAATACCCACGCGCGCACGGTGCCGGACACCTCGCTTGCCTGGTCCGACGACGGGGCGACGAGTTGGAAGCCGCTCTATGTGCCCGAGGGCGAGCGCCACGCCGATGGCTCTCCCCTCCCGCAGGAGACCGGCAATGCGGCGATCACGGTCTCGGCGGACGGGAGCACATTCCTTGTCGAGACGGATGAGCCGCAGTATTCGCGCGATCACGGGGCAAGCTGGCACGCCGTCGAAGGCCTGCCCTCCCGTGTGCGGGTGACTTCGGACAAGCGCGATGCCCGCCGGTTCTATGCCATCGACTTTGCGAACAACCGGATCGTGCGCAGCTACGATGGCGGCGCGCACTTCATGGAAGCGGGCGGTCATGGCTTGCCCAGGGATCTCTCGCCCGCCTACTCGGCCAACCGCGAGGCGCCCGCGCCGATCCTGGCCGACCCGAATCGCGCCGGGTATCTGTGGCTGCAACTGGGCGGCGAGCTGTGGCATTCGCCCGATTTTGGTGAGAACTGGGACCGGACCGGCGGCGACCTCGACGTCGAGCGCTATGGTCTCGGCAAGGGCGTGTCCGATGCCGATGACCCGGCACTCTATGCGCTGGGGACAAAGCAGGGCGTGCGCGCGATCTGGCGCTCGCTTGATGGCGGTGCGAACTGGCAGCGCATCAACGATGACAAGCACCAGTGGGGCCTGCGCATCCGCATGGTGACTGGCGATCCGCGTCTGTTCGGGCGCGTCTATATTGCAACCGACGGCCGCGGCATCGTCTATGGCGATCCAAAAAGCGGCGCGGGGGAGAGGAAGTGATGAAGTTTCCACCAATCGCAGCGTCTCTGGCGCTTCTGGCCGGGGCGGCGTTTGCTGGCCCCGCGCTCGCCGCGCCCGGCGAATTGCCGCGGCTGGAAAGCAAGGACGGACGCCACGCGCTGATCGTCGATGGCGCGCCGTTCCTGATGCTGGGCGCGCAGGCCAACAATTCGAGCAACTACCCTGAGATGCTGGACGAGGTCTGGCCGGTGCTGGAGGCGATGCATGCCAACACGCTGGAGATTCCGATCGCCTGGGAGCAGGTCGAGCCGGTCGAGGGACGCTTTGATTTCAGCTATCTGGAGGCGCTGCTCGAAGGTGCCCGCGCGCACGACACGCGCGTCGTCCTGCTCTGGTTCGGGACCTGGAAGAACACCAGCCCCAGCTATACTCCGGCCTGGGTGAAGCTCGACAACGCGCGCTTTCCCCGCATGAAGGCGCCCGATGGCTCGGACCACTATGTGCTTTCGCCGCTCTCGCAAAATACGCTGGATGCAGACCGCCGGGCCTTCGTGAAGGTCATGGAATACCTGCGCGACCATGACGCGCAAAACACCGTCAT
The DNA here is from genome assembly GCF_022818885.1 of Novosphingobium mangrovi. Lineage (NCBI taxonomy): Bacteria > Pseudomonadati > Pseudomonadota > Alphaproteobacteria > Sphingomonadales > Sphingomonadaceae > Novosphingobium > Novosphingobium mangrovi. The sequence continues at coordinate 13,528 of NZ_JALHAT010000009.1, read as the reverse complement.
CATGGTCCAGCCCGAAAACGAGACCGGCTCCTACCGGGTCCCGCGCGACTATTCGGCCGCAGCCAATGCGCAATTTGCCAAGGCCATTCCGGCGGCGCTCGCCAAGGCCGAGGGCAAGTCGGGGACCTGGGAAGAGGTTTACGGCAAGCAGGCCCCGCGCGCCTTCCAGACCTGGCATGTTGCCCATTTCGTGAACGAGGTCGCGAAGGCCGGCAAGGCGGTGAAGAACCTGCCGATGTACGTCAACGCCTCGCTTGCAGGCCCCTCCAACGTGCCCGATCCCACCGGCGTTGCCAGCGGCGGACCGCAGTGGGACGTGCTCGATATCTGGAAGGCGGCCGCGCCCGACATCGACTTCGCGGGACCGGATATTTACGACCGCGAGAGCGCGAACATCGTCGCCTATCTCGACAAGTACGCCCGGCCCGACAACGCGCTTATGGTGCCTGAAATCGGCAATTCGATCGAGTTCGCGCGCTTCTTCTGGCCCACCATCGGGCGCGGCGGGATCGGGTTTGCGCCCTTCGGCATGGATGACACCGGCTTCTTCAACTACCCGCTCGGTGCGCGCACGCTGGATGAGGAAACGCTGGGTGCCTTTGCTCTTCCTTATGCGACGCTTGCCCCCATCGCGCGCGAATGGGCGAAGATCGCCTATACCCGCCCGACCTGGGGCGCGGCCAAGCCCGATGATGGGGCCCCGCGCGAGACGGTGCTGGGCCACTGGAAGATCAGCGCGGACTGGGGGCAGTGGCAGTTCGGTGAGAAGGACTGGACCTGGCTCCCGTCCGAGCCGCCCGAATGGGCAGAGGCGCCGGTGGGCGGTGTGGCGGTCGCGCAGTTGTCCAAGACCGAGTACCTCGTCATGGGCGATCACGTGCGTGTACGCTTCAGTCCGGCCGATGGCACGGCGAACGGCGTGGTCGTTTCGGTCGAGGAGGGCACCTTCGAGAACGGCAAGTGGGTGCTGAAACGACGCTGGAACGGCGACCAGACCGACTACGGGATCAACCTTATCGACCGGCCGCAGGTGCTCAAGGTCACCACCGGTTTCTATTCATCCAAGTGAGAGCCTGACAGGGCAGGGGATACGAAAATGAAGTTTGTGAAATTGTCAGCGCTGCTTGCCGGCTCTGCGCTCTGTTCGATGCCGGCGCTGGCCGCCAGCGTGGAAAAGATCGAGGGCGGCGTCATCGTCACCCCCGACAGCGGTCCGTCCGACACTGTGACGGTGACCCTCCACGGCGATGGCATCTTCCACGTGGTGGCCGACGCCAAGGGCTTCGAGGCGCCCGCCGCCAACGCCAGCCTGATGGCGCCCAACCCGCCCAAGGCGGGCACCTACAAGGTTAGCGAGACGCAAGGGTATGTCTTCGTGAGCGCGGTCAAGGCCAGCGCCGCGATCAATACCGCGACCGGGCAGGTGCGCTTCTATGACGCCAAGGGTGCGGAGCTCCTGAGCGAAAGTGCGCCCGCCGTATTCACGCAGACTTCGGCCGACGGCACGCCCTATGTCACCGTCTCGCAGCAGTTCAACCGCGGCACCGACGAGGGCCTCTATGGCCTCGGCCAGCACCAGCAGGCGGTGATGGACTACAACGGCAAGGACGTGGAACTTGCCCAGCACAACATGGACATCGGCACGCCCTTCCTCGTCTCGACGAAGAACTACGGCCTGCTCTGGGACAACGAGAGCATCACCCGCTTCGGCAACCCGATGCCCTATGCGCTGGTGGGCGAAGAGGGCGGCCTGAAGGTCACCTCGGACGGCAAGCCCGGCTTCAAGGCGCAGTACTTCCTCGATGGCAAGCTCGCTGTCGAGCAGCAGGAAGCCTCGATCGACTACCAGTACATCGAGGACCAGGCCAAGTGGCCCGAAGCCGCCAAGGCGAAGACCGAAGCCGCAACCGAAGGCCAGAACACCGCCGGGAACGCGGTGCAGACCCAGACCGTGGTGTGGACCGGCACACTTCACCCCGAGAAGACCGGCACCCACCAGTTCCAGCTCTACGGCTCGAGCTATTACAAGGTCTACGTCGACGGGAAGCTGCTGCTCGACCGCTGGCGCCAGAACTGGAACCCCTGGTACGCCGATTTCGAGGTGCCGCTGACCGCGGGCAAGGACGCCGAGGTGCGCATCGAGTGGGAGCCCAACGCGGGCTACATGGCGCTGCTGCACAAGGACCCGATGCCCGAAGCCGACCGCCATTCGGTCTGGTTCACGAGCGAGGTCGCGCGCGACAAGGACTACTGGTTCATTCCGGGCAAGGACATGGACGGTGTCGTTGCGGGCTACCGCGAGCTGACCGGCAAGTCGGAAATGATGCCCAAGTGGGTTTACGGCTTCTGGCAGTCGCGCCAGCGCTACGAGGATGAGAGCCAGCTGCTCGACGTGCTCCACACCTACCGCCAGCTGAACTACCCCATCGACAACATCGTGCTCGACTGGCGTTACTGGAAGGACGATGCCTGGGGCAGCCACGACTTCGACGAGACGCGCTTCCCCGATCCGGCGGCGATGGTCGAGGACGTCCACGCGAACAACGCCGAGATCATGATCTCGGTCTGGCCCAAGTTCTATCCCACCACCGAGAACTACAAGGAGCTCGATGCCGCGGGCGCGATGTACCACGGCAACATCGAGCAGGGGAACAAGGACTGGGTCGGCGTGGGCTACCTCAATTCCTTCTACGACCCCTATTCGGAGAAGGGGCGCGAGATCTTCTGGGACCAGATCGAGAAGAAGATCGCGGTCAAGGGCTTCGACGCCTGGTGGGCGGACGCCTCCGAGCCGGACCTGCACTCCAACCTCTCGATCGAAAAGCGCATCGACACGATGGGCCCGACGGCGGCTGGTCCTGCGGCCGAGTTCTTCAACTCGTTCCCGCTGATGAACGCCGAGGCGTTCTACGACGGCTGGTCGTCCTACAAGCCGGACGTGCGCCCCTTCCTGCTGACGCGCTCGGGTTTCGCAGGGCTGCAGCGTTACAGCTCGGCCGTGTGGTCGGGTGACGTTGCGACGCGCTGGTATGACCTCAAGGCGCAGATCTCGGCGGGCGTGAACACCGCCATGTCGGGCTTTGCCAACTGGACGCACGACATTGGCGGCTTCTCGGTCGAGCCGCGCTGGACCGTCGCGAACCCGACGCCGGAAGACCTTGCCGAATGGCAGGAGCTGAACTTGCGCTGGTTCCAGTTCGGTGCCTTCAGCCCGATCTTCCGCAGCCATGGCGAGTTCCCCTACCGCGAGATCTTCGAGATCGCGCCGGAAGGTTCGGACATGCGCGCCTCGATGGTGTGGTACGACAAGCTGCGCTACCGCCTGATGCCCTACATCTACACCCTGGGCGCGGACACCTACCTCAAGGATGGCTCGATCATGCGCGGCATGGTCATGGACTTCCCCGAGGATGCGAAGGCCCGCGCGGTCAACGACCAGTTCCTCTTCGGCAAGGCCTTCCTGGTTGCACCCGTGGCGGATTACCAGGTGCGTGAGCGCGAGGTCTGGTTCCCGGGCCAGGGCCTGACCTGGTACGACTTCGAGACCGGCAAGGCCTACGAGGGCGGTACTTCGGCGACCGTACCGGCGCCTGCCGAGCGCATGCCGCTGTTCGTGAAGGCGGGCTCGATCGTGCCGATGGGCCCGGTCATCCAGTACGTGGATGAACAGCCCGAGGCGCCCGTGACGCTGGTCGTCTACACCGGCGCGGACGGTTCGTTCTCGCTCTACAACGACGATGGCCGCTCGCTCGACTACAAGACCGGTGCGTTCGAGCGCATGCCGATTGCCTATGACGATGCCACCGGCACCGTCACGCTCGGCGCGCGTGAGGGTCAGGGCTACGAGGGAATGCCCCAGAGCCGTACCGTGCGCGTGAAGTGGATCGCACCCGGCGACAGTGTGGCCGAGGCGACGAGCTACGATGCGCAAGTGACATGGAATGGCAAGGCGGTGCGGATCGAGCGTCCGTAACTGACTTGCGGGGTCTGGCCTGCCTCGCCTCTCCTCCTCCAAAAGTGAGGCAGGCCAGGCCCTCCCATGCAGAAGTGTGTCCCCTCGGGCAAGTCCTGAGGGGGCGATATTGACTATAAATCATAGTTGTATCGCCCAATCGTGCCGTTTTTTCGGCCTCTTGAATTAATTTGAAACAAACGCAGATGCCGCGCTAGTTGGTGGTAGCGTTACCTTTTCTGGGAGAGCCTTCCGCATGTCAGCGTCACGCAGGAACAGCCGAGCCACGAGGCGGTGTGCGTCATGCTGAAGGGGCTTCATCCCTCCCGGCGCGCCTTCCTCGCCAGCGCGCTGGGAGCGGGCGGTCTTGCCGGACTGGCCGGACCGGCGCAGGGGCAGATCGCGACGAAGCCGGGGCCGGTCGAGCCGACCTGGAATTCGCTGGTGGCGAACTACCGCTACCCCGACTGGTTTCGGGACGCCAAGTTCGGCATCTGGTCGCACTGGGGCCCGCAGTCGGTGCCCGAGCAGGGCGACTGGTACGGCCGCTTCATGTACATGCAGGGCCACCCCATGTACGAGCACCATCTGCGCACCTATGGCCATCCCGCCGACACCGGCATGATGGAAGTCCAGAAGCGCTGGACCGCCGACAAGTGGGACCCTGAAGGCCTGATGGACCGTTTCGTGAAGGCGGGCGCGAAGTACTTCGTCAGCCTCGCCTGCCATCACGACAACCTGGATTGCTACGATTCCGCGCACCACGGCTGGAACTCGCTGCGCGTCGGGCCGGGGCGCGACGTGGTCGGGACCTGGGAGAAAGCGGCGCGCCGTGCAGGCCTCAAGTTCGGTGTCTCCAACCACACCTCGCATGCCTGGCACTGGTACCAGCCTGCCTATGCCTACGATCCCGAAGGACCGCGTGCGGGCGAGCGCTACGATGCCTACCATCTGACGAAGGCGGATGGCGCAGGCACCTGGTGGGAGGGCCTTGATCCGCAGGATCTCTATACCGGCCGCCACATGGTCGCGCCGGACGGCATTGAAAGCATCGCGGCCATGAACGCCTGGCACGACGCGCACGACGGCGAGTGGATCGAGAGCACGCCGCCCGGCGACACCGCCTTCGCGCGCCAGTGGTTGCTGCGCCAGATGGATCTGGTTGCGAAGTACCGCCCTGACTTCTGCTACATGGACAATTACGAGCTGCCCTTCGGGCCCTATGGCCTCGCGGCGGCGGCGGACTACTACAACCGCTCGCTTGAATGGCATGGCAAGATCGACGTGATTCTGACCGCCAAGCAGCTGACCCCGCGCGCGCGCTTCGGGCTCGTACAGGATGTCGAGCGCGGCTTCACAGACCATCTCTGGGATGAGCCCTGGCAGACCGACACGTGCCTTGGCGACTGGTTCTACAACCGCGCGCGCTTTACCGACAAGAGCTACGTGCCCGCAGCCGCCGTGGTGCAGCGCCTTGCTGACGTCATCTCCAAGAACGGCAACCTGCTCCTGTCGGTGCCCCAGCGCGGGGATGGCACGATCGATGCCGAGGAAGAGAAGATCCTCGACGATCTCGCGCGCTGGTTCACGGTGAACGGGGAGGCGGTCTACGGCTCGCGCCCCTGGCACGTCTACGGCGAGGGACCGACCCAGCTTCAGGTCGGTATGCAGAACGAGGGCGGCTTTGAAGGCTTCGTGCCGGGTGACGTGCGCTTCACGACCAGGGAGGACGCGCTCTACCTCTTCGTGCTGGCAACGAGAGATGCGCCGCTCCAGGTCCGGGCGCTTGGCCGCCGCGCGCTGGCGCAGGCAGGCAAGGGCCGGATTGCGCGGATCACGCAGGTGGGCGGTGGCCCGGTGCGCTTTCGCCAGGACGCAGATGCTCTGCACCTCGACCTCGCGCCGGAGGACCTGTTCGTGCCGGTGCTCAAGATCGAGGGGCCGGGGCTCGTTTGATTGCCCCGGTCGGCAAGCAATGGAAAAACAGGAGAGAGCGATGTTTTGGCGAATGGTTCGGTGCGGCTGGGGAATGGCAGGCGCCCTGGCGCTGTCGGTCCTGCCCGCGATGGCAGGCGCCGAAGAATTGCCTCGGATCGCCACGAAGGATGGGCGCCAAGCCCTGATGGTCGACGGTGCGCCGTTCCTGATGCTGGGCGCGCAGATCAACAACTCCAGCTCCTGGCCTGCCGCGATGCCTGGCGTCTGGCCCGCGATGGAGGCCATGCACGTCAACACCGTGGAAGCGCCGATCGGCTGGGAGCAGATCGAGCCCGAGGAAGGGAAGTTCGATTTCTCCGCCGTCGATACCTTGCTGGACCAAGCTCGCGCGCACGATGTGCGCCTGGTCCTCCTGTGGTTCGCGACCTGGAAGAACACCAACCCGCAGTACGCGCCGGCCTGGGTGAAGCTGGATAATGACCGCTTCCCGCGTATGCGCCGGGCCGATGGAACCTTCCACTATGCACTTTCGCCTTTCGCGAAGTCGACGCTCGAGGCCGACAGCCGGGCCTTTGCTGCGCTCATGGGCCACCTGAAGGAGGTCGATCCGCAGAACACGGTCATCATGGTGCAGGTCCAGAACGAGCCGGGCACCTATGGCCTTGCCCGCGACCACTCGCCGGCGGCCGAGAAGGCCTTTGCCGCCCCCGTTCCTGAGGCGCTGCGCCGGAAGACGGGCAAGGGGAAGGGGACCTGGCAGGAGCTCTACGGGCGCGATGCCGAGCTCTATTTTCACTCCTGGCATGTCGCGCGCTACATCGATGCGGTTGCCGCTGCGGGAAAGGCGGTAAAGCCGCTGCCGATGTACGCGAACGCTGCGCTGACCGGAAATCCGTTCGACTGGCAGGATCCCAATACCTACGCGAGCGGCGGCCCGGCCAACACCGTGGTCGACGTCTACAAGGCGGCCGCCCCGCATCTCGACCTTGTCGGGCCCGACATCTACACCACGAAGCACAAGGATTACCTCGGCTTCCTCGACAAGTACGACCGCCCGGACAACGCGCTCTTCGTGCCCGAGACGGGTCATGCGAAGGAGTACGCGCGCTTCTTCTTCGAGGCGATGGGGCGCGGCGCGATCGGCTGGTCGCCCTTCGGGATCGACCGCCTGCGCTACTTGCCGAGCTTTCCGGTCACCTCGAAGCTGAACGATGAGGCGTTGACCCCGTTTTCGGCGAACTACGCCCTGTTCGAGGGGCTCGACCGGCTCTGGGCCAAGTGGGCCTTTGCGGGCAAGACCTGGGGCGCGGCGGAACCGGAAGACCCGGCGGACGAACACCGCGAGGTATTGGATCTCGGCCGCTACAAGGCCGAGGTCAGCTTCGGGCGCGGCGACTGGGGCATGGGGGAGGCCAAGGGCAACGACTGGCCCAAGGGCGGTGCGGTCCTCGCTGAAATCGCCCCCGATGAATACCTCGTCACTGGCCGCTTCGCGCGCGTGACGTTCGAGATGGCCGACCCTGCCCGCGCGAACCTCATCCTCGATCGCGTCGAGCAGGGCCATTACGACGCGGAGGGCAACTGGGTCTTCGAGCGGGTGTGGAACGGGGATCAGGTCGACTGGGGGCTTAACTTCACCGCTGCCAACCAGATCCTGCACGTGAAGCTGGCGAGTTACCCGATCCGGTAAGAAGAAGAGTATTTCCGAGGGCCATCGCCCTCGGGCTCCCCATAATATCTAGCCCACCTTTCGCGCGCCTCGGTGGCTGAGAAAGGTGAGGCAGACAGTATGGGGTCAAGGGGCGATGGCCCCTTGAATCATCACTTTCTATCCCTTGTGCCGCGGCAGCCGCAGCCCCCAGTGGATCGCCGCGCCGCGCAGGCAGAAACCGCAAAGCGTGGCGAGGATCGTCGCGAGCCCGGACGACAGCCCGGCCATGGTCAGGCCCAGGAAGACGCCGGCCGCCAGCAGCGCGGCGGTCACGTAGAGTTCGTTGCGCAGGAGGATCGAGGGGACGCCTGCGACCACGTCGCGGATGACGCCGCCCATGCACGCGCTCATCACGCCCATGGCGACGGCGGGAAGGGGGGCCGCGCCCAGGCTGAGCGCCTTGCCGGTGCCGAAGACCGCAAAGGCGGCCAGACCGCCCGCATCGAACCATTCCAGCGCACGCTCGGGCCAGATGCGGGTGGGCAAGAGCCAGACCAGGATGCCGACCGCAATGCACAGCACCAGCGGGGCCGGAGAGAGGATCCAGTTGACCTGAACGCCCGTGAAGACGTCGCGCAGCGAGCCTCCTCCGATACCGGCGACGGTGGCGAAGAAGATCGAGGCGATGATGTCGAGGTTCTTGCGCGCCGCGACGAGCGCCCCCGAAACCGCGAACACGGCGATCCCGGTGTAGTTCACGATGTCGAGGATCGGCCCGACGAGAACGAGTTCAGCGGGGACGAGTTGGGTGGCAACAGGCATCACCCAGCCTTACACACGCCCGGGCGTGAGGGGGAATAGGGGGCGACCCGCAGGCGGTGCGTTGTCCGAAGGAATTTTCGTATCGGAGAAACTTAGTGCCCCTGAAACGACAGAAGGCGCCCCTGTCGGGGCGCCTTCCGGAAATTCGTGGCGCGAAGGCCCGAGATGCTTACTTGGGCGAGAGCACCATGAGCATCTGACGGCCTTCCATGCGCGGGTAGGCTTCGACCTTGGCGATCTCGGCGACGCCTTCCTGCACGCGGCGCAGCAGGTTCATGCCCAGCTGCTGGTGCGAAAGTTCGCGGCCGCGGAAGCGCAGGGTGACCTTCACCTTGTCGCCCGCCTCGATGAAGCGCTGTACGTTGCGCATCTTCACGTCATAGTCGTGGTCATCGATGTTGGGACGCATCTTGATCTCTTTGATCTCCTGCGTCTTCTGGGTCTTACGCGCTGCGTTGGCCTTCTTCTGGGCCTCGTAGCGGTACTTGCCTACATCGAGAAACTTGCACACCGGCGGATCGGCGTTGGGCGACACTTCCACGAGGTCGAGGCCGACATCGGCCGCACGCTCGATTGCGTCACGCGTCGAAAGGACGCCAACATTCTCGCCGTTCTCGTCGATCACGCGGACCTTGTCGGCTTGGATGAACTTGTTGTAGCGCGGTCCGCTCTTGACCGGTGGCGCCATCATGCGCCGGGGTGGGGGTGCTATATGCGTTCTCCTGAGTCGTTACTCTGAAATCGTGCGAATGCGGGCGTCCTTAATGCGAATCGTCGCCTCGCGCAAAGTGCGATTTTCCAAACGTTCCACAATGGATGCCCCGGCCGGAGACCCGGCCTTGTCCTTCTATATAGGCAATCAGGCCGCTTTTCGCCAGAGGGGGTAGCGAACAAGCCGTTTTTGCGCCGGGATCAGGGCGTCGATGGCCTGGGCAGGTTGCAAAGCGCCGAGGATCGCGGGATCGTCAGCCGCCATGCCTCCGGTGAGCGCACCAAACGCCGGGAGGATGAGGCGCGTCTCACTGGCCACGGTGCAGGCGCGGCGGATGCGGCGCCCGCGTGCGGTCACTTCCAGACGGGGGTGGAAATGCCCGGAAAGCTCTGGCTCGGTGACGTTGGGATGGGCCTCGTGGCGCAGCGCAATGCCCGAGACGCGCATCTCTGCCACGCAGGTGCCGCCCGCCGCCGTTCCCAGTTCGGGATCGTGGTTGCCGGTGATCCAGACCCAGTCGAGCGCGCGGGTGAGGGCATCGAGCATGCCCGCCGCGTGCGGCTCCAGGCGCTCCGGCCCTGCGCTGTCGTGGAAGTTGTCGCCGAGCGCGAAGACCCGGCGTGCGCCGGTCTTGCGCACCGCCTGCGCCAGACGCTCGAGCGTCTCGCGGCTGTCGTAGGGCGGCAGCATCTGTCCGGTGCGCGCGTAGAAGCTGGCCTTCTCCAGGTGCAGGTCGGCAACCAGCAGCGCATCCTCGCGCGGCCAGTACAGCGCACCGGGGCGCGAACCGGAGCCTTCCAGCAGGACCATCTCCTGCGCGCAGAACGAAAAGGGAACCATGGCTTTTCCTTGCCGTGTCCGGTCCGATTTGGCAAGCGCGTGCCCACAACGAGAAACAGGACAGCTATGACCGATTGGGCCCCCCACACTCGCCGCGCCAGCGAATGGTTCGAAACCCTGCGCAACCAGATCTGCGCCGAGTTCGAGGCGATCGAGCGCGAAGCCGGCAGCGAGGCCTCGTTCCAGTACACGCCCTGGCGGCGCGATGCGGTCGACGATGAAAAGGGCGAGACCGGCGGCGGTACGCGCGGACTGATGAAGGGGCAGGTGTTCGAGAAGGTGGGGGTCAACATCTCCACGGTCCACGGCGCTTTCGGCAAGGAGTTCGCAGGCTCGATCAACGGTGCCTCGGTGGAGCGCCCCGAATTCTCGGCCACCGGGATCAGCCTTGTTGCGCACATGGCCAACCCGCATGTGCCCGCGGTCCATATGAACACCCGCTTTCTCACCACGACCAAGGCCTGGTTCGGGGGCGGCGCGGACCTCAATCCGCCGCTTCCCTACGATGAGGATACCGAGGAATTCCACGCGGCCTTCAAGGCGGCCTGCGACGCGCATGGCGAGGACTACTACGAGCGCTTCAAGGCCTGGGCGGACGAGTACTTCTACATTCCCCACCGCAAGGTGCACCGGGGCGTGGGCGGGATCTTCTACGATCACCTGGAATGCGCCGACGAAGCGATGTGGGAGGCGAACTTTGCCTTCACGAGGGCGGTGGGCGAGGCGTTCCTCGCCATCTTCCCCAAGCTGGTGCGCCGCCGCATGGGGATGGAATTTACGCCTGCCGACAAGGCGCAGCAACTGGAATGGCGCGGACGCTACGCCGAGTTCAACCTCGTCCATGACCGGGGCACGCTGTTTGGCCTCAAGACCGGCGGCAACATCGATGCCATCCTGATGAGCCTGCCGCCCGAGGCGACCTGGAGTTGAGCCGCCAGGACTTCTGCAAGGCGCCCTGGGAGGTCGATCTCATGGCCGAAGCCGGGCGCCTGCTGGCCTCGGTCTTCGGGCTGATCGACCGCACGCCGCTGGCGGGCAAGTCCACGCTGGAAATCGACACCATGGTCGAGCGCTTCATCGTCGATGAACTGGGCGCCCGCCCGGCGAGCAAGGGGCAGTACGGCTTTCCCTATGTGCTCAATTCCTCGATCAACTCGGTCGTGTGCCACGGCATGCCCAAGGACAGCGATGTCCTGAAGGATGGCGACATCGTCAACTTCGACATCACGCTGGAAAAGGGTGGCTATATCGCCGATTCCAGCAAGACCTATCTGGTCGGTGAGGTGCATCCGGCCGCGCGCAAGCTGGTCGAGACGACCTACGCCGCGCTCTGGAAGGGGATTGCCGAAGTGCGCCCCGGCGCGCGGCTGGGCGATATCGGTCACGTCATCGAACGCCACGCGCACCGTGCAGGCTATTCAGTCGTGCGCGAGTTCTGCGGGCACGGCATCGGCCAGCAGATGCACGAAGAACCCCAGGTCCTCCACTTCGGCCGTCCGGGCACCGGCGTCCTGATCGAGGAGGGGATGACCTTCACCATCGAACCCATGCTCAATCAGGGTCGACGCGGCGTGCGTCAGGAGAAGGACGGCTGGACTGTGCGCACGCTGGACGGTGGCCTCTCCGCGCAGTTCGAGCACACCGTTGCGGTTACGGCGAGCGGAGTGCGCGTGCTGACCCTGCGCCCGGAAGAGCGCGCGATGGCGGCGAAGCTGGAGCGGGCGGGGGCGTTCTAGGTTGAAAGAGTAAGAGGACGTTCCGAGGGCCATCGCCCTCGGGCTCCCGGAATCGGCAGCGGCAGTTCGCCTCCGGTACCATCGCGCTGCACAGGCTAGGATGCAGGGTAATGGGGGCTGCGCCCCGGGCGCAAGCTTCCATGCTCACGCTGCGCTCGACAGGTTTGGGGAGCCCGAGGGCGATGGCCCTCGGATGTCCCTTCTTCTACTTTCCGATCAAACGGCGGCGAAGGCGTGCGTTCCCCAGTTGACCACGCGCTCTTCCTGGGTTGTGCCTGTGGTTGTGCGCGCGGCGATGGTGCTCATGAAGTGCCAGGCCCCGCGCACGCTGTCTTGCGTGAGGTCGAGCGAGACGTAGCCGCGGCGGCTGGCGTCGCACAGCGAGAGGCCGGGGTTGGCGCCTTGCAGTGCGCGCGCCAGGTTCTGCGGGGCAACCGAAGGAAGGTAGCTCTCGAAGCCCGGCGAGGTGACCGAGTGGCCTGCGTATTCGACACCGACGGGGGCGCCATCAAGGCTGAGGTTCTGGCCCCAGGCGTTGTGGCTGTCGCCCGAGAGGACGACGAGGTTCGCTTCGGCCTCGCGCGCGGCGCGCAGCAGGCGTTCGCGTGCCGCCGGGTAGCCGTCCCAGGAATCCATGTTGAAGGGCAGGCCGACCTTGCTGGCCGCCGCGATACCCGTGAGCGCCTGGCGCACCTTGGGATCGGCACCGTTGGGGGTGATGTCGGCCATCTCGGTAGGCGACTTGAGCGAGCCCATGACGATCTGCTGGGCGAGGACCTGCCAGCGTGTGCCGGACTTGACCGACTGCGCGATCTCGCGGTTGAGCCATTGCTCCTGCGCTGCGCCCATGACGGTGCGGGCCGGGTCCTGCCAGGCGCCGTCGCGAAATTCGATCATGGCCCGGGCGATGTCGTCCTTGCCCGCGAGTGCCCTGGCGAAATCGAGCTGTTCGACGCGTCCGGTGATGCGGGTTTCGGGGCGGAAGATCGTGGCGAGCGAGCCGATCTGGAAGCTGTTGTAAGGAGTGTCGGAGACCGGCATCCATTCGCGGTAGACGCGCTCGGCGATGGCGCGCCGCGCGCTCCAGGGGCCTTCGGTCTCGCTCTGGTGGTTCTCCGCACCGTTCATCCAGGCATCGTTGGCGAGTTCGTGGTCGTCCCACTGCGCCAGCATCGGGAAGCGGCGGTGGAGGGCCTGGAGGTCCGGATCCAGACGATAGGAGGCGTAGCGCAGGCGGTAGTCCGCGAGCGTCAGGATCTCGTGGTCGGGCTGAACCTCGCGGCCCGCCATGGCCTTGGCGGGATAGGAGCCGTTGGGGGCGTATTCGTAAAGGTAGTCGCCGACGTGGATGACGAGGTCGAGGTCGTCGCGCTTGGCCGCATGGGCATAGGCGTTGAAGAAGCCGAAGGGCATGTTCGAGCAGGAGAACAGCCCGATGCCGAAGCGCGCGACATGGCCGGTGGGCAGCGTGCGGGTGCGGCCAACATCGCTGATAGAGCCATCGGGGGCGATGAAGCGGTAGTGGTACCAGCGGTTGGGGGCGAGGCCGGTGACAACGAGCTTGGCGCAGTTGTCATGCTCGGGCGAGGCGATCACCTCGCCGCCCGACACGACCTTGCTGAAGGCCTCGTCGGCGGCGACTTCGCAGCGCAAGTTTGTCTCGCCGCTGCCGACGTAGCGCGTCCACAGGAGGACCGAATTGCCCGAAGGCTCACCGCTCGCTACGCCGTGGGTGAAGCCCTGTGCGGTCATTGCCTGGGCCAGGCCCGGCAGCGCCAGGGCGCCGAGGCCAAGGAGGCTGCCCTGGATGAGAAGGCGGCGGTCGAGAGTGAGAGGCATGGCAGGCAGTGTCCTGTGTCGCAGGCTATCGGGAAACG
>NZ_JALHAT010000089.1:0-548 GCF_022818885.1 Novosphingobium mangrovi | reverse complement strand
GCAGACGCGATCCAGATAGCGCCCGGCTTGCCCCGTGCCACGGCGATCATTGCCAAGAGGTGGGCTTGCAGGAAGTCGTCAGGTTTGTTGCCGTGCTGAAATACGAAGGCTGCGTGCTCGAAGTCATCTCCGCTTTGCAGCGCGCCTTCAGCAAGCAATTCCTTTGTCCGAGCCAATCGTTGGTCATCTGCCGGGCCCACTTTGGACCAGTCGATATTCTTCGCCCGGCGGTCTGCCTGATCGGCGTTGAAGATCGCCGTCATCTCGGCATTAGTCGGGCGCACGATCGAACGAGTATAGTTGCGATCGGCGTTCCATGACCCAAGCTGCGGAGCCTTCGTGTCTGATCGAATGAGCTCGAAGGGTTCCATGCCCTCGTAGTTGATCCGAGCATGATTTGCATCCATCTGGTGGAAACGGAAAACGTCGGGGCGTGAGTTGGGTGCAGGGTCGTCGAAGCTCATCTCCACGTCGTCGTCGACAACTTTCACGCTTTTGGCATTGCGGCGCAGGGATGGCCCTGAGACTTGGGAGAATGTGTCTCCATC
>NZ_JALHAT010000088.1:0-698 GCF_022818885.1 Novosphingobium mangrovi | reverse complement strand
GAAGTTCTGATTCAAGCCTGCCTTTTGGAAGGGCAAGCATGGATCGCGGCGACCTGAGCGACGCAGAATGGGAATTGATCGGGCCGCTGCTTCCGCCCGAGCGAGGCAGGCATGCGCGCCCGGCCGGAGATAACCGGCTCTATCTCAATGGAATGCTTCACGTCCTGCGAGTTGGCTGCCCCTGGCGCGATATGCATGAGCGCTACGGGAAGTGGAACTCGGTCTACGTCCGGTTCCGGCGCTGGGCCGAACAAGGCGTCTGGGATGCCATGCTGCAGACCCTGGTCGATCTGGGCCTGACCGACGACTGGCAGCACATGATCGACAGCACCACGGTTCGCGGCCATGTCTCGGCCGTGGGCGGAAAAGGGGGGCTTGTGCGCAGGCTTTTGGTCGATCACGCGGCGGCTTTACGTGCAAGGTCCACGCCCGCTGCGACAATCAAGGCCTCCCTCTCGGCTTCCACCTGACGGGCGGCGAGGCGTCCGATTACGGCGGTGTCGATAGCCTCATGGCCATGCCGGTGCCAAAGCCCGCCGCCTTGCTTGCTGACAGAGGCTATGATGGCGACCGCTTCCGCGAGAACCTGCTCCTGAGCAACATTTTGCCGGTCATCCCGCCGCGTTCGAACCGCAAGGCACCAGAGCATCCGAACTATCGACGCTATCGAGATCGCAATCGCGTCGAGCGCATGTTCG
>NZ_JALHAT010000087.1:0-812 GCF_022818885.1 Novosphingobium mangrovi | reverse complement strand
CTAGGGTTTGTGGGGATTCATCGTGATGCGGTGATTGCCGCGTCGAGATATATCATGGCTTCGAAGCTTCGATCGGTTTTGCAGGAGCGCATGGCGATGCTCTTGAACTCTTTGAGCTTGCAGAAGAAGTTCTCGATCAGGTGGCGCCACTTGTACATCTCGTCGTCGATGGTTCGTGGGCAGAGGCGCTTTGGTCGTTGCGAGATGACGACCTTGGCTCCGCGCCGGTAGATCTCCTCGACGATCCAGTTGGCGTCAAAGGCCTTGTCTCCAAGCAAGGCATCGAATTCGATGCCCTCGATCAGCGGCGCAACGCCGATGGTGTCATAGCGGTTTCCGGGCAGCAGGACGAAGCGTACGAGATTGCCCAGAGCATCGGTAAGGGCCAGTATCTTGGTCGTCACCCCTCCTTTCGAGCGGCCGATGGCCTCGCTCTGAGTCCCCCTTTTGCGCCTTGGCCGTGCCGGTGAACCTTGACGATAGTGGCATCGACCATCGCGTATTCCATGTCGGGCTCTTTCGACAAGGCATCGAAAATTCGCTTGAAAACATCGGCTTCACGCCAATCACGGAACCTCCGGAACGCTGTACTCCAGTTGCCGAACAGGGCCGGTAAGTCACGCCAAGGGCTGCCCGTTCGGACAATCCACAGCACCGCTACCATGAACAAGCGGTTGTCCCGCCCGCTACGCCCCGGGTCACTCGCCTTGCCTAAACAATGCGGCTCCATCTTCGCCCACTGGGCATCGGTCAGTACAAAGCGTTCCATCCAGAGCGTGAATCACAACCCCACCAAAATGGGAATCCTGAAT
>NZ_JALHAT010000086.1:0-577 GCF_022818885.1 Novosphingobium mangrovi | reverse complement strand
CCTGCCCCGCGCGATCGACGCCCTGCGCGCCGAGCCCGGCTACGAACGCGCGCTCGCTGCCGTGCTGGGGCGCGACGCCAAGGTGCCGCTCGGGCTCGTGGACGAAGCCGAAGGGCGCTTCTGGAGCGGGGCAGAGGTCCCTCCCGCCGTGGCAGACAGCCTCGCCGCCCACCTTCCCGAATGCCCGAACGAACTGGCCGCCCGGCTCGCGCTCGTCCATGTCGCGCCCGAGGACGATGGCCGCGCGCTCGCGCCGGGCGAATGGCTGGTGACGCTCGGCGGCGTGCTCAGGCGCTGGGACGGCTTTGTCGCGCGCGGCGAAGGCGGGGCCGAAGCCGCGCGACTGGAAGCGGAAAACCGGCTCGCCGAACTGGAGGAGCGCCTCTCCCCCTTGCGCGCGGCCGTCACGTCCGCCGAAACGCAGCAAAAGGACGCGCAGGCCGCGCTGTCCGCCCTCCAAAGCGAAATCGTGGCCGCCGAACGCACGGCAGCCGAGGCCACCAACGCCGAACGCGCCGCGCTGCGCCGCGTCGATCAGGCCGAGGCCGCGCGCGAACGCCACGCCGCCCGGGCCACC
>NZ_JALHAT010000085.1:0-208 GCF_022818885.1 Novosphingobium mangrovi | reverse complement strand
GCCCGGGCCACCGAACTCGCCACGGGTCTGGAGGACCTCGCCCAGCGCCGCGAGGTCGCCGAAACCGAGCTTGGCGAGGCCGAAGCGAAGCGCGCGAACCTCCCCGATCCTGAGGCGGGCCGCGCCGCGCTCGAGGCCGCACGCACCCGCAACGCCGAAGCGCGCGAAGCGCACCAGGCCGCGATCGCCCAGCTGGCCGCGCACGACC
>NZ_JALHAT010000084.1:0-3872 GCF_022818885.1 Novosphingobium mangrovi | reverse complement strand
TGTTCAACCAGGAAGACGGCTCGTTTTTCCGTCACAAGACGCCGTCGACGCCGCATGACAGTTCGGAAGGCATTCTGAACGGGCTCGGCGCGATCTGCGAGAAGGCGGGGATCACGCCGGCGGATATCGAGTTCTTCCTGCACGGCACGACCGTTGCCACCAACGCCGTGCTCGAGGGCAAGGGCGCGCGCGTGGGGCTCATCACGTCCGAAGGCTACCGCCAGGTCATGCAGATCGCGCGCTCCTTCGTGCCGGGCGGCCTGGCTGGCTGGATCGTGTGGCCCAAGCCGGTGCCGCTGGCCGCCCTTGAAGACACCTTCGAGGTCGCCGGGCGCATGAACGCGCAGGGCGAGGAAGTACGCGAGATCGACGAAGCGCAGATCCGCGAGGTCCTCACCAAGCTCAAGGATTCGGGCGTCCAGGCGCTCACCGTTTCGCTCATGAACGGCTACCTCAATGGCGCGCACGAGAGCCGCATCGGCGAACTCGCCGCCGAGATCTGCCCCGAGCTTCCCGTCTCGCTCTCCCACGAAGTCCTGCCCGAGATGCAGGAATACGAGCGTACGCTGACCACTGTTGCCAACGCCGCGGTGCGCCCGGTCGTGGGCAACTACGTGCGCAACCTGCGCTCGAACCTGCGTTCGGGCGGCATGGCCGGCTCGCTCTCGCTGCTGCGCTCGGATGGCGGCCTCATGTCCTCGGAGAAGTCCGAAGAGCACCCCGTCGCGCTCCTCATGTCGGGCCCGGCAGGCGGCGTCACCGGCGCGCTGTGGGTCGGCAAGAACGCAGGGATCAAGAACATCCTCACGCTCGACGTGGGCGGCACCTCGACCGACGTCGCGCTCATCGAGAACCTCGAGGCACGCCGCGTGCGCACCACCGAAGTGGGCCACCTCTCGGTCCGCGCTTCGGCGCTCGACGTGAAGACCGTGGGCGCGGGCGGCGGCTCGATCGCCTATGTTCCCGAGCTCACCGGCGCCCTTCGCGTCGGCCCGGAATCGGCCGGTGCCGTCCCGGGTCCGGTTGCCTACAACAAGGGCGGCACGCTGCCGACCGTGACCGACGCCAACGTCGTGCTGGGCTACCTCCCCGAGAACCTTCTGGGCGGCACCTTCAAGCTCGACCGTGAAGGCGCCAAGGCCGCGGTCCAGACCGTCGCCGACAAGCTCGGCATCGATGTCATGGAAGCCGCGCGCGGCATCATCGACATCGTCAACGAGAACATGTTCGGCGCGCTGCGCATGATCTCGGTCCAGCAGGGCTACGACCCGCGCCACTTCGCGGTCATGGGCTTTGGCGGGGCAGGTCCGCTCCACGTCAACGCCGTTGCCAAGCTGATGGGCTCCTGGCCCGCCGTCTCGCCGGTCAGCCCGGGCGTCCTGTGCGCGCTGGGCGATGCGACCACGCGCATGCGCACCGAGACCGCGCGTTCGTACTCCAAGTCGTTCACCAACACCGAGGAAGCCGACGTTCTCGCCCAGCTCGAAGAGATGGCCGCGCAGACCACGAAGGAACTCACCAGCGAGGGCATCTCGGCCGACGACGTCACCGTCGAGTTCGAACTCGACGTGCGCTACGAGGGCCAGGCCTTCGAAGTGCCGCTTTCGATCGATCCCGAGACGTTCAAGTCGGGCGGCCTGGCCGCGATCATCGAGCGCTTCGATGATGAGCACGAGCGTCTCTTCACCTTCAAGATGGATAGCGAGCACGAGCTGGTGAACCTGCGCGCCGTCGCGCTTGGCCCCATCCTCGACCTCGAAGCCCAGCGCCTGCCCGAAGGCAACGGCGATCCCATCGAGGCCAAGGTGCGCGACCACCAGCTGTGGGCCGATGGCAAGATGGTCCCTGCCGTGATCTACGACCGTTCCAAGCTCAAGGCGAACGACGTGATCCAGGGTCCGGCCATCGTCACCGAGATGGACTCCACCACGCTCATCGAAGCCGACTGCACCGGCACCGTCGATGCCTACGGCAACATCCTCATCAACCTGAAGTGAGCGAAGGAACTCTCTAATGCCCGCACAGATCATTCAGGCCAACGAAACCCCCTTCGAGAAGATCGAGATCGATCCGGTCACGCTCGAAGTCATCGAGAACGCCCTTCGCAACGCCCGCATCGAGATGGACGCCACGCTCGTGCGCACCGCCATGTCGCCGGGCATCCGCGAACAGGGCGACGCCTTCCCGCTCATCGCCGACCACAAGGGGCGCATGATCGTGGGCCAGTTCGGCTCCTACATCGGCCCCTTCCTCGAAGGCTATGAAGGCACCGTGGAAGACGGCGACATGATCTTCCTGTCCGACCCCTACTCGGTCGGCGGCGCGATCAGCCACTGCAACGACTGGCTCGTTCTCCTGCCCGTCTTCAAGGACGGCCGCCTCATCGCCTACACCTCGATGTTCGGCCACCAGAGCGACATCGGCGGCATGGTGCCCGGCTCCATGCCGATCCACGCCACCGAGATCTTCCAGGAAGGCGTGCGCATCCCGCCCGTCAAGATCTGGAAGAAGGGTGAGTACAACGAGGACCTCATCAAGCTGGTCATGCACCAGTCGCGCATGCCCGACTGGTGCAAGGCGGACTTGAACGCCCTGATCGCCTCGTGCCGCGTTGCCGCCAACCGCGTGGTCGAGATGGCCGAGCGCTTTGGCGATGACATCTTCGTCTCGGCGACCAACCTGCTGCTCGACCGCAACTACCGCGCCATGCAGCAGCTCATCGAGAGCTCGATCGGCGAGACGCCCGTCTCGTTCGAGGACTACATCTGCGACGATGGCATGGGCTTTGGCCCCTACAAGATCAAGTGCACGATGTGGAAGGAGAACGGCCGCGTCGTTCTCGACTTCGACGGCACCGATCCGCAGTCGCAGGCCTCGATCAACATGCTCTTGAACGAGAACATGATGCGCATGTTCTTCGGCATCTACATGATCATGGTCTTCGATCCACAGATCCTGTTCAACGATGGCTACTACCCGCTGATCGACATCCGGATCCCGGAAGGCTCGCTGCTCAAGCCCAAGTTCCCGGCCGCGCTCTCGGGCCGTACCCACGTGCTCGGACGCCTGTTCGACATCATGGGCGGCCTGCTCGGCCAGAAGACGCCCGAGTTCCTCAACGCCGCAGGCTTCTCGTCTTCGCCGCACCTGTTCTATGCAGGCCACGACAAGGCGGGCAAGTGGTTCCAGCTCTTCCAGATCGGCTTTGGCGGCATCCCGGGCCGGCCCATGGGCGACGGGCCCGACGGCCACTCGCTGTTCCCCGGCTTCACCAACGTGCCCAACGAGTTCCTCGAGCGCTACTTCCCGCTCGAGATCGTCAAGTACGAGACGGTCGCCGACAGCGGCGGTGCGGGTCTGCACCGCGGCGGCAACGGCATCAACATGGTCTACCGCTTCTATGAGCCGGGCGTCATCGCGATCCACGACGACCGCTGGTTCGTGCCGCCCTGGGGCGTCAACGGCGGTCTTCCGGGCAAGCGCGCCAAGAAGATCCTGACCAAGGCCGACGGCACCCAGATCGTGGTCGGCAACAAGCTGGAAGACTACCCCGTCGAAGCGGGCGATGAACTCCAGTTCATCACCTGGGGCGGCGGTGGCTGGGGCGACCCGCTCGAGCGCGACCCCGCTCTCATCCTCAAGGAAATCGGCCAGGGCCTCGTCACCGAGACCGGCGCCCTCGACTACGGCGTCGTCATCAAGGACGGCACAGTCGACGAAAACGCCACCGAGGAACTGCGCACCAGGATGCGCACCGAGCGCGGCGACGTCGATGTCTTCAACTTCGGTCCCGACATCGAAACCCTGCGCGCAAACTGCCTCGAGGAAACCGGCCTCCCCGCTCCCAAGCAGCCCATGTGGCGCAACGCGGA
>NZ_JALHAT010000083.1:0-5463 GCF_022818885.1 Novosphingobium mangrovi | reverse complement strand
ATCCAGAGCGTGAATCACAACCCCACCAAAATGGGAATCCTGAATTCCCACAGGCCCTAGTCGCTCGTGGAGGAAATCTAAGGGGTCAGGTCATCACCCTTCAACACAGTTGAGGTCTGTTTCAACTGCCTGTGGCATATAGCTTAGCCTCTGCCTCGCGGCGCCGTTTCAGTCCGCGCAGCATCTGCCCATCGTTGTAGACCCAGCGCAGGAATTCGCGCTCCGTCCCGCCGAAATCGCCGTCCTTGTGCTTGCGCGTCAGCGTTGCGCGATGGATCGCTCCTGTGTTGTAATGGAAGGATACAAGTGCATCGAACTGGTTCTGGGTGGTCGGCACGTCCCCCAACTCGCGGGCCACGGCATCGACATATTTGGAGATGTCTGTGGCGAAGCGTTCGTCGCATTGCTCCTGCGTCCAGACGGTGCCCTTGCTAATGTCACTTCCGGTGGAACCCCAACCGATGGTCCATGGCTCACCATTGCGGCTGCCCGGATCGGGGTAGGCCGTGAACTTGCCGTTGCCAATGGGCTTGTAACATCCCTCAAAACTCTTGATCAGTTCCAGCCCGGCATCGCCAATCGTACGATCGCCTTCAAAGTCCGGTGCTGGCCCTGCCTCGGCTGTTAGGGCGCTCTCTGCAAGGTCGATGGCATCGTCCAGCCTGTCAACATCGTCCTGCGTGAAACCGCGGCCCAGCATCTCGCGAACGGTATCAAAAATGGGCTTTCTGTTCAGCATGTCAGCGTCCTTTCTCAGCTGTTTCCCACAGCGCAGCACATGGAGCGGGCTACCAGCACGCCGCATTCCTTGTTGGTGACGTTATTGTGGGCATCCGATGCAGATGTTTTCCGCACAAAACTGTCGGCAAGCACGGTGTTGACCTTTCCGGCCAGCGGTTCCGGCTGCGCCGGATCGAGCGTGTTAAGGAGCGCGGAATCAAGCCCTTGAGGGCCGTTGGCACCAATCGCGCCAAAAACATCATCGGCATCGCCCAGAGCTAGTGTCGTGTCGCCGGAAAAACGTGAAGCAATCGGATAGGCGATGGTGCAGGCAAAGTCGTTGTGCGTGTGCGTGTAGATAATCGGGCCAGCTATGTGGCCGGCTACATTCTCAAATACACCCCGTCCCGACGTGATGCCGTAATGCGAATAGGCACCCTGCAACAACGTCAAACTTTGCACCGGGATAACACCCAACTGGCCCATCGCATTGGCAGAGGAAGTCACCAGCCTGGCCCCAAAGCTGTGCCCAACCAGGTGCACGCGCGGAATGTCGGAGCCAAATGTGGTCGCGATTTTTTCGGCCAGCGCAGCACCAACCACACCAGCACGCTTCTTCATGGTGTAATATGTCAGCTTGTTGAGCGCCCATACAACAGCATTGCGGGTGCCGCTGGCGACCGAGCGTATCCATTCCCCAATGTCGAGAACCTCGCCGTCATCCCCTGCTGGCAAGGTCGGCATCGCCGGGGCAGCATACGCATCCAGCAGGGCCTGGGCCTGGGGCTCACTGGTGGCATTCAGGATCTGCTTCGCATCGGCCTGAAGCTCCTCATCGGCCTCTTCCGAAACGTTCAGGACATTGGCAGCCACGGTGAAGAACGCTGCGGCGCTG
This sequence comes from Novosphingobium mangrovi, assembly GCF_022818885.1. Lineage (NCBI taxonomy): Bacteria > Pseudomonadati > Pseudomonadota > Alphaproteobacteria > Sphingomonadales > Sphingomonadaceae > Novosphingobium > Novosphingobium mangrovi. The sequence continues at coordinate 3,848 of NZ_JALHAT010000083.1, read as the reverse complement.
TGCGCGTCATTGTGCTCCACCACCTTGAGGGCAGCCTCACGAAGCTGCTGCGCATCTGCCTTATCCAGCAGGTCGGAAAGCTCATCAAGTTTTGCGATAAACTGGTCCTCGGGGATATCCTCGCCCCCGTCTACGGGGCCGCCCACGTCCAGAAGGCCACCGGCATCCCGCGGCTCCGCCGCCAGCATGCGGGCGCCGTCATAATCGGCATCGAATTTCTTGGCAGGCCACAAGATCCCTCCAAGGACAATGCGTGAGGGATCGCGGCCCTTGGCCTCAAGTTCGGAAAGGACATTGCTCCACAAGGTCTGGTATAATGCCTGGGCAACGGGAAAGTCGTTCTGCCAGCCATGCGATATGATGACGACATCGGTTGCAGCGCTAGCTGCGATTTCATCCGCGAATGTCTGCATCGCCTGCCCGTCAACCATCTTCCCCGTCTTGTCGAACTGCAACCAGCAAAATCGTGAGGGTTCAAAACCAGTGGGCATTGCCTCTCCTTTACGCCGTTCAGAAGCGTTTCAACTGCAGGGCCCGCATCACATCGACCAGACCGGCACCCTGAAATTCGGGCTGGCGGCCAATGTCGGTGGTGCTTTTCTTGAAAATCCGCTTCACCACCTCTGGCTGGCCGACAAACTCCTGCCGGGTCGACAGAAAGGCGGCAATGCAGCCCGAAACATGCGGCGCAGCCATGCTGGTCCCCGAACGTTCGCAGAATGTCGCCACATCGCCATTGGCCACGTCGTGCGGCGAGGCCGACACGATGCGTTCTCCGGGAGCCACAAGATCGGGCTTCATCCTGCCATCGGCGGTGGGGCCTTTGCCGGAAAAATAGGAAACGCCGAAAGTGTGCGGCGAATCCCTGTGAACTGACCCGACGGTGATCGCGAGCTCGGCATTTCCGGGATCGCTGATCGTTCCCAGATGGGTCGCCCGTTCCTGCTTGCGGTCGTGCTTCTGGACCATGCCATATCCGCCATTGCCCGCCGCCACGACGACAACCACCCCCTCCTTCACCAGCCGGTTGACCTCCTTGCACAAGGGGCTGTGCCCGGCGGCGAACCATTCCGGATCGAACAGATAGCCAAGGCTGATGTTGAGGCCATGGATCTGCAGATGGTCGCCCGAATTGACCTTGCGAATATAGCCAATGGCGGCCACAAGATCGCCCGCGCGCACACCCTCTCTCGGCGACACAACTTTCAGGCTCATCAATTTGCATTCGGGCGCGAGCCCCGCAATCACGTCAACCGACACCGGCTCGGCATTGCCAAGGCCCCTTTTGCCCTGTTGCATCTTGCGGACCGCCAGGTCCTGCGCGGCAAAATCGGGGGAACCGCAGATGCCACCTGGGGGTACCCGGCACGTCTCCCCGGCAATGACCCCTGCTACATGCGTGCCATGGCCATTCTCGTCGACCAGCGGCGCATCGTCACCGGTCAAGTCTTGATGCTCCAGACTCGAGGGCAGGTCGAGGTTTCCGTGTTTGCGAAAGTGCGGATGGTTGCCGTCAATGCCCGAATCCGCAACCGCCCAAACTATGTTGCGCCCAGTGGCACTAAAGGTCACACGCGCAGCATCGCACTTCACCGTCCGGCCTGACTCGTAAAGCGACATGTCGCAGGCGTGATTGCCGGAAATGCGGTACACACAGTGGTCCTCATGCCAATGAAAATCGGCAAGGTTCTCGATGGTCGTTCGTGTGAGTGCCCCGATCAGGAACTTGTCTGTCATCAGGGACTTGCGAAGGTCGACCTCATCGGCCTTGTCAAAAGGCTGCGCTTCGACATTTTCCAACTCGAGCAGGTAGATCGCAAGCTCCCCCGCAGTCCGGCTGGCAATGCCTAGGCCTTGCAGGTATTCGATGTGCTCCGCCAGCTCGGTCGCTCCCGGATTGTCAATGCGAGCGGTTTCCGCCCGCAACTTCAAATAGAAGGCGAGAAGGTAGTTCCTCGCAGCCTCTGAGCCTGCACGAAGTCTGGCATTCGCCTCGACAATCACCTGGATCAGGTCTTGGCTGCCGTGAACAAGCGTATGGATCTGCTTTTGCATCGGCAGTGCGGCGTTCGCCGCAAAAGCATAACGGTCAGCGTCGTCTCGACTCCGCGCTTGTATCGCATCGGCAGCTGCCAGCACATCAAGGCTAATACGCGACTTGGCGACTAGGCCGTTCAGATCATCGGAATTGGCTTCTCCGTCTGCGCCGTCGTCAATTGCGCTCATGGCCGCAGCACATCCGAACGGATGTTCGCAATGATGGCATCAAGCTCGGATTCCAGTGCCGAAGCAATGTCCGGATCGTCGGTGTCGGCAATCCGCCTCTGCACATCCTCGGCGCGTTCGCGATACTTCATGTCAGACAGGAGGCTGACCCCGGCGACAATCGTGTCGATCGTGACATCGCTTCCTGATTTCATGTCCATGAAACGATGGAGTATTTCAGCGCTCGCCACCGTCGGCTTAAACGCTTCAAGCGCTTCGCGCTTCTTTCCATCGAGGCTAAGTATGACATAGGGCTCGTCGCCGTCATAGGCCTTGTCCGTGCTTCGATCGATCAGGCCGCGTTGAGGATCGTAGGTGTAATCTTCCATTCGCAGCGAGTCATCTGCCAGCAGCCGGAAATCCGCCTTGGCGATCTCGCTTCCCGGAATGTCGAAGTCGATCGACAGGTCAAAAGAAAATTCAGCCCTGTCATCGAAGATGGAATTGCCTAACCCAGACGCTATCTTGATCAGGCCGGAGGCCGCCATCAAATAGCCGCTGTGCGGCAAGAGCAAAGGGATTTGACCAAGCTTGTCGAATGCTCCCGAAACCGTATCGAGAAACTCGCCGGGAAAGTCGTCGACAGCAAATTGAATACTGACGATCTGGGAATCGGTAAGGATCGCCGGCGAATAGCACACCAGTGCCGACCCGTTTTCGTACGCTGAAGGTCCGGCCTTGCGGTCACGCCTGCCTGCCTTGCGCATGATGAAGTTGAGCGCCCGTGACGACGCGCTGAAGATGTCATAGTTTTTGACGCTGGAAAGAACGGCAACGTCTTTTGACCCACCCAAGATGCCTTTTTTAGGATAGCGTCCTGTGTACACCTCGCGGATCATTACGGTCAGCGGCTTACCTTTGCCGATTGGTGTAAAGCCCTTAATGTCACCGTCAGTCGATAGAGGATTGCCAGGATCGTCCAACGGATCGCACGAGAAATCAACTTTCCCGGAGCGAATTTCTGCTTCACTAATTATCGAATCGCCAAAAATACGATAGGATGCCACAAACCCCTCCTAATCAATAGGATAGATAGACCAAGTTGTGCTTTTTTCGGTTATATGATACAGAATCATTAGTATTATTAAAAGCTCGATTAATTATTAAGCATACACCCTAAACCGCTTCGGAAATAACTTTTATTTGTAGTATATTATGACTTTTATTTTCCGAAACGTTCTGAACAAACCAAAGAGCACCTGAAGAAACAGAGCTCAGTCCCAAGAAATTTCGATAGACTGCGGGGAGAGACTTTAGCCGCTCATATCGGCACAAACATGAAGCTGGAGACCCGCAATATCCTTCGCATTTCGTGTGCTGATGTGTTTCATCGTCGGCGAGGAGATAACGGTGATGCACCCCTCGAGCCTGTTTTCGCCCATCAGGAGGGGCGCTATGGCCTTGTTCATGCGCACCATCAGCGCGACCAGGCCCGTCATGCGCAGGCCTGCGACCAGTAGGAAGTGTGAATCACAAAGCTACCGACAAGGGCCCCCAACGATTCAGTTCGTGTGGAAACCGCTCTAGGGCCTGTGGGGATTCAGGATTCCCATTTTGGTGGGGTTGTGATTCACGCTCTGGAT
>NZ_JALHAT010000082.1:0-5632 GCF_022818885.1 Novosphingobium mangrovi | reverse complement strand
CGGCGGCGGTGGTGGCCGTGGTGGCGGCATGCCCGCACAGGTCGTCGGCCAGGGCCGTGGCGTCGTCAAGTTCTTCAACGCCTCGAAGGGTTTCGGCTTCATCCAGCGCGATGAAGGCGGGGACGATGTCTTCGTGCACATCAGCGCGGTTGAGCGTGCGGGCCTTGAAGGTCTCGCCGAAGGCCAGCAGCTTGAGTTCCAGCTCGTCGATCGTGGCGGCAAGGTCTCGGCCAGCGATCTCTCGGTCGTGGGCGATGTGATCCCGGTCCAGAAGCGCGATGCCGCGCCCCAGCGTCAGCTGACGGGCGAAAAGGCCACGGGCACGGTCAAGTTCTTCAATTCGATGAAGGGCTTCGGCTTCATTACCCGCGACGATGGTCAGCAGGACGCCTTCGTGCACATCAGCGCGGTGGAACGTTCCGGCATGACCGGCCTCAATGAGGGCGACCGTCTGGAATTCGACATCGAGGTCGATCGACGAGGCAAGTACTCGGCGGTCAACCTGACGCCGCTCCAGGGTTGATCCCGGCCGGCAGGTCCCCGGTTATTTGACCGGGGGTCTGCAAAAGCCTAGAAGCGCGCAAATGGCGGTCCGGCAAGGGCCGCCATTTGTCGTTTGCGTTTGATTTTTCCCCCTTTCTTCAAACTTCACTCGAGGAATTTTTCGAAATGTCGATCACTCCGTTGATGCCTGTGTATCCCCGCTGCGGTGTTCGGCCCGTTCGCGGCGAACATTGCCATCTCATCAGCGAGGATGGTCGCCGATTCCTCGATTTCGCGAGCGGGATTGCGGTCAACGCACTGGGCCATTCGCACGAAGGTCTGATTTCGGCCATCCAGAAGCAGGCCGAGACGCTGATGCACGTCTCCAACCTCTATGGCAGTCCGCAGGGTGAGGCCATCGCGCAGCGCCTGGTCGACCTGACCTTTGCCGACACCGTGTTCTTCACGAATTCCGGCGCCGAGGCGGTCGAGTGCGCGATCAAGACCGCGCGCGTCTACCACCAGTCGGCGGGCAACGACGAGAAGTTCGAGCTGATCACCTTCAACAATGCGTTCCATGGGCGCACGATGGCGACGATCAGCGCTTCGAGCCAGGAGAAGATGCACAAGGGTTTCCTGCCCCTGCTGCCCGGCTTCAAGTACGTCGACTTCAACGACCTCGAAGCGGCCGCGGCCGCGATCGGGCCGAACACCGCAGGCTTCCTGGTCGAACCGATCCAGGGCGAGGGCGGCATCCGCGTCGCGGACGAGGCATTTCTCAAGGGCCTGCGTGAACTGTGCGACAAGCATGACCTCATGCTGATTCTCGACGAAGTCCAGAGCGGCGTTGGCCGGGCTGGCACCTTCTACGCCTACGAGCAGTACGGCATCGAGCCGGACATCCTCGCCACGGCCAAGGGCATCGGTGGCGGCTTCCCCGTCGGCGCGTGTCTTGCCACCGAGAAGGCGGCGCGGGGCATGACCTTCGGCACGCACGGGTCGACCTATGGCGGCAACCCGTTCGCGATGGCGGCGATCGGCGCCGTGCTCGACGTGGTGGGGGAGGAAAGCTTCCTTGCGGACGTGCGCGCGAAGGGGGAACGCCTCAAGGCGCGCCTCGAGCAGTTCATCGGCAATTACCCGGAGCTTTTCGAAGGCGTACGTGGCAAGGGCCTGTTCCTTGGCCTCAAGATGAAGGTCGAGCCGCGGCCTTTCGTCGCCCACATGCGCGACAACCACCAGGTCCTCGCTGTTTCTGCTGGCGATCAGGTAATGCGCGTCATTCCCCCGCTGGTGATCGACGACAGCCACATCGACGAGTTCCTCGAGAAGCTCTCGGCCGCTGCGGCCAGCTACACGCCCGAGGATGCGGCCTGATGTCGCGCGACTTCCTGAGCCTCAGCGATGCGGGCGGCGATACCATTGCCGCGATGATCAACGATGCGATCGAGCGCAAGGCGGCACGTGCCGGTTGGCCCAAGGGCAAGGCGGATAGCGATGCGCCGCTTGCTGGCCACACGCTGGCCATGATCTTCGAGAAGAATTCCACGCGTACGCGCGTGTCGTTCGACATGGCCATGCGCCAGCTGGGCGGCAGCACGATCATCATGGAAGCGGGTAGCACCCAGATCGGGCGTGGCGAGACCATCGCGGACACCGCGCGGGTCCTCAGCCGCATGGTCGATGCCATCATGATCCGCACTGACGATCACGCCAAGATCGAGGAGCTGGCGCACTACGCGGACGTTCCCGTGATCAATGGCCTGACCGACCTTTCGCACCCCTGCCAGATCGTCGCTGACCTTCTCACCATCGTTGAGCATGGCTTTGCGCTTCCTGGCTTGCAGATGGCCTGGCTGGGCGATGGTAACAACGTCTCACATTCGATGATCGAGGCGGCCGGGCTGATGAAGTTCACGCTGCGCCTGGCTGTGCCTGAGGGCTACGAGCCCGACGCGGGCTTCGTCGAACGGGCCCGTGCGGCGGGCGGCGAGATCGTCATCACGCACGATCCGCTCGAAGCGGCGCGCGGCGCGCAGGTCGTCGTGACCGACACGTGGGTCTCGATGGGGCAGGAGGGCGGTGAAGCGCACATCAAGGCGCTTGAGCCCTATCAGGTCAACGAGAGCCTCATGGCGCACGCGGCGGAGGGGGCGATGTTCCTGCATTGCCTTCCCGCGCACCGTAACGAGGAAGTCACGGACGCGGTTATTGACGGTCCGGCCTCGGCAGTCTGGGATGAGGCAGAAAACCGCCTCTACGGGCAGAAGTCGGTCCTGCTGTGGAGCCTTGGCAAGCTGTGAGCGAAGATCCGACCTTGCCGCGCGAAGACACCGGTTTCGACCGGGTCCTTGCCTTTTCGCTGCCCAATCGGCACGCGCGTGGACGTGTCGTGCGCCTTGGTCCGGTGCTCGAAACCGTGCTTTCGGCGCACGCCTATCCCCCTGTGGTCAAGCATCTTCTGGCTGAAGCGCTGGTCATGACCTCGCTCATGGGCTCGCTGCTCAAGGAAGAGGGCGCGCAGCTCACGATCCAGGCCCAGGCCGAAGGCGGTTTGGTCGACATGATGGTCTGCGACTACCGTGACGGCGAAGTGCGTGGCTATGTGCATTTCGATGCCGAGAAGTTCGCTGACATGCAGGACGAGGAGCTTCAGCTCGATCTCCCGGCGCTGTTCGGTACCGGGTATCTTGCGATCACCTTCGATCTGGCGGCGACCAAGAAGCGCTACCAGGGCGTGGTGCCGCTGGAAGGGGCGTCGCTGGCGGATGCGTGCGAGGCGTATTTCGCCCAGTCCGAGCAGGTGCCCACGCTCCTGCGCATCTCGGTGCGCTCGAACGGGGAGCGCTGCATGGCCGGCGGGCTTCTCATGCAGTTCCTGCCCGATGGAGAGGAAGGGCAGGCGCGTCTGCACGCCCAGGAAGATCACCCTGACTGGGAGCATGTTTCGGTCATGGCAGGCAGTGTGCAGCGCGATGAGCTGCTCGATCCCGTCCTGACACTGGAAGAGCTTCTCTGGCGCCTCTTCCATGAGGAGGATGAAGTCCGGGTCGAACCATTGGTGCTGCTCCAGCGCGGTTGCCGCTGCACGGTCGAGCACTACAAGACGATACTTTCGCGGTTTCCGGAAGATCAACTGGCCGACATGCGGGAAGAGGATGGCACCATTCCGGTCGACTGTGCGTTCTGTTCCAAAGTCTTGAATATCCCGGTTTAGGGGATTGCCGGGTCGCCAACGGCAAGAGAGCGAGGATGATGAAGAAGTTTGCCAGGACGTTCCTTTTCGCCGGGCTGTGCGGGCTTGGCCTGATGGCCGGGCCGGCGCTTGGCGAGAGTGGTGAGACACTGGCGATGCTCGACCGTCTCGATCCTGGCAACTGGATGCTTCGTATGCGCGGTTCTGGCGGGGGCGAGGAGCGCATGTGCATCGGTTCTGGTCGCGATCTGGTGCAGCTTCGCCACCGCGATCTGGAGTGTGAGCAGGTCGTCGTGGTCGACCGGCCCAGCGAGGTGACAGTCCAGTATACATGTCCAGGCAATGGCTATGGGCGGACTACGGTCCGGCGCGAGACGGACGGCCTTATCCAGATCGACAGCCAGGGGACCCGAAACGGTTTGCCCTTCGCCTTCGCCGCCGAAGGGCGGCGCCTCGGGACGTGTCCGCGCTGAGCTGACCGTTCGGGGGCGATGTTCTTGCGCGCTGGTTCGTTCGGGCCTAGCGCAAGAGGCATGACGACTACAGGACAGGATTCGGTCAAGGATGCCGTTGTGCTCCTTTCGGGCGGGCTCGATTCGATGGTTTCGGCGGCGCTTGCGCGGGAGCAGGGCTACCGCCTCAACGCGCTCACGATCGACTACAACCAGCGGCATCAGTGCGAGATCGATGCGGCGAGTACCATTGCGCGGCACCTCGGCGCCGTGCGCCACGTGGTGCTGCCGCTCGACTTGCGCCGTTTTGGAGGGTCTGCGCTCACGGACGACATCGCAGTGCCTAAGGAAGGGGTAGGCGAGGACATCCCGGTGACCTATGTGCCTGCGCGTAACCTGGTGTTCCTGTCGCTGACACTGGCCTGGGCGGAGGCGATCGGAGCCAGTGACATCTTCATCGGTGTGAATGCGCTCGACTATTCGGGATATCCGGATTGCCGGCCGGAGTTCATTTCCGCATTCGAGAATATCGCCGACCTGGCGACAAAGGCCGGGGCGGAAGGGCAGCCGTTCCGTATCCGCGCACCGCTTCAGTTTCTGGGCAAGGCAGACATCGCGCGTGAATGTATTCGGCTCGGGCTGGATCCGGCGATGAGTTGGTCCTGCTACGATCCGCAGCCCGATGGGCGTGCGTGTGGGGAGTGTGACAGCTGCCGCTTGCGTAAGGGCGGCTTCGAGCAGGCGGGGCTGACGGACGGGACAGAGTACGCGGCCTGACCGGGGGAGTTGGCCTGAGGCTTGCCCAGTCGTGTGTGGGGGCCAGCGGCAACTCGGAAAACGCCCATCCAAAGGAGGAGGCGAGGGCCCTGGCCCTCCTGATTTCCAGCTGCGTTTTCCTGCTGGCTGGCAAGCGGGGCACTGCCGACCTTTCCATTTCTCAAAGAGCCGCTGGTCACCATCAGGTGTGATCGGCGGCTTTTTTATGCCTGACTGAGGCCTCTCGGCAGGTCCCGTGAAGGTGGGAGCAAATAGGCCTTGCCCATAAGAAAAGGGGGCCGGATTTCTCCAGCCCCCTGATCTTTGTACCGTTGCCGGTCAGCTTACATGCCCGAACCCGGACCGTAAGTGATCTCGACGCGGCGGTTCTGCAGTTCGCGGACGCCGTCGGCGGTGGGAACGCGCTGGTTCTCTTCGCCGAAGCCTTCGCTCGAGATCGCCGTGCCCGGGATGCCGTGCGAGGTCAGGTAAGCCTGAACCGAGTCGTTACGACGCTCGGAAAGACCCATGTTGTAGGTCTTGGCACCCGACGAGTCGGTGTAGCCAGCGAGCATGATCGGAACGTTGTCGCAGTTGCCGTAAGCCGTGATCGCGCTGTCGAGGACCGTTGCGGCCTCGGGCGTGATGTCCGAGCTGTCCCAATCGAAGAACACGATGTACGGGCCCTTGTTGCAGACAACCTGCGGCGGCGGCGGCGGCGGCGGCGGCGGCGGCGGGGGAGGCG
>NZ_JALHAT010000081.1:0-6193 GCF_022818885.1 Novosphingobium mangrovi | reverse complement strand
GGTGAGGCCGACAGTTCGGGGAGCCCGAGGGCGATGGCCCTCGGAACCATCCTTCTCAACGTCCCGGCTTGTCCTCAAGAACCTTCTTCCGGCTCCATTGGACGCACCCGAACCCCCTGCCTGTCCCGATTAAGTCCACCGGTAAGGTATCGTCGCATCCTCAGGGCAAGGCCCCTTCGCGAAAGGACCGAGACCACCCCTTTGCCTCAATCACACGTCCGTTGTGGAAGCGGAACGTGACGGGATAGACCTGCCGATCCGCAGAGGCGATGAACTCGATGGACGCCTCGTGCTCGCCGCAGGGATCGACGGGCCCATCCATATAGTCCCAGCCGAGATAGCGATATCGATCGGCCTTCATCAGCGCGACGACGGCGCGTGCGCCCTCCGCCCCGTGCCCCATTGGCCGCCCGACATCGCCTGCCCCCAGGTCAAAGGCAGCGTCGGGATCCATCAACTGATCCAACCGGTCCCTGCTGTTCGCATCGGAGCGCGCCGCCGTAACCACCAATTCGACAGCGCGCCGGGCAAGAACCTCGTGAAGTTCGCGCGCGCCCATGTCCGAACGCAGGTCACAGGCTGCAGCCGAAGCGGTGGCAGCAGACACCACGAGAAAGAACGTCGAGATCACCATAGGGAGCACTCTAGAGGCTGCCCGCCTGCCCGCAAGCTGGCACACGCCTACGTAGACCTGCGCATGTTCTTGACAACCGATGCGCAACACCTTCCGTGAGATATCGTCAAGCACCGGTCCGGGCTCGTCCCGAACCGGCTCCTGGTCCCGCTAGTCGTGTACTATGGGCAGGCCCGGACCGACGCTCGCGTTCGGCCGGGCCTGCCTCCGGGCCCTCCCCGAAACCGCCATGTCCGGATGGACTTGCCTGAGCGGTCTGACACATCGCTCGCGTCCCATGGCTATATCAAAGGATGCGCGTGAGGATGGGGCGGACACCTGGCCGTGGACCGATACGCTTTTCCCCGTGACTTCCTCATCTTCCTTTCCCTCGACATACGCTGGCATGCGCTGGTTTGGCGATATCCACGGTGCGCGTGCCGTTCATGCCGCGGCCGAAGAGGCCATGGCGCGGGGGTACGCCCTAGGTTTCATCGGCGACCTCACCGACGCCGATCCGGCGGTCCAGGATCCCGATAATGACAGCGCCGCCGTCCTGCGCCTCCTTGCCCGGCTCGACGCGCGGGGCCGGGCCGTGCTCGTTCCGGGAAACCATTGCTTCAAGTTGCTGCGCTACCTCGTGGCCTGGCGGGCCGGTGATGGCGCCGAGCGGCGCATGAAACTCACCCATGGCCTCGATCGCACACTGGCCGAAATTCGGGACGCGCCGGATCGCGATGCCCTTGTCGCGAGCACGATCCGCATCCTTTCCGCCGCGCCCCTGTGGCGCAACATCGGTCCCTGGCTGTTCGTCCACGCAGGCGCCAGTTCCGCCATGTTCGACCGTCCGGCTCCCACGGCTGGAGAGGCCCTATCCCTCAAGGGGGACGGGCGCGTACACCGCGCCCTCTTCGGCCAGACCGACGGAACCCGCGACAGCTCGGGCTATCCGGTGCGCCTTTACGACTGGCTCGAGAGCATTCCGAACGGACGCAGGGTCGTCATCGGCCATGACCGCTGCGAGGCTATCTTCACCCAGACCAATGCGAGGGGCGGAAAGCTGGTCCGAATCGACACGGGCGCGGGCAAAGGGGGAACGCTGTCCTGGCTCGACATTCCCGCAGGCGAGCTGCGGGGCTGCACCTGACCGGAATAACGTTCAATGAAGGCGGGAAGACACCGCCTCGCCCGGCTCTTCGCTCGCATCGCCCAGATGCACCAGCCAGGCCGAGGCCCACGCGCCCAGCAGCGCGAGCGCGGGAGTGGCGCCCTGCACGCAGACCTCTTCATCCGCGCCGTCCACGGCAAGCATCGCAAGGCACACACCGCCTCGCCCTCGCGAGCAGAGGAACCCCACGTCCTCCCCCAGGAGGCGCAGCACGCAGTCCATGCCCCCGACCTCTTTCGCCGTCACACGCGCCCCAAGCAGCGCGAGAGCCTCGCAGACGCGCGCATCCTCTTCGGCTGGGGCGCTCTGCGCGCACTCCTGCGCCAACGCGCGCAAACGGACGGTAAGGCTGGCCGTGTCGATATCGAGGGTAAGTTCGGAGGGAAACATGAGGGTGTCGACCTTGAAGGGGGAAGCGGCTCAAAGCCGCAGATCCCGCCCCCGGTCAATGTGGAAAATCCCGCATGTCGCCGCCCTATCCCGGATTGCGACACGCCACCCTTCAAACCTCAACGCGGCGCGCCTCAGACTTGTCTTCGCGCCGCAAACCAGGGTTTGAGACGCGCGATGGCCTCCGCAATTTCGGGCGGTGACACCGCAAAACTGAAGCGTATGAAGGTCTTGCCATGGACCGGATCGAAATCGATACCCGGCGCGGTCGCCACGCCGGTCTCGCGCAACATGTCCCGGCAGAAGGACAGGCTGTCCTGCGTATAGGCGCTGATATCGGCCCAGATGTAAAAAGCGCCATCGGGCGGTGCGATCTTCTCAAGTCCGAGATCGGGCAGCGCATCGAGCAACATCTGCCGGTTCTGCGTGTAATTGTGCACATGCCGCTGCAATTCCTCATCGCAGTCGAAAGCGACGAGCCCGGCATGCTGGGCAAGCACCGGCGGCGTCAGGAACAGGTTGCCCATCCGCGCGCGCGCCACCTCGATCAGATCGCGCGGAACCAGCAACCAGCCCAGGCGCCACCCCGTCATCGAGTAGTATTTCGAGAAGCTGTTGATGACGAGCGCATCGGGCGCATACTCGAGCAGCGAATGGGCCACGGGCCCATAGGTCAGCCCGTGGTAGATCTCGTCCGAGATCATACGGATGCCGCGCCGCGTGCAGACTTCGGCAATGGCGCGCAGTTCCTCGGTCGCGATGATCGTGCCGGTGGGATTGGCCGGACTGGCGATGATCACGCCATCGGGCGCCGGTTCCATCGCCTCGAGCGCGGCGGCGCTCAGCTGATAGCGCGCCTCGGGCCCGCATTCGATCTCGACCGCCTCCAGGTACATCGCCTTGAGCGTATTGCGGTAGGCCACGTAGCCCGGCCGGGCGAGCGCGACCCGCGCGCCGGGCCGGAACAGGCTGGACAGCGCCAGCACCAGCGCCGGGGAGGCCCCGCAGGTGAGGATGATCTGCTCGGCCTCGACGTCCTGCCCGTAACGTTCCTGGTAGTGCCGCGCGATCCGCGCCTTGAGCGTGCCATTCTCCCAGTACCCGCCCGGATCACTGTCGAGCTTTTCATGCGCCAGCGCCAGGGCTGCAGCGGGCGCTCCGGTCGAGGGCTGGCCATATTCCATGTGGATGATGTTGCGGCCCTGTTCGGCCAGTTCGTAAGCAAGCTTTCCGATCGAAATGGCGTGGAAGGGCTCGACTTCGGCAACACCGGAGGCAGGGCGAGCGGGAGACGCAGACGTGTTCATCCCACCGCTGCTAGGCCCCGCCCCTCTACACTGCAAGTCTCCCGGGATGCGCGGGAAAAGCTCCCGCACTCATCTTCCCGGTACATAGGATACGAATCCCTCTTGCGCTCCTTGGCTCCCCCCGGTAAAGGCGCCCCCTGCCTTGGCATCGGTTCTCCCGAGAATCGCCACAAGGACGCCGCTTTAGCTCAGTTGGTAGAGCATCGCATTCGTAATGCGGGGGCCACAGGTTCGAGTCCTGTAAGCGGCACCACTTCTCCTTAAAATCGTTGCAGTCGGCTCGCTATCGGGCCTTAGTGTCCTGAGGGTCGCCTCGTGGCAGGCGCAGGGTGGCTTCGAGGCCGCCTTCCGGTCGGTTGTGCAAGGTCAGTTCGCCCCCGTGGGCAAGGGCAATGTCGCGGGCGATGCTGAGGCCGAGGCCGACACCGCCTAGCGCGGTGTTACGCGACTTTTCCTCGCGGTAGAAGGGCTCGAACACGAGGCCGAGATTGGCCTCGGGAATGCCCGGGCCATCATCCCGGACACGAATGACGATGGCCTCCCCGCAGTCCTGCGCGACGATGTCGGCCCGCCCGCCGTAACGGATGGCGTTGTCGGTCAGGTTTACAAGGCACCGGCGCAGCCCTTGCGGGAAACCGGCAATGGGCGCGCCGCATCGGCCCACAAGCGTCGCCTGCGCGCCCTGTGTGTGCAGGTCTTCCAGAATGCCCGCCAGCACAGCGTCAAGATCAACCGCCTCCTGCAGGTCCTCGCCCGCGTTGCCCTGCATGAAGGCCAGCGTTGCATCCACCATGCCTTCCATCTCGTCGAAATCCTTGCGCCAGCCACCCTTTTCTTCGGTCCCGGGCAGCAATTCGGCGCGCAGGCGTAGACGCGTGATGGGCGAGCGCAGATCGTGCGAGACTGCCGCGAGAAAACGCGTGCGCTCGTCGAGATAGCCGACCAGTTGCCGCTGCATGCCGTTGAAGGCCTCCACCGCGCGGCGAACCTCGATCGGCCCCTTGCGCGGCAAGGCGGGACTGCGGATGTCGCGCCCCAGCCGCTGCGCGGCCTCGGCCAGCCGCTCCAGCGGCTTGACCGCCAGCCGCACGCCCAGCCACGTGAGCGCCGCAACCATCAGGATGCGCAATAGGTAGATGCGCAAGACATAGTCGGCGATCGTGCCCCCCGGATCGAAAAGAACGCCGTCCTCGTCCTCGCGTCCCCTGGCAACAAGCCAGGGATCGCCCGGCCTGCGGCGCACGGCAAGCGTGAAGGCGGCCCGCGGCTCCCGGTCGCGCAGCATGGACCAGCGTCCAGCCGGTTCGCCTTGCTCATCGAGTAGCTGGGCCGCCAGCACACGCACCTCGACGGCCCCGTCCAACTGATGCCGGATCGAGCCTGCGAGAATGGAGGAGCTACGCGCGAGGTCCTCCGGCTCCTCGCGCGCCTTTCCCCGGTCGGGAAGCACGGCGAGGCGCTTCAGGCGAAACTCCGGCGACTGCAGCTTGGCCAGCAGATCGTCGCGCCGGTCCGGCGGGGCGCTGTCCAGCACACGCAGACTGTCCGCAACCCGGGTCGCGAAGACGTGGGCCGGGATCTCGAGCAGTTGGCGACGGCGGCTTTCGAACCAGATCGTCCCGGTCAAAAGCTGCGAAAGGACAAGGCCACCAACCAGAAGCCACGCAATCCGGGCCGAGAGCGTCGCCGGGATGAGCCGGTGGAGGAGTGCGCGCATCTCAGCTGGACGCCGAGACGTCCACCGACAGCACATAGCCGCCGTTGCGCACGGTGCGGATCATACGAGGATTGCGCGCATCCTCTCCCAGCATCTGGCGCAGACGCGAAATGCACATGTCGATGGCCCGGTCCGAGGGATCGCGCTCGCGCCCGTAGACCTCGCGGGCGAGCACGTCGCGGCTGAGCGTCTGGAACGGCGCGCGCAGCAGTGCTCGCAAGGCGAGGTAATCGGAGTTGGCAACCGGCTGCGTGTTCTCCGGTCCCAAATCCTCACCCGGCGGTGACAGCAGATGGCGACGGGTGTCGAGCGTCCAGCCCTCGAATTGCAGATAGTCAGGCTCGCGCACCGTAGGCCCGTCCTGCGCCCGGCGTTGCCGGCGCAGGACGACGCGGATGCGTGCGAGAAGCTCGCGCGGATCGAAGGGCTTGGGAAGATAATCGTCGGCGCCCATCTCGAGCCCGACAATCCGGTCGACCAGACTGCCACGTGCCGTCAGCATGATGATCGGTATGTCACAGCGCTCGGTCAGCGCGCGGCACAAGGTCAGGCCATCGGTCCCGGGAAGCATGAGGTCGAGGATGATGAGGTCGGGCGTGCTTTGCGCGATGGATCTCCACATCGCATCGCCATCGGCCGCCCCCCGCGACTCGATGTCCGCTTCGGCGAGATAGCGGCACAGGAGGTCGCGGATATCGGCATCGTCGTCCACCACGAGCACGCGGCTCATGCTGCGCCCCCAGCTTGGGTACAGGCCGTTACACTGGGTGACAAAACTCCTGACAAGCTGACAAAATATCCCGGAAACATCGGTTTACCCATCTCAAGGCCCATTCTATCTCGCCCTCAATTGCGAATGAGTTGCATTATAAGGGGTAACGGGACATGAAACCAATGTTTTCTGGCAATAAAGTGTCATGCGCGTCGCTGACCGCGCTCGCGGTCGCGCTGGGCGGCGCCCAGGCGGCCCATGCCGACGCGGCGCCGGGCGCGAGCGC
>NZ_JALHAT010000080.1:0-7667 GCF_022818885.1 Novosphingobium mangrovi | reverse complement strand
GTCGGCGCGCTGGACACGGCGCCCCAGGCCCGGACGCAGCCGCGCGCCCGCACGGCCGCCGACGACACCGCCAAGCCCGGCTTCACCCTCAAGTGAGAGAGCTGACCACCATGCGCATGCCTTCTGCCACCCGCGCGCGTCCGCTTGCCGCCGGCGCCCTCGTTCTCGCTCTTGCCCCCGCACTCGCCGGGTGCATGGGCGGCATCCCCACCAACCGCACGATGTACTCCGAGCACCAGCCCGTGGTGCAGCAGGTCAACTACACGCTCGACCTCAACGCCGACGGCGGCGGCCTCGCCTATGGCGAAGCCCAGCGCCTGTCCGGCTGGCTCGATGCGATGGACCTGAAGTACGGCGACAAGCTCTACGTCGATGACCCGGCCACCAGCGCCGCCGCACGGCAGGCCATTGCCGCACTCGCCGAGCGCCGCGGCATCCTCATGGCCGAGGGCGCCCCGATCACCGAGGGCTACATCCAGCCCGGCACGCTGCGCGTGGTCATCGCGCGCATGCAGGCCTCGGTCCCCAGCTGCCCCGAGTGGACCAGCAATTCCGACTTCAACCCGGGCAACGGCCTGTCCAGCAACTACGGCTGCGCCACCAATTCCAACCTTGCCGCCATGGTCGCCGACCCTGAGGACCTGCTGCACGGCGCCGAGGGCACGGGCGAGACCAACGCGATGACCTCGACCAAGGCGATCCAGGCCTACCGCGAGGCCGCCCCCACCGGCAACGGCAACACCGTGACCACAGCCAGCACCACGACGGGAGGAAACCAGTGAACGCACCCTGGAAATCGGGCGGCGGCAATGGCCGCGACCAGTTCGCCGCCTACCTGTGCGACGAGGCCTCGCTTGACGTGATCCGCCCGATCGCGATGGAAATGGGCTGGCAGCCCGAGAAGTGCAACAAGGGTGGCCTCAGGAACGCCATCCAGTCGCTCTCGATCACCGCCTCGCCCAACATCCTGATGGTCGACCTCTCGGAAAGCGGCGATCCGCTCAGCGACATCAACGCGCTCGCTGAAGTGTGCGAGCCGGGCACGATCGTGATATCGGTCGGCCAGGTGAACGACGTGCGCCTCTACCGCGACCTCATCGCCAGCGGCATCCACGATTACCTCCTGAAGCCGCTCTCGCCCGCCCAGGTGCGCGACTCGCTGGCCCAGGCCCAGGCGGTCTACGCCGCGCCCAAGAGCCATGACGGCGCGGGCGCGGGCCAGCACGTCTCGACCGCCGTCATCGGCACGCGCGGCGGTGTCGGCGCCTCGACCATCGCCACCTCGCTGGCCTGGCTGCTGAGCGCGGACAACAAGCTGCCGACCGCCCTGCTCGATCTCGACATCCACTTCGGGACCGGCGCGCTGTGCCTCGACCTGGAACCGGGCCGCGGCCTCACCGACGCGATCGAGAGCCCGAGCCGTATCGACGGCCTCTTCATCGAACGCGCCATGATCCGCGCCAACGACAACCTCGCGATCCTCTCGGCCGAGGCCCCGATCTCGAGCCCGCTGATGACCGACGGCGCGGCCTTCCTCCAGCTCGAGGAAGAATTCCGCGAGGCGTTCGAGACCACCGTGATCGACATGCCGCGCAACATGCTCATCAACTTCCCGCAGCTGGTGAACGATGTGAACGTGGTCGTGCTGGTGACCGAGTACACGCTGGCCTCGGCGCGCGATTCGATCCGCATCCTCTCCTGGCTGCGCACCAACGCGCCCCAGGCGCGCGTGATCGTGGTGGCCAACAAGGTCCAGTCCGCGGTCAGCGAGATCGGCAAGGCCGACTTCGAGGCCTCGATCGAGGCCAAGGTCGCGCTCACCATCCCCTACGACGCCAAGGCCGCCGCGCTCGCTGCAAAGCTGGGGCAGACCTTTGCCGATGCCAACCGCACCACCAAGGCGGGCTCGGCGATGCGCGATCTCTCGCAGCTCATTCTCGAAGGACGCGAGGACGTCCAGGACGCGGGTGAGGGCAAGAAGGCCTCGCTCTTCGACAAGCTCGATCTCAAGTCGTTCATGTCGGGCATGGGCACCAAGAAGGCGAGTGCGCAGGCGCAGTGATGCACCGCCTCCGGGGCCGCGGCACACGCGCGCGTCCCCGGCCCGCAATGACGACGCAGTGACGTAAAGGACCGCAAAGGCGATGACCCCTCTTCAGCTCATCCTGTTCGCAGGCGGCCTCATGGGCGTGATGGTGCTTGTCTACCTGGCCTTCGCGGGTCCCTCGCCGAGCAAGGAGAGCGCGCGCCGCCTGAAGGCCGTGCGCTTCCGCCACTCGCAGAGCACGAACGACCGGGTCGAGGCGCAGATGCGCAAGGCCGTTGCTGCGCGGCGTCCCAAGATGCACCGTCTCGCCGGCTCGAGCTCGCAGCTCGAGGCGCTGGACCTGCGGCTGATGCGTTCGGGGCTGTCCTGGACCTTGTCGCAGTACCTCTACGGCTCGCTGGGCATTGCGGTGACGGTGACCCTGCTCATCTACCTCAAGACCAGCGCGGTGCTGCTGGCGCTGGGCATCGGCCTGTTCGCGGGCGCCGGCATTCCGCACGTCGTCCTGAACATGATGATCAGCAAGCGCACCAACGCCTTCACGACCAAGTTTCCCGACGCCATCGAACTCCTCGTGCGCGGCCTGCGTTCGGGCCTTCCCGTCACCGAGACGCTCACCGTCGTCGCGCAGGAAGTCCCGGGACCGGTCGGTCAGGAGTTCAAGCTCATCACCGAACGCATCAAGATCGGCAAGACCATGGAAGATGCCCTCCAGGAAACCGCCGACCGTCTCTCCATCTCGGAATTCAACTTCTTCTGCATCACGCTCGCAATCCAGCGCGAGACCGGCGGCAACCTCGCCGAGACGCTGGCCAACCTGGCCGACGTGCTGCGCAAGCGTGCGCAGATGAAGCTCAAGATCCGCGCCATGAGCTCGGAATCGAAGGCCTCGGCCTACATCGTGGGTGCCCTGCCCTTCCTCGTCTTCGGCATGATCTGGATGGTCAACCCGGGCTACGTCGGCGAATTCTTCATCGACGAGCGGCTGATGGTCGCAGGGATGGGCGGCGCGGTCTGGATGGCGATCGGCGCCTTCATCATGGCCAAGATGGTCAGCTTCGAGATCTGAGCGAGGAACACGACCCATGCTCGAGCAACCCACCGGCCCTACCATCCTGGGCTTCGACGTCATCCTCGTCGGCACCTTCCTCGCGATGATCGCGGCGATGGCGACGATGTACGCGATCTACACCGCGCTCACCGTGCGCGATCCCATGGCCAAGCGCGTGCGGGCCCTCAACGCGCGGCGCGAACAGCTCAAGGCCGGCATCACCACCGGCGCGCGCAAGCGCCAGAGCCTCGTCAAGCGCAACGAGACGACCGACAAGATGGGCCGGATCCTGGCCAGCCTGAAGGTCCTGCAGGGCAGCCAGCTCAAGGAGATCCAGCAGAAGCTCGCCCATGCGGGCATCCGCGACAAGCAGTGGGCCGTTGCCGTCGTGTTCGGCCGCCTGGTCCTGCCGATCCTGCTCGGCGGCACCGCCGCGATCGTCATCTATGGCCTCGACTACTTCCCCGAATGGAGCAGTTTCAAGCGCTTCGGTGGCTTCGCCGCGATGCTGCTGGCGGGCTACAAGGGCCCGGACCTGTTCATCCAAAACATTGCCACCAAGCGCACCGACGCGATCCGCAAGGGCCTTCCCGACGCGCTCGACCTGCTTGTCATCTGCGCCGAGGCCGGTCTCACCGTCGATGCCGCCTTCGACCGCGTCGCGCGCGAACTGGGCCGCGCCTACCCGGAACTGGGCGATGAATTCTCGCTCACCTCAATCGAGCTCTCGTTCCTGACCGAGCGCCGCCAGGCTTTCGAGAACCTCGCCTGGCGTGTCGATCTCGACGCGGTGAAGGGCGTGGTGACGACGATGATCCAGACCGAGCGCTACGGCACCCCGCTCGCCTCGGCGCTGCGCGTGCTCTCGGCCGAATTCCGCAACGAGCGCATGATGCGCGCCGAGGAAAAGGCCGCGCGTCTGCCTGCGATCATGACCGTGCCGCTGATCCTGTTCATTCTGCCCACGCTCTTCGTGGTCATTCTGGGCCCTGCGGCCTGCTCGATCGCCGACGCTTTCGGCGGCGACTAGAGCGCCCCGCCCGACCGCACGAAAAAGCCCCCTCCCCGCAGATCGCGTGGAGGGGGCTTTTTCGTAGGGATTGCGGCGCCTGACGGGACCATCAGAACAGGAAGTAGATGTCCCCATAGCCGTAATGGGTGTCGCCCCGCTCCTGCACGTTGGGCGCACGCTTCAGGAACGCGCCCTTGTCGAGCCAGGCCGCGCCGAGATCGACCTTGATGCGCTTGGGGATGAGCCAGTAACGCACGCGGGCCTGCAACTGGCTCCCGCCGTCGCGCCCACTGGCGCCGCTGGCATCGCGAATGCCGGTAAAGGCGAAGGCATCGTTCGTCGAATCCAGCCACAAGCGGCGCCAGTCGACGAAGGCATCGAAGCGCTTGGACGGCGCGATTTCCGCCCGCACGCCCAGACTGCGGACATTGCTGTAGCCCAGCGGACCATACAGCGACGTCGGCCCCCAATCGCCCCGGCGCGGGCCATAGAGCGAATCGAAGCGTTCGTGGCGCGCTGTTCCCGCCTTGTCGCCGCTCGCCATGTCCGCCTGAAACGAGAGCCGTGCGTCGAGCGCTCCGGGCAGCGTATAGCCGGCTTCGCCATGGGCCATGTACGCGCGCACGGGAACGCTGGGCGCGCCCTCCTCGCGCGACGTGCGGATCCGCCCGAGCTGGAGCGCGGCTTCCAGTTCAAAGTCCCAGCGCCCCGCCTCGGGCACCTGGAGGCGCCCTCCGAAGGTGCGCAAGTGCCGGTTGCGGGTCGCATGCGTGGCATCGTCGCGCTCGTCGAGCAGGAAGGCATAGCCCTCCAGCGCCACCGGCCCCCGCTGCGCCGCGGCAAAGGCGCCCCAGAAGCGCAGGTCGAAGCCCTCGGTGTCGACCGACCAGGCGTTCGCAATGACCTCCCCCTTGGTGTCGGGATGGCGCTTGTCCGGCAGGGTGTAGAAGACGCTCAGGCGCTCCTTCCCCTCAGGACCCTGCCAGTCGAGGCGCGCGCCTGTAAAGGCGTTGGCCGCGTTGCGCCAGCCCGGATCGCCGACAAGTCGCTTGCTGCCGAAATTGAGCACCATGCGCCCCGCCGTGACCGAGACCTGGTCCGAAACGTCCAGTCCCACGTAGAGTTGGGGGACCTGCAAGGGATCGATGTGCGCCGAACTGATCGGCGTATCGAGATCGATGGCATAGCCGCGCGAATCGCGGATTTCGGCCCCCGCGCGAAACCGCCCACGGGTGTACTTGGCCGAAATGCTTGTCCGGATGGTCAGCGCATCGTCCGAGCGCGCGCCCGAACTGCGATAGGCATTGTCGTAAGCCTCGTAACGGAACCGCACACTGCCCGAGAGGTCGAGTTCGCCCGCTTCCGCAGCTCCTTGCGCCAAGGCCGATGGACTGAAGCTCAGGGCCATTCCGGCGAGGAGCGCCCGGCGCAGCATCGCGCCCGTCCGCGCCAGGGGGGGAACGTTCATGGCCAACACCTTTTCGCTAACCCCGCACACGTCTTCAGAACTCATCCCATTCCCCATCGCTCACCATGGGCTGCAGCGCCGCCGATCCGGCCGTCGCATAGGGCTGAGGAGCTTGCGCCACAGGCGCGCGCGCCAACTTCGGCGGGGCAAAAGATGGCGCCTGCAACTGGACAACTTCGCCCGCGCCCAGCTTGAACTTGCCCACCAGTTCAGACAGGCGGTCCGCCTCGCTCGACAGGCTGCGCGCGGCGGCGGTGCTCTCCTCGATCATGGCCGCATTCTGCTGCGTGATGCGGTCCATGGCGCTGATGGTCTCGGTCGTCTGGCGCAGCTTGCCCGACTGCACCTGCGAGGAATCCGCGATCGAGGTCACGAGCTGCGTCGCCGAGGCAATGCTCTCGATGATGCGATCAAGCGCAGCGCCGGTATCGTTCACCATGACGACCCCGGAGGCGACCTGGACCGAACTCGTCTCGATAAGCTCGCGCACTTCGCGCGCGGCGTCGGCCGAACGCTGCGCAAGCGCGCGCACTTCGGTCGCCACCACCGCGAAGCCCTTGCCCATCTCGCCCGCACGGGCGGCCTCGACCCCCGCATTCAGCGCCAGGAGGTTGGTCTGGAAGGCGATCCCGTCGATGACCGAGATGATCTTCTTGATCTCGGCGGTCGAGTGATCGATCGATTGCATGGCGGCCACGGCATCGGAGACGATCGTCCCGCCCGACTGCGCTTCCTCCACGGCCGCAACAACGCTGCGGTGCGCGGTGGTAGCTTCCGAGGCGGTAGAGCTGATGTCACCGCTCAGGTCGCGGATACGCTCGGCAGCTTCCCCAAGATCGCTGGCGTGCTGTTCGGTGCGGGTGGCAAAATCGCTCGAGGCGTCGTTGATCTCGCGCGCGCCCGTGTGGATCGCATGGATCGCGTGCGAGACCGCCAGCAGAGCCTCGCGCAGGCGCCCGGCCATGGTGTTGAAATCGGCGCGCAACCGGCCATAGGTCGCCCCGATATCGGGCAGCTCGGCGGTAAGATCGCCTTCGGCAAGCGCACTCAGCTGGGTTCCGACCATCTCGATCATCGCGTGCGTGCGCGCATCGCTCTCGGCCTTGGCGCGGGTCATCACCTGAAGGCGCTCGGCGACGCGGGCGAGGTCGCCGATTTCATCGCTTCGGTGCAGATGCGGAACGGTGAATTCGACCTCACCATTTTCCACCCGGGCAATGGCCGAGCGGATATCGCCCAGTTCGCCCACGATGCTGCGCCGCACGCGCTGCGCCACGATATAGGCAAAGCCGCAGGCCACCAGCGCCAGCACCACCGAGACGCCGACCAGGGTGAGCGCCATGGTGGTCTGCTCGGCATCGATCGCCACCGAACGCGCGATGACGGGATCGCGGATCGCCTCGATATTGGCATCGACCGTGTCCCCGGCCTCCATGATCCGCGCGACCCCGGCGCTCCCGACCGGCCCATCGGCCATGACGCCATCCACCACCGCAACGTAGGCCTTGGCGCTTTGCTCCACCACGTCGGCGGCCGACAGTTCGTCCGGGCTCAGATGCTTGCGGGTTTCCTCGTTCGAGGCAAAGAAGTCCCGCGCGTTGCCTTCGTAGGCTTCGCGCGTCGTTGCATCGTTGATGAGCGCATGGCGAAAGACATCGCGCTCCAGCGAGGCGAAGTCCTTTTCCAGAAGCGCGGCGTAAAGAGCCTGGTTCGCCGCATCCTGCGCGCGCTCATCCATGCGCGCGCCCAGCAGCGAGGAGGCAAGAACCAGGGCGATCATGCACGCCCCCACGCCCGCGGCACAGAACGCGAGCAGCGACAGGCGCCGACTGACGGAAAGTTTATCCAGGTAAGCGGACACCGATGAAGCCCCTTGTCTCAAGCCGCGGCACTGCGGCGTCGAGCCAGCGCTTAGACCCATACCTGTGAAAACCCGCCCAAGTACGGATAGGTAATTCCCCAATAGCCTTCTGGAACATGACCTTATCGACACCAACTCCGGCGAGAAGCCGCGTATCGGAGTGTCGGACTGCTGAGGGGAGCGGGGAAGGGAGAGGCTTTGCCAGTGCCTTGAACGCCAAAAGCCCGC
>NZ_JALHAT010000008.1:0-166256 GCF_022818885.1 Novosphingobium mangrovi | reverse complement strand
AGGCTCACCGCTCGCTACGCCGTGGGTGAAGCCCTGTGCGGTCATTGCCTGGGCCAGGCCCGGCAGCGCCAGGGCGCCGAGGCCAAGGAGGCTGCCCTGGATGAGAAGGCGGCGGTCGAGAGTGAGAGGCATGGCAGGCAGTGTCCTGTGTCGCAGGCTATCGGGAAACGCGAAAAAGGGGCGGGGTGGCCGGGCGCGGGACGTGTCCTGGGCCCGCCCACCCCGGATCGTCAGAAGCGGGCCTTCACGGTCACGCCGTAAGTGCGCGGCTCGGCCGGGATGAAGGTGGGGTGCCCGAAGGCGCCGCCGGTGTTGCCCGCATCGAGGAGGTACTTCTCGTCGAAGAGGTTGCGCGCCCAGCCCGCGATTTCATACTGGCCGTTGGCGAAGGTCACGCCGCCACGCACGTTGGCAAGCGTCACGCCCGGCTGGCTGATCGCTTCGGTATTGGGCGTCTCGAAGTAGATCTTCGAGCGGTAGGTCACGCTGGGCGAGAGGAACAGGCCGACGGTCTCGGTTACCGGGGCATCGATGATAAGCCCGGCCGAAGCCTGCCACTCGGGCTGGAGGCGGAAGCGCGAACCAGCGAGGTTGCCGTTCTCGGGGTCGTTGTCGATACCGCCGTCGATCCAGCCGCCGTTGGCGTAGGCGCGCAGCCACGAGGTGGGGCTCACCTCGACTTCGGCCTCTACGCCCAGGTTGCTGGCCGAGCCCGCGCTGATCGTGCGCGCGTTGCCGCCCGCCTCGATCACGGTGACCTGGAAGTCGGAGTACTGCTGGTAGTAGACGCCGAGTGAACCGGAGAAGATGCCGCTCGCCATCTTCACGCCGCCCTCGTAGTTCCACACGGTCTCGTTGCCGACCTCGTTGGGGCCTGCATAGCGCGCGCCGGTGTCGGCATCGGTGAGCGTCGTCACCTGGACCGAGGGCGAACGGCGGCCCTTGGAGATGGTGGCGTAGAGATTGACCTCGTCGGTCACGCGCAGCAGCGCGTTGAAGCGCGGCAGGAACGCGGCGTAGCTGCGGTCGGCGTAGACCACGGCGCCATCGGTGTTGGCATAAGGCAGCAGCGGCTCGCCGTAGATCGGGGCGACCGGCTGGTAGGTGGAATAGCCCGAGCGGCGCTTCTCGATGAGGACGCGCGCGCCCGCGTTGAGTTCAAGCGCCGGGGTGGGGATCCAGGTCGCCTCGCCGAACATCGACCAGGACTGGTTGCGGCCCTCGTTCTGGAACCAGCTGGCATAGGGCGCGCTCTCGATCAGGCCGCCCGTGGCAAGGCCGGTGGCAAGCGCGGCCGGCACGGAATTGTCGGGCGCGACGCAGCCAAGGCCAGGGATGATGTTCGCGGTACACTGCAGATAGGTGCCGACTTCGCTGGAGAAGGGCACGTACTGGCGTGTGTCCTCGATCATGTAGTTCCAGCCGAAGTGGGCGCGCCACTGGTCATCGGCATAGGCGAAGCGGCCCTCGTGGCTGAACTGCCAGCCATCGGCCTGCTCGGCGAATTCCAGATAGGAGGCGGCCGAACCATCGGCGTCGAAGACCTCGAGCGAATCGAAGTTGCGGTAGCCGTTGACGGTGGTGAAGCTCCAGCCGTCCGCGAAGTCCCAGTTGAAGGTGAAGTTCACGTCGTAGACGTCACGGTCGAGGCCCAGCTTGTCCTTGCCCAGGACTTCCTGCGAATTGGGCGAGCCGCCCAGGTACGCATCGCCGTAGACGTCGTCCACCGCGGTCGAGCCGAGCGTGCGCGAAAGAAACGGGGTGCCCGAGTTGCGCTGGCGGTCGTAGGTGAAGACGAGATCCGCGGTGATGTCCGGGGTCGGGGTGAAGCGCAGCGAGCCGCGCACACCCAGCGTGTTGATGCCGTAGAGGTCGTCCTGATTGGGCGCGAGGTTCTTCACGTAGCCATCGCGGTTCTTGTACTTGAATGCGACGCGGCCCGCGATCACGTCGTTACCCGCATTCAGGAAGCCGCCCGCTTCGTAATAGTCATAGTTGCCGTAGCCGCCCGAAATCTCGGCCGAGAGGCCGGGCTTGGGCTTGGCCGAGACCATCGAGATCGCGCCCACGGTCGAGGCGGTGCCGAACAGGGTCGCCTGCGGGCCCTTGACGACCTCGATGCGCTCCATGTCGTAGATGCCCTGGTAGGCCCCGCGCGAGCGCGAGATGTCGACGCCGTTGTAATAGAGCGTGACGCGCGCGGCGTCCTGCGCCGAACCACTGTCCGAGGTGATGCCGCGGATCACGATGCCGGGGTTGTTGGCGCTCTGCTCCTGGATGTTGAGGCCGGGAACGTAGGCGGAGAGCTCGTCGAGTTCGGAGACGCCGATTTCCTCCATGCGCTCACCCGAAAGCGCGCTGAGGGTGACGGGCACGTCCTGCGCGCGCTGTTCATAACGCTGCGTGGTGACGATGATCGCGTTTTCGCTTTCGCCAATGCCGTCGGCCTCGGCGGCCTGTGCGGCAGAGGCAAGCGCGACAAGGGACGAACCGGCGACAAGTGCGGAGAAGACAGCGGACAGTTTCACGGAAAAAAGGTTCCCTCACGAAATAAGCGACACGTTGGAGTGGCTTGCGGGAAGCCCCCTAGCCTGTGTTTGTGACAGCCGCGCGAACCCTTCCGCTTGAAAACGGGGAAGGGCTACGGTGCCGGGGAGGCCCTTTGTCGCAAATTTACAATCTGGAACAGTCTGTTCGTGCAGGCATCAGGATGTGCCTTCGACAGACACGCGGACGCAGCCGGACGCGTAAGGTCCGACTGCGTGGGACGTGCGGGAGGTCGAGGGGAGGGCGCCGGGGCGCGGCGCCTCAGCAGGCGTAGAGCGGGGCGCTCTCTGCCTTCGGTGTGGCGCGCAAGAGACGGTTCTCCACCTGCCCGCCCAGAGTTCCTGCCATGTTGCCGTTGCGGCGCTGGTTGGCGAGACCGATTCCGTGGAGGTCAAGCGGGGCGGACAACTGCACGCCGAATTCACGGCCTTCCACCCAGCGGACCTCACCCTTGAGGCCGAAGGTTCCGGCGAGGTCAAGCTCGATCACTTCGCCGCAGCAAGGAAGCAGGTCCTTGCTGGCAAGGCACATGCCCTGCTCGGAAACGTTGCGGATCATCACCGGGGTGCCGTCCAGACCGGGCAGCGTCATCATCGCGCGCATCAAGGTGCGGTGGCGCGGCGCGCGTGTCACGCGGGCCATGCGGCCGCCCCGCGCCTTCATCGCGCTTGCTTCCGCTGTCTTGTGCGTATCCGCTATCGCGGCCTCTCTATCCAGCATTCCCATCTCGTCCGGTCTCCTCGTCGGTCTGCGCCCGGGGGCGGCAAGACCCTCCTCACTCAAGTTCGTGAGGATGCCCGGGACATTGCTGGCGAAGCGTTAACCCTCGCCCCGGGGCATATCCGATGAAAACGATTGAATTTGCGCCTTGCACGGGGTTAATCTTTTCCGGCCTGCCCCGGCCTCGCGCGTATCTGGTTGCAAAGATTGCATCTGGGCGCGGCAAGGCTTGCCGTGCGCCAAAAAATCTTCACATGACATGGAACGATGCTGCGTCAGTACGAACTAGTTGAACGCGTCAAGGAATACGCGCCCGAGGCCGACGAGGCCCTGCTCAACCGTGCCTATGTCTACACGGTCCAGAAGCATGGAACCCAGAAGCGGGCGAGCGGGGACCCCTATTTTTCGCACCCGGTCGAAGTCGCCGGCCTGATGACCGAGCTCAAGCTCGACCAGCAGACAATCATCACCGCGCTCCTCCACGACACGGTCGAGGATACGCTGGCGACGACCGACGAGATCGAGAAACTCTTCGGCACTGACGTCGCGCGGCTGGTCGATGGCGTCACCAAGCTCTCCAAGATCGAGGTGATGACCGAGAACGAGCGCGCGGCCGAGAACCTGCGCAAGTTCCTCCTCGCGATGAGCGAGGACCTGCGCGTGCTCCTCGTCAAGCTGGCCGATCGTCTTCACAACATGCGCACGCTCCACTTCATCAAGAAGCCGGAGAAGCGCCAGCGCATCGCGCGCGAGACCATGGAGATCTACGCGCCGCTGGCCGAGCGCGTGGGCATGTACGAATACATGCGCGAGATGCAGCTCCTGGCCTTCGAGCAGTTGGAGCCCGAGGGCTATGCCACGATCACCGGGCGTCTTGCCCAGATCCGCAGCCAGGAAGGCGGGCAGGTCGATGCGATCGCGCTGGCCATCAAGCAGGCGCTCGCCGAAGCAGGCATCGCGGTCGAGGTGACGGGGCGAGAGAAGCACCCCTATTCGATCTGGCGCAAGATGAAGGAGCGCCACGTCTCCTTCGAGCAGATCACCGACATCATGGCCTTCCGCGTCCTCACCGAGAACCCGGACGATTGCTACCGCGCGCTGGGCGTCCTGCACCAGCACTGGCAGATGATCCCGGGGCGCTTCAAGGACTACATCTCGACGCCCAAGTCGAACGGCTACCAGTCGCTGCACACCGCGCTCATCTATGAAAATTCGATGCGCATGGAAGTGCAGATCCGCACCCGCGAGATGCACCGCCTAAACGAGTTTGGCCTCGCCGCGCACTGGGCCTACAAGCAGGGCGGTTCGCGCCCCGACGGGCAGGTCGGCTGGCTGCGTGACCTCATCGAGATCGTCGACAGCACGCACGACGCCGAGGAGCTGCTCGAGAACACCAAGCTCGCGATCTACCAGGACCGCATCTTCGCCTTCACCCCCAAGGGCGCGCTGCACCAGTTGCCCAAGGGCTCGACTGCGGTCGACTTCGCCTTTGCGGTCCATACCGACCTTGGCAGTTCGGCGGTGGGCGCCAAGATCAACAACCGCCACATGCCGCTGCGCACCCGTCTCAACAACGGCGACGTGGTGGAGATCATCAAGAGCGAGGGCTCCGAGCCGCAGCTCTCCTGGTTGGGCTTCGTCGTGACCGGCAAGGCCCGCGCCACGATCCGCCGCGCGGTGCGTGCCAAGGAGCGCGCCGAAATCGCCGAGATCGGCTCCAAGCTCTACGACGAGATCGTCACCCGCCTGCCCCAGCGCATCGGCAAGAAGGCCCTTCACGCGGCAATGGAACGCCTCGGAATGCGCGGCGAGGAAGACCTCATGTTCGCGATCGGCTCGGCCCACGTGACCGACCGCGAGGTGATGGAGGCGCTGGTGCCGGGCAGCACCGAGACCATGCCCGACGATCCCGAATGGACCCGCAGCGAGAAGGCCATCTCGATCAAGGGGCTGACAGCGGGGATGGGCTTCGAGCTTGCCAAGTGCTGCCACCCGGTGCCGGGCGACCGCATCGTCGGCCTGCGCCGTCCCGACCACAAGGTCGAGGTCCACACGATCGATTGCCTGACGCTGGCCAACGGCGTGGATGCCGACTGGCTTGACCTGTCCTGGGGCTCGCGCACGACCGGCGCGACCGGACGTCTGCGCCTCGTGCTCTACAACCGGCCCGGCACGCTGGCCGAAGTCACGCAGATCTTCGCCAACGCGCACGCCAACGTCGCCAGCCTCAACATGGTCCAGCGCGACGATCCCTTCGGCACTTACGAGGCGGATCTCGAGGTCGCCGACCTCGCCCACCTCACGCGCATCATCGCGGCGCTACGGGCAAGTGCGGCGGTGACCGACGCGGAACGTATCTAGTCGCGCGCTAGAAGGTCAGCTCGACCTCGACGGGTTCGTCTTCGGCAAGGTCCTCCGCCTTGCGCACGGCGGCCTTGACGGGCAGTAGCCAGGCGCCGTCGCCCTTGCTGGGAAAGACCGAGGTCGCAAAGCGCGTCGCCCCGATGCGCGCCTGGACCTTGATCGAACCGAAGCCGCGCCCCAGGCCCTCCAACTTGCGCATGAGCGCGGTCGCGCTCAGCGTTTCGGCATCGGCACCAGTGATGCTGAGGAAGTACCAGGTTCCCCCGTTCGCGCCACCCGTCCAGCGCCAGAGCGGGGCGGTGTGCGTGACTGTCTCGCTCATTTCGCAGCGTGGCGGATGGGCACGGGGATGTTGCAGATGTCGATGCCGCCTGTGGGCTGGATGTAGAACGTGTCCTTGCGGTTGGCGCGCGAGGCGACGTACTTTTCAAAGCTCACGCTGTCGGTGGCGAGATATTCGAAGGCGGGCAGGTCCGCCACTTCGTCGCCCATGCGCACCGAGACGATCGGAGTGCGTTCCTGCGGCGTTTCGTAGAAGCTGAGTTCGCCCGTGCCGCGCGGCAGCGAGGAGAGGTATTCCATGCCCTCGATCACCCGGCCGACGACGGCGATGTTGCGGTCGAGCTGGCGCGGGGCCTGTCCGATCACCGCGTAGAGTTCGGCGCCGGTGCCGGTGTCGGGCGAATAGTTGCGGCCCACGCCCACCGCGCCGTAGCAGTGGAGGGGCCAGAACCTTGGGTCGGTCTCGGTCGGATCTTCCGGGGCGTCGGTCGCGACGGGCCAGCCCTGGTAGAACTCCACCCAGGGCGCGTAGCTGTCGCGCGTGTGCCAGCCCATGTCGGCCTGCGCGGTGGTTGTGGCGGGGATCGAGGCGGGAGGGGTGTCCTCCTCGATAAACAGGGATTGCGGATCGAGGTCGGTCATCTGGGCCAAGACACCCGCCTCAGGTGCGCACTCAGGGTAGTCGTCCTGCGCGAAAGAGGTGGTGTAGTCTCCCTCGCCCGGCGTGCAGAGCCCGTCCGGAAGCGGCTTGGCCTTGGCCGGGTTTTCACCCTCTGGATCGCCCCATTGCACCACGTAGTTGTCCTGGACCCGGACAATGGCGATGCCGTCGTACCAGCGCGCGGCAACAAGCGCGCGCATGTTGTGCGTCCAGGGCACCGAGAAGGGCGGCGGCATGAGCTGGATCACGACCCGGCGCGGCGTGCCATCTGTGGCAGGCGCGAGCTCCATGACCATGAGGTCGGACGGCGCGATCTTGCGCCATTCCCGGGCCTTGGACGCCTTGACGATGCTGTCGGGTGTGACGTCCGGCGCTCCCTCCTGCGCCTCTAGGGGAGATGCAAGAGCGGACGTGACGGCGAGCAAGGGCAGGAGATGCCGGAGGAAAATGCGCATGAAATGACGATGCCACGCGCTCAGTGCTTGCGAAAGCCAAAAAGTGGCGCTAGTGGCACGCCCTCCAGCGATGCGGAGCGGTGGCCGAGTGGTCGAAGGCGCACGCCTGGAAAGTGTGTATACGGTAACCCCGTATCGAGGGTTCGAATCCCTCCCGCTCCGCCATTTCCCTGATCATTGATGTTCGTGATTGCCCGCTGAAGGGCAGGTTCTTGCGAACTTTTCCGTGTTTGATTGCCCCCTGCGCCACGATGGCGACAGGCGCCCTCGACCTCGTCGTGGCCCCTCAGTTTGCAGAGAGGGGATCAAGGACGAAGGCGACCCGTTCGGCCAGCGTCTCGATCTGCGCGAGGTAGGTCTGGAAATGCGCAGTTGCGCGGTGGGCGGCAACCGCTTCCTGTCCGGTGTAGAGCTCGTCCAGCACGAAGCGGGTCGGCTCGCTCTGGTCCTGCCAGAGGTCGTAGCGAAGGTTGCCCGCTTCGGCCCGGCTCGGCGCGAGCATGCCCTCGAGAAGCGCGCGGAGCTGGTCGGTTGCGCCGGGACGGGCGGTCAGGATGGCAACGATCTTTACAGGCGTGGTCATGGTGGTGATCCTTTCTGAACGGGAGGGGGCGGTGGTGCGCATGCGAAGCGCACCGCCGGTCTTGCGCGTGCGCATTATGCGGTGCGCGAACCGCCAAGCGCTTCGATCATGGCCTTGGCAATGGCGTGATCGGAGGCCGGGTTCTGGCCCGTGATCAGTTCGCGGTCGACGACCACATGCGGGGCAAAGTCCTCGTCTGCAGCGCTGACCTCGCCGCCCGCGAGGCGCAGGGCCTTGGGCATGTCGAAATGAAGTTCGCCCTTGAGCAGGTGTTCTTCGGCAATCTTCTCCTCGCTCGCCGAGAACACCGTCATGCGATAGCCCGCGTAGATCCAGTCCTGCGCCAGGCGGCTTGCCCGGGTATCGTCGCCCTCGGTCAGGGCTGCCCGGTACGCGGGCGCGTCGCTGAGCGCCGCGACAATCGCTACGGGTCCATGGCAGAGCAGCCCGGTCGGCTTGGCCTTGGCGTGGAAGTGGTGCAGGATCATGCCCACCTCGAGATTCTCCATGAGGTCGACTATCGGCGCATGGCCCCCGGGGACAAAGACACCGGCAAATCCATCCAGCCCCTCGGTCAGGACCGAGGACAGTGTGCGCACCGCGTTCATCGCCGGGTGCTCGGCAAAGAACTGCCTGGCGCGTTCATATGCGGCTTTATCACCGCCAAAATGCTCGGCCGTGTCCGAGTCTGCATCGATGTGCGGCCGGGTGCCATCGGGCGTGGCGAGCACGACATCGTAGCCCGCGTCGATCAGCGCCATTGCGGGGACGACGGTCTCGTTGAGATACTGTCCGGTCGGGGCCGAGCCACCGCCGCGCAATTCGATCTGGGTGGCATTCGAGCCGAGAAAGAGCACTCTCGCCTGCGTCATCTGAACCTCCTTGGTCATGTGCAGCAACCGCTGCGGATGCCTGCAAGGTGGTCTCTTTCTACATATTCGAGAAATTTATTATATTGATCTTAGATATGGGCAAGGCAGTATGACTGGATGCGCTACGATCTCAACCTGCTTCCCATCTTCGTCGCCCTGATGGAGGAGCGGAACGTCACACGCGCCGCCCAGCGGGTCGGGATGACCCAGCCCGCGCTGTCCAACGCGCTTTCGCGTCTGCGCGTGATGTTGCAGGACCAGCTGTTCATTCGTGAGCGCTATGGCATCCAGCCCACGCCCATTGCTCTCGAACTGGCGCCGAGGATTGCCGAGGCACTAGCCAAGCTCGATGATGCCGTGCTGGGCCAGCAGGCCTTCGATCCGGCGAAGGCCGAGCGGGTCTTCACCATAGCTCCGAACGGCTATGTCGAGTTCGTTCTGGTGCCCGCCGTGGTGGCCCGGCTTCAGCAGGTGGCACCGGGCATCAAGCTGCGGCTGACACCCTATGGCAACGATCTGGCCGAGACGGGCGTCGTGTCCGGCACGACCGCGCTGGTGCTGGGCCGCATCGTCGATCCGCCCGACAATCTCGTTGTCCAGCACCTCATGGACGAAAGCCTAGCCTGCGCCGTGCGGGCAGACCATCCCACGGTGGGCGACACGATGACACGCGCGCAGTTCGAGGCGCTGAAGCACGTCAACATCATGCCTCCGGGGCGCATGCGCGCGGGTCTGTTCCAGGCGCTCGCCCAGCAGGACCTCAAGCGCGAGGTGGCCATTTCCGTCACCAACTTCTTCGCGGTCGCCGAAATGGTGGCGGCCACCGACTATTGCGCAACGCTGCCCTCGCTGATCTGTCAGCGGCTGAGGCAGGATCCGCGCCTGAAAATCCTGCCCACGCCGGTGGACCTTGGCACGTTCCCCGTCGAAATGGCCTGGCATGTGCGATATCGGCAGGACCCGGCCCATCGCTGGTTTCGGGGATTGATTGCCGATGTGGTTCGGGAGCTGTCAGCTTCCGCGTGAAGCGCCTCGTGCTACCCAAGCCTCGCTTGAGAGCTATCCCTAATGCAAGATCGCCCCGGAAAGCCGAAGCTTTCCGAGGCGATCCCGGTTGGGAGCTCGTGGAAGGGGCCAAGGTGCCCCGGTGCCGTGCGGGTCAGGCCGCAGCGGGCGCCTTGGCGAAGTAGGTCTCGACCAGCATCTTGGAGGCGTGCCGGGCCAGTGCCTGCGTGGGGGCATTGGTGTTGCCGCTGATGATCTGGGGCATGATCGAGGCGTCGATGACGTGAAGGTTGTCGATGCCCTTTACCTTGAGGCGCGCATCGACGACGCTCATCGGATCCTCGGGCTTGCCCATCGCGCAGGTGCCGACCGGGTGCCACATGGTGGTGGCGACCTGCTTGACGAAACCGCTGATGTCCTCATCGCTCTGGACGGCTGCGCCGGGGACGAATTCCTCCTCGATTACTTCGGCAAGCGAGCGCTGCGCCATGACCTTGCGCAGGGCCTTGACCGCCGCAATGCCGACCTTGAGGTCATAAGGGTCGCCGATGAAGTTGGGGTTGATCAGCGGCATCGAAGTGGGATCGGCGTCGGCAAGGCGAACCCAGCCCCGGCTTCTGGGCTGGAGCACCACCGTGGCAAACGTGACTCCCGATCGCGAACCCGACGGATTGAGGCCGTCCTCTGAAATGATCGGCTCGTGGTAGCATTGCACCGTGGGTTCCTGGTTCTCCAGATCGTCTGGATCGAAATAGGACACGGTCTCGATGCCATTGCCCGAGGCCGGGCCGTCGCCCGTGACCAGATAGCGCGCGCCCGAGGCCAGCATGCCCACCCCTTGCGCGGCGGACTGATAGCCCATCTTGCCTTTCACGAAGGCGGCGATCGGAATGATCGGGTGGTCCTGCAGGTTCTCACCGACGCCGGGCAGGTCCTCGATCACGGGAATGCCGAACGTCTCGAGCTGTTCGCGCGGGCCCACGCCCGAATGCATGAGCACCTTGGGGCTTTGCACCGCGCCTGCCGAGAGGATGACGAGATCGGCGCGAATTTCTTCTTCGCTGGACCCGTGGCGCACGCACACGCCGACCGCCTTGTGGTCCTCGATCAGGACCTTCGTGACGGTGCGCGAGGTCAGGAGATCGACGCGGCCAGCATCGACCTGCGGATGCAGATAGGCGACCGCCGCGCTGGCGCGCTTGCCATTGTCGATGTTCATCTGGACCGGGGATACACCGGTCTGGGTCGTGCCATTATAGTCGGCGTTGTAGTCCAGCCCGAACTCCTGAAACGCCTTCATGCAGCGCTGGTTGAGTTCGTTGATACCCTTGGGCAGTTCGACCGAGAGAGGGCCGTCGATGCCGTGATGCTCGTTGTGGAAGGTGTCGTTGCGCTCCTGCTCGATGTAGGTCTTGCGCATCGTGTCCCACGACCAGTCGCCGGTTTCGCCCACGGCCTCCTGCCAGGCGTCGAAATCCTGCTTCTGGCCGCGCACGTAGCACATCGCGTTGACCGACGTGCCGCCACCCACGACCTTGCCCATGCGGAAGCGGCGGCGCTGGCCGTTCACGGGCACGGTGTCGTAGGGCCAGACCGCGGTATCCTTGGCGAGCAGCTTGGAATAGCCCGCAGGAATGTGGATCATGGGGTTGCGATCCAGCGGCCCGGCTTCCAGCACGGCAATCGATTTGTCGGTGTGCTGCGCGAGGTAGTCGGCAACGACGCAGCCTGCAGCGCCGCTGCCCACGATGAGAACGTCGTAGTGCTTTCCAGACATCAGGTGACCTTTCTTTTTGTTATGTCGTGCGCCGGCTTCAGAACGGGTAGGCCGGTGCCTCTCCCTTGATCGTGACCCACTGCCACTCGGTGAATTCCTCCCAGTTCGCCGGACCGCCGATGGCGCTGCCGTTGCCCGAGGCGCCTACGCCGCCGAAGGGGTTGACCACCTCGTCGTTGACCGTCTGGTCGTTGATGTGAAGGAGGCCGGTCTGGAGCTGCTCGCCGATCGCCATGGCGCGCGAAACATTGCGCGACTGAATGGCGGCGGAGAGGCCGTATTCGGTCTGGTTGGCAAGCTTTACGGCTTCGGCATCGTCGGCGAAGGTGGTGACGACCGCGACCGGACCGAAAATCTCTTCGCGAAAGGCGCTCATCTCGGGGGTGACGTTGGCAAGGACGGTGGGCGTGTAGAACAGCTTCTCACCCTGGCCGCCGGTGACGAGCGTGGCGCCTGCATCGAGGCTTTCCTGGACGACCTTGGCGACGTGGTCGGCCTGGCGCTGGTTAATCAGCGGGCCGATCGCGATGTTCTCGTCGGTGGGGTCGCCCATCGGCAGCGCCGCGGCCTTTTCGCCCAGCGCCTTCACGAAATCCTCGGCAATCGCTTCGTGGACGAGCACCCGGCCCGCCGACATGCAGATCTGTCCCTGGTGCAGGAACACACCCCAGGCGACATTGCGAAGGGCAAGGTCGATATCGGCGTCGTCGAGCACGATGATCGAGTTCTTGCCGCCCAGTTCCAGACTGACCTTCTTGAGATGACGGCTGGCGTTCTGGCCGACCATGCGCCCCGCGCCGGTCGAGCCGGTGAACTGGATCATGCCCACCTCCGGGTCCGAGCACAGCGCCTCGCCCGCTTCGCTGCCGCCGGGAAGGACATGCAGGAGGCCCGAGGGCAGGCCCGCCAGTTCGAACAGACGCGCAATGACGAGGCCGCCGCAGATTGCGGTGCGCGGGTCGGGCTTGAGGATCACCGCATTGCCCACGGCGAGCGCGGGCGCGACCGCGCGCATGGCGAGGTAGAGCGGGAAGTTGAAGGGGGAGATGATGCCCACGACGCCAATCGGGCGGCGCCGCGCCATGTTGATGCGGCCGGGCGTCGTGGGCAGGACAAGGCCCTGCGCCTGATGGGGCATTGCGGCGGCAAGCTGGATGGACTTCAGGGTGACGGTCAGCTCGAAGGCCGCCTTGGCACGGGCCGAGCCGCTTTCGCGGACCAGCCAGGTGACAATATCTTCAAAGTGCGCCTGGCCGATGGAAAGCGCTTTCAGGAACACCTCGGCGCGGGCGTCGGGGGTGAGGGCGGCCCATTCGCGCTGGGCGCGGCGCGCGGACTTGGCCGCTTGGGCAACGTCTTCGGCGTTGGCAAGCGCAATCTGGCCCAGTTCCTTGCCGGTGGCGGGCTCGATCGCCTGCGTGGTGTCATCGCCGGCGGTCCAGCCATTGCCGTAGAACATACCGGAAAGATACTTTTCGGGGAGGAATTCGGCTGCGTCCTGCGCGCTGGTATTCGTCATGCCCATCTCCGTTCTCTTGCTTTTTATCGCGTATTGGCGACCTGAATGGAGCGGGAGGTAAGTTTTCTCCCCGAGGATGCAAAGACCATCTAGGTTCCTTCACATATCGGTTTGGTATATCACGCGCCGCAGTCGTAACGAGAGGAACCATGGCGGACATTCGGCGTTTACGCTATTTCGTGGCGGTTGCTTCCGAGCAG
The DNA here is from genome assembly GCF_022818885.1 of Novosphingobium mangrovi. Lineage (NCBI taxonomy): Bacteria > Pseudomonadati > Pseudomonadota > Alphaproteobacteria > Sphingomonadales > Sphingomonadaceae > Novosphingobium > Novosphingobium mangrovi. The sequence goes on along the minus strand of NZ_JALHAT010000008.1, from coordinate 153,271 downwards.
AGCTTCACCCGCGCGGCGGCGCGTCTCAACATCGCGCAGCCCCCGCTGAGCCGCCGTATCCAGGAAATCGAGGAAGAGCTTGGCACGAAGTTGATCGAGCGCTCCTCGCGCCCGCTCACGCTGACCCCCGCCGGCCAGCTGTTCTACGCCCACGCCCTTCAGGTGCTGGAGCGGCACGATACCATGGAGCGGGCGATGGAGCGCTTCATCAAGGCGGAACGGCCACGCTTCACGCTGGGCGTGCAACCCTCCGAGTTCTACGTTCGCCTCCCGCAGATCGTGCGGCGCTTCCGCACGCAGGATCCGGGTACGGACCTGGTCCTCACCGAAATGAGCAGTTCCGAGCAGATCGCGGCCCTGAAGGAAGGTCGGATCGATGCGGGGCTGGGGCGCGTGCGCATCGATGATCCTGCCATCGAGCGCGAAGTGCTGCGCGAGGAACGCCTTGTCGCCGCGCTGCCGCCAGGGGCGGGGCCTGCGAACGAGCCCATTGGCCTGGATCACCTGGCGCGCATGCCCCTGCTGCTCTACCCGCGCGAGCCACGGCCCAGCCACGCCGACGTGGTGCTGTCCGTCTTTCGCGATTCCGGCCTGAACCCTGAGGAAGTGATCGAGGTGCGCGAACTGGAGACGGCGCTCATCATGGTCTCGGCCGGGGTCGGGGCCTGCCTCATACCGGCTTCCTCGCAGTGGCTGGCCCATCCCGAGGTCATCTGCCGCCCGGTGCAGCCGCGGGCCGTCTCGCCGATCATTCTCTACCACCGCCCCGGCGAGGCTTCGCCCCAGTTCGCCACGCTCCTGCGGACATTCGCCTCCCTGTTCCAGGAATGGGGCTATCCGCTCTCGGCCCGCCTCTTGCAGGCGTGACAGCCACAGGGGCGCAGGCAGGTCTCTTGCAGGTAGACGGATCGGACGCTTGACCCGTGCTCGCCTCGCCTATCATAACAGGTGGTAGGATGGCGTCCTGAAGGGCGTGGAGCGATAGATTTCGCAGGGAGAGAGACATGTCACGTGCCATATTCGGCCTGACCGCGCTGCTGTGCGCGGGGATCGCAACACCGGCCCTGGCCAGGGCGGAAGGGGCCGCGACCGAGGCGGATGAGGCACGCTGCACACGCGTCGCGCGCGAGCGTTTCGGTGAGGATGTCACCCTGACCCGGGTCGTGCATCTGGATGTGACCCCCGCGACGGCCGGTGACGCGCAAGGCACGCCGCGCATGTCCGCGCTGCCCGCCCATTGCCGGATCGAAGGCATCATCAACGCGCGCAAGGGCGCCGATGGCAAGGACTACGGCATCGGCTTTGCCATGGCGCTGCCCGATGACTGGACGGGGCGCTTCCTGCTCCAGGGCGGCGGCGGGCTCAACGGCAGCGTGAAGCCTCCGGTGGGGCCTGTCGCCAGCGATGGCACGCCGGCACTGGCGCGCGGCTTTGCGGTCATCAGCCACGACAGCGGGCACAAGGGCGCGGTCTTCGACGACAGTTTCCTGGCCGACCAGCGCGCTGCGCTCGACTTTGCCGAAGCCTCGGTGGAGCGCGTGGCGCTGCTCGGCAAGGCGATCGCGACGCGTTACTACGGCGCGCCCATCGCGCACAGCTACATGACCGGCTGCTCGACGGGCGGGCGCGAGGGCATGCTGGCCTTCCAGCGCTATCCCGACCTGTTCGACGGCATCGTGGTCGGAGCCCCCGCGATGCGTTCGGCGGATTCGAATCTCGGCGTCGAATATACTCAGGTCCTGTTCAACCAGGCCGCGCCCAAGGATGGGGACGGCCTGCCGATCCTCAGCCAGGTTCTGACCGACGCCAATCGCAAGGCAATCCTGGCGGGCATCCTCGACCAGTGCGATGGCCTGGATGGCCTGAAGGACGGCATGGTCGAGAACGTCGCGCAGTGCCGTTTCCAACCGACCCGCATCGGCTGCGAGGAGGCGCCGGGCGAGGGGTGCCTGTCGGCCGGACAGGTGCGCGCGCTGGAGCTGGGATTGGCAGGTCCGAAGGACAGCGCGGGTTATCCGCTCTACGCCCCCATGGCGGCCGATACCGGCATCGTCGCGAGCCCTATGGGGTATCTGCCGACCGGGCATCCCGGCCCCTTCGGTCCGCCCAACCGCGCGACCGAGATCGACCTTGACGCGCGCATCCACGCGATCCGCAACACCGCCTGGCAACGCCTGACCGACACCAATTACTGGACCAACCTCAGCACTTATCTGGGCCGGGGGGGCAAGGTCCTGTTCTTCCACGGCGTCTCGGACTTCTGGTTCTCGCCCTTTGCGACCTGGGACTACTACCAGCGCGCGGCCGAGGCGAACGGTGCGGACTTCACGCAGGCGAGCCGGTTCTACATGGTGCCTGGAATGCTGCACTGCTCGGGCGGCAACAGCTTCGAGGAGTTCGATCTCCTCTCCGCCATCGTCGCCTTCGTGGAAGAGGGCAAGGCGCCCGAGGCGGTGACCGCTTATCGCAAGGGAGAGGGGGCGGACCATGTGCGCGAGAGCAGGCCTCTATGCCCCTATCCGGCGCACGCGGCCTATCAGGGCGGCGATCCGCGGCGTGCGGAGAGCTTTACCTGCGAGCCGCCTGCCGAGGCCGACTGAGCCGACGTCTTCAGCGCGGGAAGCGGAATTCGGCGAGGGTCTCCACGATCTGGCCATCTGCATCCACACGGCCGATACCGATCCCTTCGACCATTCCCTCTGCGTGCGGGGGATCGGCCTTCGCCTGCGCCATGAAGGCATCGAGCTCGGGGCTCGTCTCGCGGGCAAGCAGGGTCAGGTGCGGATCGAACTGGGCAAAGACGTTGGGGGATCCGTAGCGTTCGAAAACGGGTAGTTTGTCGGGGTAGGCCTCCATCCATTCGGGTGGGGCTACCGCGTGGTCGCGCAAGGGTTCGGCCGTGAGCGTGACGAGGTCGGCGAGGCGCTGGAGTGCGGCGCTGCGCTCCAGGGTCAGGAACAGCCAGTCCGAGGGTGTGCGCTCGGCGCCCTTGATAACAAGGGGAATGCGCGCCTGCTGCCGGGCGAGCGCGCCAATGGCCGCGATCAGTTTCTCTTCCGATCCTTGCGGGTACTGCGTCAGGTAGAGCGTTGCGTGCACCGCGTGCCCCCGCGCCTGGAAGCTGGTCATGCCGCGCGCGGCGAGATCTGCGCTCGCCTTCGTGACGGCCTCTTCGATCGCGGCGGAGGGAATGGCATAGACGTTCAGGCGCACAGGTTCCTGCGCATGGGCACCAAACGCGAGCGTCATGCCGACAAGACCGAGCATGGCGGCAAGGAGACGGGTGAAGCGGGCGCGAGGGCTCCCACGCTCAGCCGCCCGGGTGGTAGCGTTTTTCGACATGGCCGGTGAGATCCTCGGGGTAGAAGTAGACGGGGCGCAAGGCGCCTTGCGCATAGAGTTCGGCCTGGTCGGCGAAGTGCGGTGAGGCCGGATCGCCGCTTTCGCCGCCCGCCGTGACGGCGAGCGCGCGGACCTTCGGGCCGAATTCGACCACGGCAACGAAGCTGTTGCCGCTCGTGCCATAGTACTTGGCCGTGTTGGGGTAAGGCTTCGCGCCAAAGGAGGCGAGCGAGCCCCAGATGGCCGAGGTGAAGGGCACCGGAAGGCTGGGCGCATCATCATCGAAGTGGGGCGTCAGCGTGTTGTCGAGGCGCTGGAAGCGGTTGATGTCGCCCCAGGCCACGCGCCAGGAGCCAAAGTCACCCCTGAGGCGCGCCACGGTGTCCTCAAGTGCGGTAAGGCGGGCGTTGGCTTTGAGGTTGCGGGCGATGTAGTCGGGCAGTTGCAGGTGCGCGGCCTTGGCCTTCGCGCGGTACGCTGCGCCTAGCGTATCGCCCCAGACGACCGCCAGCGAGGTCGCCTGTGAGGCATAGCCCCAGCGGTGGTCCCAGCGGCGCAGGAGCGTGATCGGCTCGGCCAGCGCGGCGCGGCGGGGATCCTCTTCGGGCAGAGCGTCGTAGTCGGCCAGCAGTTGCGGGATCAGCATCGCGAAGGCGGGTAGGTGGCTGTCAAAGGCCGCCTCGACCAGCGTTTCCAGCGTGAAATCGGCGCGCCCTTGCAGCACGGCATCGGCGTGGACGCCGCGGTAATTGGGGCCAAACTGGTCCATGTACTTCGGGAAGTCTTCCGGTATGGGGCTGTCGGGGCCAGCCGCATCCCAGGGCCAGTCGTTGGTGTTATGGACCCAGCCTACACCGGGGGCGATGGCGCTGGGCAGGCTCTCCAGCGTGTGGAGGCCCTGCCAGTCGGTCGCGGGATCTGCGCCGTCGACGACTTGGGTATAGTCGAAGGTGTCGTCGCGCACGGGTACGAATTGGGGGTGGAGATAGGCGATCTCACCCTTGCTATCGGCAAAGATCGTGTCGTTCGAGGAATTGGCGCGCCGCTCGGCTACGTCCAGGTAGCTGGCCAGATCCTCGGTCTTGGTGCGCAGCCAGGACTGCTCGAGGGCGGGGATCGGCTTCCACATGAGCGCCTGCGCGATCCACTTGCCGCCGTGTTCGGCAACAACGGGCCCGTGGTGGGTGCGGTAGACCGGGAACGTGCGCGTGCCCTTCGTCCCGTCCTCGCGGCGGTAGGCGAGGGTGAGGCTTTCCTCTCTCACCGGGCGCAGTTCGTCCCCATAGCGGGTGAAGCGCGCGCCGTCCTTCTCGACCACGGTCTCGGCGAAGCTGTCGATGTTGTCGACGCCCGAGGAGGTGTGCATCCAGCCGGTCCTGGTGTTGAAGCCCTGGTAGATGAAGAACTGGCCCCAGGTGCTGGCGCCATAGGCGTTGAGACCTTCCTCGCTCGTCATCTGCAATTCGGAGCGGAAGTAGAAGCTGGTGTGCGGGTTGATGAGGAGGAGCGCGTGGCCGTTCTTCGTGTTGGTGGGCGCAATGGCGATACCGTTGGAGCCGCTTGGCTCGCGCGGGGCCGCGCCGGTTTCCAGCGCGGTCAGCGCAATCTCGCGCTTTTCATAGAAGGCCTGGAGCTGGCTGAGCGGGATCGAGCGCTCGATGTCCCCGCCGATGCTGCCTTCCGTGAAGGAGAGCGCCATCCACGGCTCGAACCGGGTCAGGACGCGGGGGCGTACCTCGGGGTGGGTGGCAAGGTAGCAGTTGAGCCCGTCCGCCCAGGCGTCCATCAGCGCGCGCAGCCAGGCCGGGCTTTCGCTGTACTGGGTCTTGAGCCTGGTGGGATCGACGAAGAGGCGCTGGCGTAGGTCCTGCCAGATCGCGCTTTCCCCTTCCGCCTCGGCCACGCGGCCAAGGGCCGTCAGGTAGTTCATCTCGATGCGGGGGAAGTCGTCCTCGGCCTGCGCGTAGATTGCCCCGAAAACCGCATCGGCGTCGGTCGTGCCGTGGACGTGGGCGATGCCCCAGTCGTCCCGCGTGATCGTCACGTCCTTCGCGTGGGCGGACCAACGCGCGGTTTCGGAGAGCGGGGCGGCGCTGGCCTGAACGGGCGCAAGGCTTGAGGCAAGGAGGGCGGCAAGGAGGATAGCGGGGCGTGTCATCGTCTGCTGGTGCTATGCGCGCGGTCTGCGCGAGGCAAGCGCGGTGAGAGCGAGGCGCGCCGGAGTAGATCGCCAAGGCCGCTCAGGGCGGCCCCTTGTTGCAATTCCTGCACAATCGAACGCAATAACCGTACAGCACGGTATATTGACGGATTGTGTCTGAAGGGTCACTGGCCGACCGTTCTGTACGGTTATGGAGTGTCCGGTGTTGTCCATGTTTTCGCCGCTTGCGGGAAATGCCCCCCGATCCGCACGGCGCTCGCGCATCAGGGGCGCTGCCTGTGGCGCCGCGCTGGCCCTGATCCTCACGCTGGGCGCCTGCGCCGGTGAACCCGAAGCCAAGGCTCCCGAGCCCGCGCGGGTCGATGTCATGGTCATGCAGCCGCGCGACCTGCCGCGCGATATGGACTTCTCCGGCCGCACCAGCGCCTATCGCGTCGCCGAGATCCGCCCGCAGGTGAACGGCATCCTGCAGCGCCGCTTCTTCACCGAGGGCGTGGACGTCGCCAAGGGGCAGACGCTCTACCAGATCGACCCCTCGGTCTATCAGGCGACCTACAACCGCGCGGTGGCGAACCTGGCCTCGGCCCGCAATCTGGCCCGCCGCTACGAGGATCTCGTCGCCGACAAGGTTGTTTCGCGCCAGCAGCGCGACGATGCCGTGGCCGCCTGGCACCAGGCCGAAGCGGAGGTGCAGGCCGCCCGCATCGACCTGCAACGCACGCACCTGTCCTCGCCGATCACCGGGCGCATCGGCCGTTCGCTGACGACCGAGGGCGCGCTCGTCTCGGCCGATCAGGCGGTGGCGCTGACCACGGTGACGCAGCTCGATCCCATCTTCGTCGACATCCAGCAGTCGAGCGATGAACTTCTGCGCCTGCGTCGCCATCTCACCGACAAGAACCTGACGGCGGGCAGCGGCGCGAACATCCCGGTCGAACTCACACTGGAGGACGGCAAGCCCTATGAGATCAAGGGCAAGCTCTCGTTCTCCGAAGTGAATGTCGATCCGGGCACGGGCATGACCACGCTGCGCGCGATCTTCCCCAACCCCGAGCACCTGCTGCTGCCGGGCATGTACGTGCGCGCCAAGGTGCGGGCCTCGGTGGCGGAGAACGCGTTTCTGGTTCCCCAGAACGCGATCTCGCGCGACATCCACGCCGATCCTTTCGTCTACGTGGTGGCCAAGGACGGCAGCGCCAAGGAAGCGCGCGTCACTCTTGATGGATCGAGCGGCAGTTCCTGGATTGTCACGCAGGGGCTCCATGCCGGGGACCGGGTGATCACCAACGGCCTCGAAGCCGTGCGCCCGGGCGCGAAGGTTGCGGTCGAGGAGGTCTCCGGCGGCGCGGCTGCCAAGCGCGTGGCGCGCGCGGAGACCCACTGACATGGCCCGCTATTTCATCGACAGACCTGTCTTCGCATGGGTCATCGCGCTTATCATCATGCTGGTGGGCGCGATCTTCGTGGTCTCGCTGCCGATCGCGCAGTACCCCAATATCGCGCCGCCCCCGATCACGGTCTCGGTTACCTATCCCGGCGCTTCGGCCGAAACGGTGCGCGATACGGTGATCCAGCCCATCGAGCAGCAGATGTACGGCCTCGATGGTCTGGAATACATGTCGGCCAATGCGCAGGCCGATGGTTCGGCGCAGATCGTGCTGACCTTCATCCAGGGCACCGATCCCAACATCGCGCAGGTGCAGGTCCAGAACAAGCTCTCCCTTGCCCAGCCCATGCTGCCCGCCGAAGTGGTCGCGCAGGGGCTCTCGGTGACCAAGGCCACGCGCAACTTCATGCTGGTTGCCTCCTTCACATCGAAGGACCACTCGATGGACCGCGCGGCCATCGGTGACTACCTCGCCTCGAACGTGACCAACCCGCTCGCGCGTATCTCGGGCGTGGGCGACTACATCCTGTTCGGCTCCGAATACGCGATGCGCATCTGGGTCAAGCCGGAACGCCTGCAGAGCTTTGGCCTCACCATCAGCGATGTCCAGAACGCGATTGCCAGCCAGAACGTGCAGGTCTCTTCAGGCGAAATCGGCGGCCTGCCGGCGCGCAAGGGCCAGTTGCTGGACGCGACCGTGGTAGGCCCGACCCGCTTCACCGACCCCGAGCAGTTCCGCAACGTCCTCCTCAAGGTCAACACCGACGGCTCGCAGGTGCGCCTCAAGGACGTGGCGGAGGTCGAGCTCAACAGCCAGAACATGCAGCCGCGCGGCCTGATGAACGGTAGCGACACCGCGGCCATCGGCATCAACCTTGCACCCGGTGCCAACCAGATGGAAGTGGCCGCCGCGATCAAGAGCGAACTGACCCGGCTGGAGCAGTATTTCCCGGAAGGCCTTACGGTCAATTTTCCCTACGATACGACACCCGTCGTCAAGCTATCGCTGGAGGAAGTGGTCGAGACCCTGATCGTCGCGATCCTCCTGGTGGTGGGCGTGATGTACCTCTTCCTCCAGAACGTTCGCGCGACGCTGATCCCCACCATCGCGGTGCCGGTCGTGCTCCTGGGCACGTTCGCTGTCCTTGGCTTCTTCGGCTTTACCATCAACACCCTGAGCATGCTGGGGATGGTGCTGGCCATTGGCCTCCTGGTCGATGACGCCATCGTCGTGGTCGAGAACGTCGAGCGCCTCATGGTCGAGGAACACCTCAGCCCGCTCGAGGCCACGCGCAAGTCGATGGACCAGATCACCGGCGCGCTCGTGGGTATCGCCCTCGTCATCTCGACGGTGTTCCTGCCGATGGCCTTCTTCGGCGGCTCGGCGGGCGTGGTCTATCGCCAGTTCTCGATCACCATCATCTCCTCGATGCTGTTGTCGGCCTTCGTGGCGATCACCTTCACCCCGGCGCTGTGCGCCACGATCCTGAAGCCCCACGATCCGTCCAAGGCCAAGAAGAGCGGCTTCTTCCACGGCTTCAACACGCGCTATGACGCCATGGTCCAGCGCTACGGCGGGGGCGTTGCCGGTGTGCTTCGCCACATGCGCCCCGCAGCCATCGTCTATGTCGCGCTGACCGCGGGCACGCTCTACCTGCTCCAGGTCCTGCCCTCGGGCTTCATGCCCGAGGAGGACCAGAGCACCGTCTTCGTGCAGGTCCAGCTCAAGCCGGGATCGACCGCGGAGATGACCGAGAAGGTCAACAACGACATTCGCGCCTACTTCCAGGACCATGAGAAGGAGGCGGTGAACAGCGTGCTTTCGGTCATGGGCTTCAACTTTGGCGGGCGCGCGCAGGATGCCGGCATCGTCATCGTCGGCCTCAAGGACTTCGAGACACGCGAGGGCGCTGAGAACACCGCGATGGCGGTGGTGGAGCGGGCCATGGCGCACTTCCACGACTACAAGGGCGCAACGGTAACCCCCTTCCTGCCGCCTGCGGTCATGGAACTGGGCAACGCCAGCGGCTTCGACCTGGAACTGGAGGACCGCGGGCACCTGGGCCATGACAAGCTGATCGCCGCGCGCAACCAGCTACTTGCCAAGGCCCGCAGCGATCCGCGTCTGGTCGCTGTGCGCCCCAACGGTCTCGACGACATTCCCCAGGCCCACTTCGTGATCGACCGCGAGAAGGCCGAGGCACAGGGCGTCTCGATGGCCGAGATCAACACCACGCTGCAAGGCTCGTTCGGTCAGCTCTACGTCAACCAGTTCACCCGCTCAGGCCGCACCAAGCGCGTCTTCATCCAGGGTGAGATCGACAAGCGCATGCAGCCCGAAGACCTCGATTACTGGTACCTGCGCAACAACCAGGGCCAGATGGTCCCGCTCTCGGGCGTCGTGCGCATCGACTGGAAGGTCGGCGCGCAGAAGCTGGAGCGTTACAACGGCGTGGAATCGATCGAGATCCTGGGCGAACCGGCGCGCGGCGTCAGCTCGGGCGAAGCGATGGCAATCATGGAAGGCTACATCGACGAACTGCCCGAGGGCATCAGCCATGAATGGACCTCGGTCTCCTTCGAGCAGGAGCAGTCGTCCGGGCAGGCGGGCAAGCTTTATGTGGTCTCGATTGTCGCGGTGCTGCTGTGCCTGGCCGCGCTCTACGAAAGCTCGGCGATCCCCGTCGCGGTGATCCTGGCGGTGCCGCTGGGCGTGCTGGGGGCGGTGGCGGCCTCGCTGATGCGTGGCCTGCAGAACGACATCTATTTCCAGGTCGGTCTGCTCACCACCGTGGGCCTTGCCACCAAGAACTCGATCCTCATCGTCGAGTTCGCGCGCGAGGGCTACGACCAGGGCATGGAACTGGTCGAGGCCGCGATCCACGCCGCCAAGGAACGTCTGCGCCCGATCCTGATGACCTCCTTCGCCTTCATCCTGGGGACGCTGCCGCTGGCGGTTGCCTCGGGCGCAGGCGCGGGTTCGCACGTTGCTATCGGTACGGCAGTCGTGGGTGGCATGATCGGGGCGACGATCCTCGTGATCTTCCTCGTGCCCGCTTTCTTCGTGGGCGTGATGAGGCTCTTCAAGGTGCCGCGCCAGGACTACTCCAAGCCGCATTCAGGCCCCACGCCCTATATCCCCGAGCACACCGGACAGGAGGCATGATCATGCGCAAGGCCCCCCTGAGTAGCCTTCTGGCCCTGACTGTTGCAGGCGCCCTCGCGGGCTGTTCGTTCACCCCCAAATACGAACGCCCGGACCTTCCCGTGGCGCAGGACTGGCCCGAGGACCTGCAAGCCGCCGCCGGAGAACCGGGCTTAGGAGAGGATACGGATAAGACCCTGGGCTGGGAGGAGTTCTACCGCTCCGCCCCCTTACGCGAGGTCATCCGGCTTGGCCTTGAGAACAACCGCGACCTGCGCCAGGCCGTGCTCAACGTTCAGGCCTACCGGGCGCGCTACCGCATCCAGCACGCGGACCTGTTCCCGACGCTGGAAGCGGGCGCGGACGGATCGCTCCAGCGCCTGCCCGCAGACCTGTCGCAAACCGGGCAGGGCCATGTCTTCGAACAGTATGGCCTGGACGTGGGCACGACGTCCTACGAACTCGACCTGTTCGGACGCATCCGCAGCCTCAATTCCGAGGCCATGCAGACCTACCTCGCCAGCGAGCAGGCGCGTCGCGCAAGCCAGATCACGCTGGTCGCCAACATCGCCGTCGCCTTCCTGACGCTGGAGATCGACCGGCAGCGCCTCGACCTCAGCCAGCGCACGCTCACCAACTACGAGGAGGCGCTAGGCCTTGTCGAACGTGGGCTGGAGGTCGGCACGGCGACCGAACTGGACCGGCGCCAGGCGGCGACACTGGTGGCGCAGACCCAGGCCGAAGTGCAGCGCGGCACGCGCCTTGTCGCGACCGACACCAACGCGCTGCGCCTGCTGGTCGGGACCACTCTGCCCGAAGGGTTTGACAATGGCTTTATCGCCGACGACACGATCCTGGCCCGCGTGCCCGCCGGGCTTCCCGCAGCCCTCCTCCAGCGCCGCCCCGACATCATGGAGGCCGAGCATCAGTTGATGGCAGCCAACGCCGATATCGGCGCGGCGCGCGCGGCCTTCTTCCCGCAGGTGACCCTGACAGGCTCGGGCGGGACAGTCAGCGACGGCGTCTCGGGCCTGTTCGGAAATGGCCAGGGGACCTGGTCGTTCCTGCCGCACATCAGCCTGCCGGTCTTCACCGGCGGGCGGCTGAAGGGCAACCTGCGCTACGCCGAACTGACCCGGGACATGCGCGTGGCGGCCTACGAGAAGACGATCCAGACCGCCTTTCGCGAAGTCTCCGATGGCCTTGCCGCACGCGCGACCTTTGGCCGGCAGCTGGCCGCGCAGCAGCGCGAGGTGGCTTCCTCGCAAGGCTATCTCGACCTCGCCGACAAGGCCTACCGGGGCGGGGTGCGCGACTACCTCGTCGTGCTCGACGCGCAGCGCACGGTCTTCTCCGCGCAGCAGCAGTACCTTGTCGATCACCTCGCGCAGCTGACCGGCGAGATCCAGCTCTACCAGGCGCTGGGCGGCGGCTGGTCGCCGCAGGACGAGGCGACGTCCCTCTAGGACGCGAGAGGCCCGGTCCACGCCGCCGTGTGTGGGCCGGGCTCTGTTGTTTGCGGGACAGGGCGTCTTGCGAAGGGGCGGTCTTCGCTCCTATTGCGAACGTACCGTATGGTATTTGAACAGGGGGAGGACGCGGTGCGAAAGAAGACGCAGAGCAAGCGCGAGGAGATCGTTGCCATTGCCCGCGCAGCCTTCCTGGATGGGGGCTACAGCGCGACCTCGATGGCGAGCATCGCGGCGCTCGTCGGAGGCTCCAAGGGCACCCTCTACGGCTATTTTTCCAGCAAGGAAGAGCTGTTCGGCGCGGTCGTGCGCGATGTCAGCGAAGAGCATGGGCTGCCCGTGCTGGCGCTGCTCGACGATCCGCAGGCCGACCTTGCCGAGACCATCTTCGCGCTCGCGCGGGCGCTCACCCGCTTCTTCGTGATGCCCGAGGCCATCGCCCACTACCGTCTGGCGGTGGGGGAATCGGGACGGTTCCCCAAGCTCGGCCAGATCTTCTTCGAGCAGGGCCAGAAAGAGGGTGAGGACATGGTGACCGCCTGGCTGGAGGAGCGCATCGCGCGGGGGCAACTCGCGGCGCGTCCCCCGCGCCTCCTGGCCCAGCAGTTCGTGGCGCTGTGCCGGGCAGGGCCCTGGAACGCCCTCTTGATGGGCGCGCCCGAGCAGCCGGGCGAGGCACAGCTGGAGGAACTGGCCACACTGGCGGCGCAGACCTTCCTCGCCGCGCACGCGCGGCCCCACCCAGAGTGATTCTGGGAGTGATCCCGGAAGTGATGCGAGGAAGGGGGCGATGCGCGTGCACCGGCCCCTCCGTTAGCCTCAGAACCAGGCTCTGAGGCCCGCGACCGCAACCACCCGGTCGGGGTCATCTCCCACCGCGCGGGCATAGTCGGCGGTGGAGCCGAACTTCTTCTGCCATTCCACGCCCACGTAGGGTGCGAACTGGCGCGCGAACTCGTAGCGCAGGCGCACGCCCGCCTCGAGCGAGGTGAGCCCGCGTCCGGTGCCGCGCTCGGCGATCCGCTGGGCCGAGAACAGCGCTTCGGCGCGCGGTTGCAGGATCAGCCGCTGGGTCAGACGCTGGTCGGTCTCGGCCTCCAAGCGTGCAGTCAGTTCCCCCTTGGTCGACAGGAAGGCCTGCGCGGAGATGTCGAACATGTAGGGCGCGAGCCCCTCGACACCCAGGCTCACTTGCGTGCGGTCGGGATCCGGGCCCAGTTCCTGCCGCACCCCGGCCTGGAGGTCGAACCAGGCGCCGATGGCGTGGCCCCACAAGACTTCGACTTCGGCGTCCTCGATGCCCTCACCAAAGGCCGCTTCGCCCTCGCTCTTGATCCATAACCGGTCGATGTCGCCGCCGGTGCGCAGCGCGCCTTCCCATGAAAGGCCGTCGCTGCCCTTGCCCAGTTTCGCCTCGAGCCGGTCGAGCATGACGATGGTGGTGCCCATGCCGCCCATCTCGTGCCGGACCATGTGGCGGGCGTGGGCCATGTCTTCGCCGGGGAAATACATATCGGCGGCGTGGTCCGGGCCCGAGAACGCCTCGGGCGGGGGCGGGCCTTGCGGGATGTCCTGCGCCATCGACGGCGCGCCCGCGTTCATGGGCATGGCGTGTCCCTCATGGGCATCATGCCCATCGTGGGAAGGCATCGCCATCCCCTCGCCATGCTGCGAATGGTCCATGGCGTGGCCGGACATGTCATGACCGGAATGGTCCTGCGCGTGCAGCGGAGCGGGAAGGAGCAGCGCGCCGGTGAGGGCGCCGATCAGGAAACGGGCCTTTGTCATGCCGCACCTCCTTCCAGCGGGCGCACGGTGACGACGTTGAACATGCCGGACATCATGTGCAGCAGGAGGTGGCAGTGAAACGCCCAGTCGCCCGGCGCATCGGCGGTCACGTCGAAGGAGACCTTGCCCGCGGGGAGCACGCTCACCGTGTGCTTGCGCGGCCGCCGCTTGCCCGCGCCGTTGACGAGATCGAAGAAGAAGCCGTGCAGGTGGATCGGGTGCGTCATCATCGTCTCGTTGACGAGGGTGAAGCGCACGCGCTCGTTGTGGGCAAGGCGGATCGGCTCGACCATCTCGGAGAAACGCCGCCCGTCGAAGGACCACATGTAGCGTTCCATGTTGCCGGTGAGGTGTACCACGATCTCGCGCGTGGGCGGCGTCAAGTCGTCGCGGTCTTCGGGCGTTTCGAGGTCGGTGTAGACAAGCACGCGATGGTCCACGTCATCAAGGCCCAGGCCCCGCTCACCAGTGCGGTCGGTGGGCATGGGGGCCAGCATGTCGACGCCGGGTGTCAGCTCCACGCCGGGCGCGGTCGCGGGATCGCGCATGGAGTGGTTCATCGCCATCCCGCCATCGCCGTGGTCCATGCCTTCCATGCTGCCCATGGCGTGATCGGAGTGGTCCGTTTCATCCCTATCTCCCATCCCCATATCCTTCATGGTGAGACGCGGCGGTTTGCGTAAGGGGGGGACCGGAGCGACCATCCCGGCGCGCGGGGCCAGTGTGGCGCGGGCAAAGCCCGAACGGTCGCTCGATTCCGCGATGACCGAGTATGCGCGCGCGTCCGGCGTCACCACCAGATCGTAGGTCTCGGCGACGCCGATCTGGATCTCGTCGGTCTCGACCGGCGCGACGTCGCTGCCGTCGGCCGCGATCACGGTAAAGGGGAGACCCGGGATACGCAGGTTGAAGATGGTCATGGCCGAGGCGTTGATGACGCGCAGGCGCACCCGCTCACCGGGCCGGAACAGGCCGGTCCAGTTGGCGTCCGGGCCCTGGCCGTTGATGAGGTAGGTGTAGGTCGCGCCCGTCACGTCGGCGATGTCCATGGGCGACATGCGCATGCGGCCCCAGGCCAGCTTCTGTTCCTGTGTCCAAGGCTTGCCCGAGGGGTTCTCGAACAGGGCCTGCTGCTGGAAGTTGTAGTAATCCGGGCGGGCCTTGAGCTTGCGCCAGATCTCCATGGGCGGCGTGAAGCTCCAGTCCGAGAGCATGAGGATCATCTCGCGCTCGGTTTCCACGCGCTCACCGTGGGCGGGATCGATCACCAGCGGGCCGAACAGGCCGGTTCCTTCCTGACCGCCCGAATGGCTGTGGTACCAGTAGGTGCCCGACTGGCGCACGGGAAAGCGGTAGGTGAAGGTCTCGTGCGGAGCGATCCCGGGGAAGGTGACGCCGGGCACACCGTCCATCTGGAAAGGCAGCAGGATGCCGTGCCAGTGGATCGAGCTGTCGACATCGAGGTGGTTGGTGACGGCAAGCTCCACGTCCTGCCCTTCGCGCAGGCGAATGAGCGGGCCGGGCACCGTGCCATTGACGGTGGTCGCGCTGGCGGTGCGTCCGCCCAGCGTGAATGGCGTGCGCGCGATGTTGAGCGCGATGTGCTCGCCGCTCAGCGCACCTTCGGTCGTGGCGCCGGTCGCGGTGCCGGTCGCGGTATGGGCACCGTGGTGGTGGTGCATCTGGGCGCGTGCCCAGTGGGGGAAGAGCAGCGAGGCCGCCGCGCCGCCGCCTGCGGTCAGCGCGCCGGCGAGCAGCGCGCGCCGGTCATGGGGTGTCTGGAACATGGGGTATCCTTCCGGCAGAGCCGGGTCTGAATTCCGAAATGCAACGGCAAGGTCCAGGCGCGCAGGTGCGGCCCGACTTCGAAGATCAGACAGCCCGCGGAGGCGGGGGATCGAGCGGCGAGGCGTGCGAGGCCAGCGCGGCCATGGCGCGCGGCTGCGGACGCTCGCGGTGGAGCGGGCGCAGCGCCGGGGGCGCGGGAAGGTCGGGCAGGGCAAGCCCGGTTGCGGCCAGGCACGAGGCCATGCAGTGGAGGTTGGCGAGCGGGGCCTTCCCATGGCCGGTGTCATGTCCCGTGCCGTGACCCGAAGTCTCGCAGCCGGTATGGGCCATCTCCATCGCGTGCGAAGGCGCGGGGCTGGCCTCGCCCGTGCCCGAAAGGACGGGTGACAGGGCAAGCCCAAGCGCGACCAGCGCGAACACCGCGATCCGGTGCGCAGAGGCGAGGCCTCCACGGGTGCCGGACAGGAGAAGGGTGAGGGCGCGGTGCATGATGAGCCCATCATATCCGCGAACGCGCTGCCTGTGCAATGTAAAGGGAGAAGGAAAAGAAGATTTCCGAGGGCCATCGCCCTCGGGCTCCCCATACCGTCTACCTCACCTTGCGCAGCCAGCCTAGCGCGCGGAAGGTGAGGTAGACGATTCTGGGGTCAAGGGGCGATGGCCCCTTGAATCCTTTGGTCCTGAATTACTTGGCCTTGCCGTTCGCCTTCACGACCTCGCCGCCCTTCATCACGAAGTCGACGTTCTCGAGCAGGGTGATGTCGGCGAAGGGATCGCCCTTGACCGCGACAAGGTCGGCGTAGTGGCCGGGGGTGAGCGAGCCCACGACATCGCTCGCGCCCAGCAGGTCCGCGGCATTGACGGTGGCCGCGCGGATCGCATCGCGCGGGGTCATCCCGGCGCGCACGAGGAGGGCGAACTCCTTGGCGTTGGTGCCGTGGGGCGCCAGGCTCTGGTCGGTGCCGAAGGCGATCTTGACGCCCGCCTTGTAGGCACGGCCCAGGTTGCTCATCACGATCGGGCCGACTTCCAGCGCCTTGGCCGCGGCCGAAGGGTTGAGCGTCTCGGGGTGGGTCTTGGCGATCTGCACCACCGTCTCGGCGACGAGCAGTGTGGGCACGAGATAGGTGCCGTTGGCCTTCATCGCCTTGTCGGTTTCGGCATCGCCGAAGGAGCCGTGCTCGATGGAATCGACGCCCAGCTGCGACGCGTGAAGGATCGCGGTCTTGCCATGGGCGTGTGCGGCGACCTTGATGCCCAGGCTATGGGCGGTGTCGACCACGGCCTTGATCTCGTCGTCGGTCATGGTCTGGTGGTTGGGATCATCGCCGATCGAGAGCACGCCGCCGCTGGGCATGATCTTGATGAGGTTGACCCCGTCGCGGTGCATGCCGCGGACGATCTTGCGCGCCTCGATGGGGCCGTCGATGACGCGGCCCTCGGAGTGGAAGTCGAGCTCGGGGCTCATCCCGTTCTGCGGGTCGCCGTGGCCGCCGGTGGGGCCGAGCGGATAGCCCGAGACCCACATGCGCGGGCCTTCGATCTCGCCCGCCGCGATGGCCTTCTTGAGCCCGACGACGATCGACGTCTCGCCGCCCACGTCGCGGATGCTGGTGAAGCCACCGAGCAGCGTGGCGCGCGCGTAGGCGACCGCTTCCAGCGCGGTGTCGATGTCGGTCTTCTGCGCGCGTTCGGCGACCGGGTTCTTGCCGCTGTAGCCCATCGTCACGTGGTCGTGGGTGTCGATGAAGCCGGGCAGCACGGTTTCGCCCGAAAGGTCGATGACCTCGGCGCCCTCGCGGGTGACGAAGCCGTCCTCGACCGCGACGATGCGGTCATCGGCAATGACGATGGAGACGTTGGAACGGGTCGCCTCCCCATCGAACAAGGTGCCGGCGTGGACGACGGCGTCGCGGGCCAGTGCGCTCTGGCCAAGCGGGGCCAGAGCCAGGGCGACGAAAGGCAGGGCGCGAAGAAGAGCGGTACGTGTGGGTCGCATGGGGGTGGGAAAACTCCGGTTGGTCGCAAGGTGACGGCGGCGGGGAGAGGGGGCTCTCCCCGCCGCTTTGGTCCGAAGGTCTGGGATCAGAACTTCTGGCGCACGTTGACGCCGATGGTGCGCGGGGTCGCGCTGCTCACCAGCGTGCGGCCCCGTGCAATCGCGCTCGAGCTGGCGCGGGTGATCGCGGTCGCATCGAGCAGGTTGGTCACGTAGAGGTAGGCCCCCCAGGACTGGCCCGGACCTTCCACGCCCAGGCGTGCGTTGACGAGGGCATAGTCCTCGACCTCGCGCGCGAAGGTGTAGTTGCGGCGGAAGTCCGACCACGAACCGCCCACGTAGTTGAAGTCGACGCGGGCCATGCCGCCAAGGCTGTCGGTGAGCGACCAGTCGTACTGCGCCGAAGCGCCGCCCATCCACTTGGGCACGTAGGGGATGCGGTCGCCCTTGAGGCCCGAAGTCGCCGTCGCGCCGGTGTTCTGATCCTCAGCGAGGGTTGCGTCAGTGTAGGTCACGTTGCCCTGGAGCGAGAGGCCGTCGAGCAGCATCGCGTTGACCTCGGCCTCGACGCCCTTGACCGTCGCCTTGCCCGCGTTGCCGAGGTAGGAGAACGCGCCGTTGGGGGTGCGCTGGGTGACCTGCATGTCGCTCCAGTCGATCCAGTAGGCATCGATGTTGAAGAGCACCGCGCGGTTGAACCAGCTGGTCTTGAGGCCGACCTCATAGTTCCAGAGGCTGTCCGAGTTGTAGCCGGTGAGCGCAGCGTCAAGGCCGAGCACCTGGTTCGCGCCGCCCGGACGGTAGCCCTGCGAGGCTTCGGCGTAGAGCATCACGTCGGGCGTGAACTCGTACGAGCCGTTGAAGCGGAACACCCAGCCGTTCTCGGTCGAATCCACCGCGGTGGGCGGGGTGATGCGCGCGCCGACGAGGATCGAGGGCACATCGGTGTAGCCCACGATGTCCTTGTCGTAGTGGAAGTAGCGCGCACCGCCGGTCAGCTGCGCGCCTTCGAAGGGATGCAGCGTGACTTCGCCGTAGCCCGCCAGCTGGGTCAGCGAATCGTCGATGTGGCGTCCGGTCACGACCTGCAGCGGACGCATGATCTCGCCCGAGACGCGATTGGTGTTCACCTGGGGGTTCCAGACCGCGATGTTGCGGTCCGACCAGAAGCCGCCGATGGTCCAGTCGAGGATGCCGGTGGTGTTGGAGCTGAGGCGCAGCTCGCCTGTCCAGGCGTCCATTTCCTGCTGGGGATAGAGCACCGAGTAGGACTGCCAGTCGACGAGGTCGTAGTAGTCGGTCAGCTGGCTGTCGCTGCACGGGCTGCCCCCGCCCACGAGCGCGGCGCAGCGCCCTTCGCTGCGCTGGGCCTGCATGAAGCGCGAGACGTCGCTTGCCGAGGACAGTTCGCGGTGCATGTACGAACCCGAGGCGACGAACGTCGCGAAGTCGAACTCGTAGGTCGACGCGATCGAGTAGAGTTCGGTGTCATCGACGATCGGCTGGCGGGTGTAGGCGTCCGAATTGAACTTGCCCGCTTCCTGGGTCCACAGCGGGGTGTCGGTGCGCGTGCGGTTGAGGAAGGTGGTGACATCGAAGGTCCAGCGGTCCGAAGGCTGCATGCGCAGCATCAGGCGTCCGCCATAGCTCTTGAGGACGTTGATGTCGTCGATGCCGAGCGCGGTGTTGTCGATGTAGCCGTCCTGGCGCTTGTAGAAGCCGACCACGCGCACGCCGACCTTGTCGGTGGCGAGCGGCACGTTGAGCATGGCGCTGGCATCGTAGTTCCAGCCACCATAGCGGGTGTTCGAGAGGCTGGCATCGACCGCGCTGCCAAGGCCGGTCAGGTCAGGCTTGTTGTAGATGATGCGCAGCGTGCCGCCCATCGAGCCTGCGCCGTAGAGCGTGCCCTGGGGGCCGCGCAGGACCTCGACGCGCTCGACGTCGAAGAGCTTGAGTTCCGGCGTCGAGCCGCCCGCGTCGTTGCCCGCGCCGATCATACCGGTCACCGGGGTTTCATCGTAGTAGGTGCCAATCATCGGCTCGCCCGAGCCCTGGATGCCGCGGATGACGACGCGGCGCTGCGAGGGGCCGCCGTCCACGAAGCTGAGGCCCGGTGCGCTTGCGGCCAGGTCGGCGATGTCCTGCACGCCCGAGTTGGCCATGGTCTCGCCGGTGACGGCCGAGATCGAGATCGGCGTTTCCTGGATCGAGCTCGAACGCTTGAGCGCGGTCACCACGATGTCGGCGCCGACGATGGTGTCCCCGTTCGTCGCGGCCTGCTCCTGGGCGCTGGCCTGCGGTGCCCAGGCCAGCGCGATCAGGCTGGCAGCCGTGAAGAGGCTCCGGCCCATGGCCCGGGCCGACAACGTCGTGGTAGTATTCGTGAACACGGTATTCCCCCTGAATCCTCGGCGCGCACTTTCTTTTGTTGCACGCGCGAAACCTGTTGGCCGCACAGCGCTGTGCGACCGCCCTCATTCGGCGTCTTCGCTCTCCCTGCCTATGTATGTTGTCCCTTGAAGCGGCTTTGCCCCCGCAATCGTGATGACAGGACGTACATCGCCCGATCCGATTGCACGGTTGGCGCGCGAATGGAAGAGGGGAGGGCGCAACAAAATGGTGGCATGATCGCGTGTCGACTTGTTGCAGAGGGCTTTGATCGTATCGCTTTGCGCAACAAACGTGCATGAATCCGCAAAAGGGCGCCTGTTTCGTCCTCGTCTGGCGAGAATCTGCCCGATTTGACGGGGCGCACGTCCGGGCAGCGGACAAGTTTCCGGAAAGTCGCATGAAAACCGGTTGCATCGAGGGCGAAGGGCGCCAAGGGTGCGCGCCGGGGTTGCAGACAGATCGCAGGGCACGCCCGGCCGCTTCCCGGCGGCCAGCCCACCGTCTGCACGACAGGGACAACAGGAGGCTTCATGTTCCGCAAGAGTCACGTGGGCGCGCTCGGCGCCCTGCTGCTGTGCAGTGCAGCGCAAATCCACGCGCAGGCGGGAAGCGCACCGGCCATGGACAGCGACTACGCCGCGGCGGTGAAGTCCTGGACCACCAAGCCCGAATTCATGAGCCCGCTGGTCGATCACCTGCCCGCATCCTCGACCATTCCCTCGCCCAAGGAGGTGCTGGGCGATCACATCGGCGCGCCCAACAAGCTGCACTACTACCAGCAGATCGTGGGCTACTACCGCGCGCTGGCACAGGCCGCGCCCGACCGGGTCAAGATCGTCGAGATCGGCAAGACCGAGGAGGGGCGCGAGAACATCATCGTGATGATCTCTTCGGCGCAGAACATGGCCGGCATCGAGAACACGCGTCTGGGCCTTGCCAAGCTGGCCGATCCGCGCGGCGTGTCCGAGGAGGAGGCCAAGGCGGTCATCGCCGAGACGCCGCCGATCTACCACATTTCCGCAGGCCTCCACAGCGCCGAGACCGGCCCGCCCGAAATGCTCATGGAGCTGGCCTATCGCCTGCTCGCCGATGACAGCGAGACATTCCAGCGCATTCGCGACAACGTCATCGTCTCGCTCAGCCCCGTGCTCGAGGCGGACGGGCGTGACCGCTATGTCGACTGGTACTACCGCAACCTCATCGACGAGCGCGACGACCGCAACAAGCCGGGTGGCCCGCCGTACTGGGGTAAATACATCTACCATGACAACAATCGCGACATCAATCTGTCGGACAAGAGCGCCAAGGAACTGATGAAGTGGTACCTGGAATGGCACCCCCCGATCATGCACGAGCTGCATGAATCGGTGCCCTTCCTCTACATCTATTCGGGCATGGCGCCGCAGAACCCGGACCTCGATCCGCTGCTCTTCGCCGAGCTGCCCTGGTTCTCCAACTATGAGATGGCGCAGCTCACCAAGTACGGTATGCCGGGCGTGTGGACGCATGGCTATGTCGATGCCTGGACGCCGGGCTACCTCGCCTTCATGTCGTCCAACCACAACGGTATGCTCCGTATGTACGAGACCTTCGGCAATGGCGGGGCGACGACGATGTACCGCCATGTCGCGCCCGATCCGGCCTCGGGCCTTGGCCGCGACCAGACCACGCGCAAGTGGTACCGCCCCAATCCTCCCTACAAGGAGGTCATGTGGTCGCTGCGCAACAATACCAACTTCATGGAAACGGGCGTCCTTACCGCCCTCGACATGACTTCGCGCTTCCCGAAGGAAATCCTCGAGAACTTCTACAAGAAGAGCCGCGATGCCATCAAGGTTGGCGCGGGTGAAGCGCCCTACGGCTTCATCATTCCCGCCGGCCAGGCCGATCCCACGCGCGTCAAGTTCGTGACCGACATCCTGCAGCTTCAGGGCATCGAGATCGGCCAGGCCGAGCGCGAGGTGAAGCTGAAGGAGGGCACCTACCCGGCGGGCTCGCTGATCGTGAAGCTTGACCAGCCCTACGGCCGTCTCGCCAAGATCCTGCTGCGGGTCCAGGACAACTATCCCGACGAGAACGTGGGCACCTACGACGATGCGGCCTGGACCATGGGCCTTATGGCGCACGCCAGGATCGTGGAGAGCGCGGACGAGGAGATCCTCTCGGTGCCTACGCGCGCCGTCGACAGCTTCGCTCCGCGCGGCTCGATCACCGGATCGGGCGCGAAGACCTATGCCGTGCTCGATACGGGCGCCGTGGGCATGGCGACGCTGCGCTACAAGCTGGCGGACGTCGACGGTGTCGAGATCGTCGAGGATGCCTTCAAATCAGGCGGCACCACCATTCCGGCAGGCTCCTTCCTCGTGCCGGGTAGCGCCTATGACACCTTGAAGCCGCTGGTCGAGACCCTCGCGCTCGACGCGGTGGGGATCGGCAGCGCGGCGGACAAGGCGCAGACCCACGCCAGCGAACTGCCCCGTCTCGGCGTCTTCAGCACCTGGGGCTCGACGCAGGATGTGGGCTG
Source organism: Novosphingobium mangrovi (assembly GCF_022818885.1). Classification (NCBI taxonomy): domain Bacteria; kingdom Pseudomonadati; phylum Pseudomonadota; class Alphaproteobacteria; order Sphingomonadales; family Sphingomonadaceae; genus Novosphingobium; species Novosphingobium mangrovi. The sequence goes on along the minus strand of NZ_JALHAT010000008.1, from coordinate 131,274 downwards.
GCTGCGCTACGGGCTCGACCAGCAGGAGATCGACTATGACCTCCTGTTCAAGGAGCGTGTGCGCCAGGGCAACCTGCGCGCTGATTACGACATCATCATCCTGCCCCAGCAGGGCCGCTCGACCAAGGACATCGTCTTCGACATTCCGATGACCGGCAAGCCGCTGCCCTACACCAAGACCGACCAGTACCGCTTCTCGGGCGACTACGGCTCCTCGCCCGACATCCGCGGCGGCATGGGGCTGGAGGGCCTTGCCGAACTCAAGAAGTTCGTGGACGCAGGCGGCACGCTCATCACCACGGGCCGCGCCAGCGAGGTGCCGATCGAGTACGGCTTTGTCAGCGAGATCGCGACCAAGGCTCCGCCGGCGAATTTCTACGCGCCCGGCCCGATCGTGAAGGGCAAGGTGGTGAAGCCCCAAAGCCCGATCTTCTACGGCTATGCCGGGGAACTGAAGGGCGGCAAGGTGCAGGGCGGCGAACTGGCGCAAGGTGAACTGCCGCTGCGCTGGGCCCAGAGCACGACCTACTACGTGCCCGAGCGCCTCAAGGCGGACGTCCTGATGACCTATCCGGGCGGCAAGGACAGCATCCTCAGTGGCTTCATCCGCGACGGGGACAAGCTCAAGGATAACGCGGCGATCATCAACGTGCCCTCGGGCGAGGGGCGCATCCTGATGTTCGCGACCAACCCGGTCTGGCGCTGGCAGAACTGGGGCGAGTTCCGCATGCTCTACAACGCGGTGCTCAACTGGAAGCAGCTGGGCGCGACCGACGAGACGCCGCCGCCGCCGCCCGCGGTTCCCGCCGCGCAGCAGTGAGCTTGAGGCTTATCTGATAGGCAAAAGGCCCGCAGGAAGCGTTCTTCCTGCGGGCCTTTTTCATGTGGGGGCCGGAGCGGCTCAGGCGCGGGCGAGTTCGCGCTCGGAGAGGAAGCCGCAGATGTCGGCAACGGTCCGGGTGGTGTCCATTGCCACGCCTTCCTCGGCCGCGAGTTCGAGGGCGGAGTGGGCTATCGCGCCCATCTCCAGTTCTGCTCCGCGCGCATAGTCCTGCGCCATCGAGGTGTAATAGGCCCCCATCCGCCGCCCGATGGCGACCATCTCCTCGAGCGTCAGGCTGGGCTCGACGCCGAGCGCGCGGGCAAGCGCGATGCACTCCTCCAGCATAGGGATCGTGATGCGGGCCAGGTGGGGCGAGGTGAACTGTTCGCCCACGGTCGCGTTGGCGACTACCGAGAGCGGGTTGCTGGCGAGGTTGAGTGCGACCTTGGACCAGACCTCGCGGCGGATTTCGCGGGTCGGCTGGATGGCAATCGCACAGCCCTCGAACAGGGCGGCAAGAAGCGCTTCGGTCTTTGCGTGCGCATCCGCGATACTGCCCAGAACAAGGCGCTCACGCCCGTTCGAGGTGAGATCGCCGCTCACGCTGTCGAGCGCGCAGCCCACGTAGACAACGGCGCCGATGATGTGCGCGGGATCGAAGGCGTCCACCAGCGCACCTGCCGTATCGACACTGCGTACGGCGCGCGCGGTCTCGGGCTGGAAATACCACCAGGGCACGCCGTTCACGAGCGGGACGATGCGTGTGGTCGGGCCGATGAGCGGACGGATCTCCTCCAGCGAGGCAGCAATGGCCTGCGCCTTGAGTGCGAGGAAAACGACGTCCCAGCCCCCCTCCATCGCGGCCGTCTGCGCATCAAGCGCGGTGACGGGAATGGGCGGTAAGGCGGGATCGGCAAAGGTGATGCCCTGGCGTTCCAGCTGCGCGAGGCGGCGCCCCCGCGCGATCATGGTCGGGGCCTTGCCCGCGCTCTGGAGGCGCGCGGCGACAAGCGAGCCGACCGCGCCGCCACCGAAGATGCAGGTGCGCAGCGGGCGGCTCACAGCGCCATCTCCGGCTGCGGCGCGCGGCACGCAGAGGCAAGCCCCGCGATGAAATCGTCGACGCGCGCAAGCGGCAGTCCGGCAAGGTTCACGCGGCCATCGGGTGCGACATAGATCGCGCTCTCGTCCTTGAGCTTCTGCACGACGCGGTGACCGGCGCCGAGCAGGCAGAACATGCCCTTCTGATTGGCAAGTCCGGTAAGGCCGAGATCGCCCGCAAGGGGATGCACGGCGATAGCCTTGCGGGTCTGGACAAGGCGCGCGCGCATGGCGTCCAGTTCGCGCGTCCACAGGGCGGTCAGGTCCGCGCTCTCCAGCACCGTGCGCACGACGGCCGCGCCGTGGTCGGGCGGCATCGAGTATTCGCCGCGCGCCAGCGCCTTGGCCATGGCCATGGCCTTGGCAAGCGGGGCGGCCTGCGTGCCGGTCATCAGAAGCGCGCCGACCCGGTCGCGGTAGAGCCCGAAGGTCTTGTTGCACGAGACCGCGATCAGCGCCTCGGGCACCCGCTCGACGAGCGTGCGCACTCCGGCGGCGTCCTCTTCCAGGCCAAGCCCGAAGCCCTGGTAGGCAAGGTCGACGAGGGGGAAGAGGCCCTTGTCGGCCATGCGCATGGCGAGCGTGGCCCACTGCTGGGCCGTGAAGTCGATCCCCGTGGGATTGTGGCCGCAGCCCTGGAGCAGGATGGCATCGCCCGGCTCTGCGCGCTCTGCCATCTCCAACCATGCTGCGAAGTCGAGCGCAGTGCCCATGGCATCGGTGTGGTCGAACGTGCGGATGCGAAGCCCAGCTTCTTCGAAGACGGGAACGTGGTTGCCCCAGGTCGGCGTCGCCAGCCAGATCGTCGCCGGCCCGCCGCCGTGGGGGCGCGGATTGACCGCCAGCAGACGCGCGGCGAGGCGCAGCGCGCCGGTCCCGCCCACACTCTGCAGGCCCGCGACCTGGCAGCCGGAGTGCGCGCCCAGTACGAGATCGGCGATGCGCGCGCAGAATTGCACATCACCGGCTGGTCCGAGATAGGCCTTGCTGGCCTGGCCTGCGACAAGCTGCGCCTCGGCGGCTTTCACTGCCTCCATGACGGGTGTCTGCCCCTCTTCATCGCGGTAGACGCCGACCGAGAGGTCGAGGCGGTGGCGGCGCGGATCGGCGCGCACTTCGCCGATGAGGGCAAGCAGGGGATCGTCGGGTTGCAGGTCGAAGCGGTCGAAGAGCACGTCACATTCCGGTTGTTGGTGAAGCGGGGTGGAGAGCGTGCTTCTATCGGGAGGCGCGTGCGCTGGGTTTGCCTATTACGCGCGTTTTTCTGGAAATCTGCAACATAACACCGTAAAAGTTGATTTTGATGCATGTTTTGAGCGATCAGTGCTTTCGGGCTACACGTCCTGTGGCCCGTGTGTCGTGATCTGGAAGGGGAGTAACCATGGCGAAGGACCGGCTCGATTCCTTTGATCGGCGTATCCTGGAGATCCTGCAGTTGAACGGGGAACTGGGCCCCAGCGAACTGAGTAGCCGCATCCACCTCTCACCCTCGCAGTGCTCGCGCCGTCTCCAGCGGCTGCGCGAGGAAGGCTACATCCAGCGCACCGCAGCGATCCTCGATCCCGAGAAGCTGAACCTGGGGATCTCGGCCTATGTCTCGGTGCGGCTGCGCTCGCAGTCGACCGAGATCGTCAGCGCCTTTCGCGAGCGGGTGGAGGCGCTGCCCGAAGTGGTTTCGTGCGACTACACGACCGGCGAGATCGACTTCATGCTCAAGGTCCACACCCGCGATCTGGCGTCGTACAGCGAGTTCGTGAACGCCAAGCTCTTCGACGGCGATCTCATCGACAACATGCGCACCTTCGTCATCATGCAGCAGCTCAAGCGCACGACCAGCCTGACGCTTGACTACTGCTGAGACGGCCGGGCAGGGGTTGGATTGCTGGGCAGGGCGCTCAGTTCCAGTCGGGCAGGGGCTCGTCCTGGAACAGGCGTTCGGCCACCAGTGCGATGGCGCCAAGGCCATGGGTCGAGCGATCATCCTCGCATAAGGTGAGCGGGAAGTCTTCACCCAGGAAGCTGAGCAGGTTCTGGGAAAAGGCGTGGGTGAGGGCCGGACCGGCCAGCTCGATCCAGGCCGGTTCCTCGACGATGACCCGGACCGCGTCGGGATTGGACAGGTTGACGAGGTTGGCAAGCGAGAGGCCGAGCGCCGTACCGGCATCCTCGAACAGGGCGCGCGCCTTGTTTTCCCCGGCTCGGGCGCGCTCGGCGATCTCGGGAAAATGGGCCGCGAGCGCATGGACTTCGTCGTGGGAGGGCGCGGCCATGGCCGCATCGCGAAGCGCAATGCCTCCAACCGAGGCTACCGTGCCCAGGCAGCCGCTGCCACCGCACCAGCACGGGAGGCCTTCGGCCAGGCTGGTCTTCACATGGCCGAATTCCGGGTTCACTCCGCGCCCGCCCATGAGCACGGCCCCGTCGCGCGTGGTCGCAAGGCTGAGGTCGAGGCCGACTTGCAGGAAATGGCGAAGGCCTATGCCCTCTTCCGGGGTGCGCCAGCATTCCGCGCGGGCGATCACGTTGGCCTGATTGTCGATGAAGACGGGGATTCCCAGGCGGCGCTCCAGCATGTCCTGGATGGGCACCGCCTGTGGGATCGCAGGGGGCAGCCAGTGCAGGATGCCGGCAGCCGCCTGAACCGTTCCGAAGAAGCCGACCCCGGCAGCGTGCGGGCGCGGCAGGTCCCAGCGCAGGTTCGCCACCGTGCTGCGCAGGCACTCCGCGAGGGTGTCGGCCAGCGCGCCTCCGGCCAGCGCGGGGGGCAGGGGATAGTCTGCCTCTTCGAGGACGTCCCCCATGAGATTGGTGATCTGCACGTGCAGGCAACCGGAGGGATAGAGCAGCATGCCGGCCATTGTCGCGGCTTCGGAATTGATCGAGAGCGCGAGGCGCGGACGCCCCCGGCCTTCGGCGGGTTCGCGGATCTCGCGGACGATGCCATGGTCGACGAGCTCGCGGGTAATGTTCGAAATGGACCCCGCGGAAAGCCCGCTTTCCGTGACAAGCTCGACACGCGAGATGGCCTTGTGACGGCGAATGCAATTGAGGACGTGAAGTCGGCTGTTTACGGCAGATGAGGACACGACCAACGTCTTTCTGCATTGCGTTCATTATCTTGCCTAAATTTACATAAGCAATCGTTATCGGCAAGAATTAATATGACTAATAATGAGTAATCTAGTCTATTTTGATTATAATTAATATGATTTCGACTTGTATTTATTGTGGGTGGGCGTGTTTGCGGCGCACTCCGTGCCAGAGCCCAGTATGGCATTGGGCAGGGCCGCATCGTCCCAGTTCACGTACATCCCGCCGGTGCGCACGATGACCGTATCTGCCTCGCGCGAGATATAGACGCGCTGGCCGCCAAATCCGTCGAGATAGACCATGTCCCTGGCGAGAAAGGGGGCCGAATGGCGGGCCTGGAATGCAACATAGGGGCCATAGGAGCGCCCCTCGCCTTCGGGAGAGCCAAGCCAGGTCAGCCAGCCATAGTTGGCGTTGCGCGGGCTCGGCCTGGTCATCGCGTCGATCCAGCCGGTGGGAACGAGGCGCTTGCCGTGCCACATTCCCCGCTCCTTGATGAGGAGGCCAAGGCGCATCCAGTCGCGGGCCCGGGCGTAGATGGAGGGCGTGGCGTGCCCGCTGGCATCGCCTGCGATCAGCGCGTCAGCCGCGCCAAGCGGTTGCCACAGGCGGGTGGAGACGAAGCGGGCAAAGGGCTCCCCGCTCGCCCGGTGGATCGCCTCGATCAGCAAGGTGACGTTGACGGTATGGTAGTCGAAGGTGGAGCCCGGCGCATTGACCACCGGCAGCGCGAGCCCGGCCCCCACCGCGTCCTCGCCGCCGACGAGCGCGCTTGCTCCGGCGCTTCCCGGTGCGGGATGTTCCAGTCCGCTCGTCATCTCGAGCAGGTGTCGATAGGTGATTGCACGGTGGGCCGCCTCGTCCCACTCGGTCAGGACCTCCGACACCGGGGTGTCGACAGAGGCGATCACGCCTTCCTCGATGGCGATGCCCAGAGCCAGGGCGGTGAGCGTCTTGGCCATCGAGGCGGACCAGCTGCGCGCGTTTGCGGTGTGCGGAGCAAAATCGTTGGCGAGTTCGAGTTGCCCGTCCCGCCAGACCAGCAGGGCATCGGAATCGGTGCGCGCGGCGTAGTCGATGGCCGCGCAATAGCGCGTGGCGGCCGCGGAGCGCGTGGCCGCATCCGCCAAGGGAAGCCCTTTACGCTCCTTGGCTCCGGCAATCCCATAAAGCGCAGGATAGCCCGTGATCTGGCGCGCCGGATTGCCAGATGGCGGCGCCTCTTCCGGCGCGCTCGCGGCCGGGGCCATGGGGGCTACTGCCAGGGCCGCCGCAAGAGCGAGCGAGATGGGCCGTTTGGCGATCAGGCGCTGGGATGTGCGGCGCGCAGTTGGCATGCTGGTTCGACCCTCGCGAAATCCACCCCCAGAATGGCACGGGGGCGGGCCAAGCATAGGCCTAAACCCGCCCCTACGAAGACCCGGCGCGGCGTGCTTTCATGGAGTGAACAGGAGGAAGGTACCCACGCCAAAGGGAAGGGGGCGCTCGCGAACCGGGTCAGTGGTGCGTGTGGGCCGGAGGCATGGGAGTAGCGAGCCAGTTCTCGGTATCCAGACCTTCGAACCACGGGCGCGGCACCGGGCCGAGCCGAGGCCAGATCTCTTGGAGGTTCGCCGCATCATAGAGGAAGCCGCCCCGCATGACCGAGGCGATGTCGCGCGCCTTGGCAATGTCCGAGCGCGGATCGGCGTCGAGCACGAGAAGATCGGCCAATTTGCCGGGCTCGATCGTACCCAGATCGGACAGGCGCCCGATGGTCTGCGCCGAACCTGCCGTTGCTGCGTGCAGCACGGCCTTCGGGCTCATCCCGCCAAGGGCATGGGCTTCCATTTCCCAGTGATAGCCGATCCCCGGCATTTCTCCGTGCGAGCCGATGCCGACCAGTACGCCCGCATCTGCAAGGCGGACCAAGTCCTGCGCGATCACCGGGAAGCGCTCGCGCGAAAGGGGCTGGAAAGTCCGGCTCAGGGTAAGCCTCTGGCGGATCGCGTTGCCGGGCCAGTAATGGCGCATCTTGGCATCGACCACGGGGTCCTCGTGGGCGATGAACCAGTCCAGCGCCGGGCCTCCCGAATTGGTGATCGAAAGCGTGGTGTCGTAGCTTGTGCCCATCGCCTTCATCACCGCTATGAGGTCGTCCCCTAGCGGCGGGGCGGCCAGCGCGTGTTCGTTGCCGGCATAGCCATCGAGGATTTGCGTCAGATCCAGCTTGAGCGCGAGCGCCCCTTCGGTCGTGGCGAGGAGCTTCTGCTCGCGCGCGGCCATGGCCACCCACTGGCGCACTTCGCGATCGCCTGTGCGATACTCCTTGAGATTGGAGATGCGATAGCCGTCCGAATAGCGCTCCAGCACGCGTCGGGCATCGTCGAGCGAGCCAATGCGAACCTTGGAAAAGACCGCCGTACCCGTCGAGCGCAGGCGAGGTGCCAGCAGCAGCCCGGCATCGACCATCCCCTGGTATCCCATGTGGTCGATACTGAGCGTGGAGGGGTCGAAACTTGTCGTCACCCCGTAGGCCAACCGCGCGCGCAAGCCCCACATTTCGCTGGCCCAGTTGGTGCGGCGGATCTCGCCGATATGGTCGTGAACATCGATGAAGCCGGGCAGGATCGTCTTGCCGGTGACGTCACGCACCGTGGTCCCGGCGGGTATATCGAGCGTGCCGCCCGGGCCCACGGCCGCGATGCGGTCGCCCGTTACCAGGACATCGGCATTCTCGATCACCCGGTCACCGTGCGCCATCGTCAGGACCCTTGCCCCGCGCAGCAGGAGCGAGCCTTCGGGTTTTGCCCGTGGCAGCCGGGCGACCAGGCGCATTTCGGCAGATTGCGTGCCTTCGTCGGTGTCATAGCGGGTCCACTGGGTTCCCAGCACTGCATCGAGCCGATGCGGTCCCGTCCACTCGAACCAGTCCGCCCCCGACTCGGCAAGCGCCCGGGCCGGACTGTCCTTCGCCGTGAGGTCGACCTCGTGCGCAGGGTCGGCCGGACGCGGCAGGACGTAGAGCCTGTCACCGATGGTCGCGGCCAGCGTCGCCCCATCGGGGCTTATGCGCATGTCGTCGACCGGGGAATTTCCCTCCATGAAGTAGTAGGAGGGCCCGGTCACCCTTGCGACAGGCGCAGTGGCTCCCGTTGCAAGATCCACGCGCTCGAGCGCGCTCCCCGTATAGTAATAGGCGGCCCCGGCCTCCTGCGTGAATTGCGCATGCCCGCCGAAGTTGCCGTGCGCGATGATCTGCTCTGCGCCACTCGTGGGGTCGAGTGCGACAAGATCGCCTTCCCGCTCCATGCCGATCTCGAAATAGTTCTGACGGCGCTGGTCGGTCGGGGAACGCAGGGCCAGAATCCGGCGGCCATCGGGGGTGAAGACCGGGGCTCGGTAATAGGCCGGGGTTACATTCAGCTTGCGCGCGCCCGAACCGTCAGCGGACGACGTCCATACCGCACCACCCTCGGCTTCGGACCAGGTCACGAAGACGAGTCGCGTGCCATCCGGGCTCCAGGCCGGCTCGCTTGGCAGGTCGAGGTCGATGGGCAGGCGCCGTGCCTCCCCGCCCTCCAGGTCCTGCACCCAGAGCCCGCCAAGGGCGGCGAAGGCGATCTGCGTGCCATCGGGCGAGGTCATCGGCTCCATAGCCAGCCTGGATTCGACCGGGCCTGTCGGCTCGTGAATGGCAAAGCGGTTGGATGGGGCCAGCGCGATGCGTGCATCGATCGTGCGCGTCAGGACGCGTGCGGCGCTGCCATCTGTGGGCTGGCGGACGAACCGGCCATCCCGGCTGAGAAGCACGGCCGAGGCATCGGGGGTGAACGCCATGCCGGGCACCATGCCCTGCCAGGAGGAGGCCTGCATGGCATCGAGCTGTGTCGTGCCAAGCGCGCGATCCTCGCCCGTCGATAGATCGCGCAGGCGCAGCATCGACGTGCCCTCCCGGCGGGTCACGTAGGCCAGGTGCCTGCCGTCCGGCGCCATGCGCGGCGCAAAATAGGCATCCTCTCCGGTTCCGCGCCCGGAAGGGCCCGCGATGATCGTTTGCTCTTCGCCGGTCTGCAAATCGCGGCGCAGGATCGTCCAGCGCGTGGGAACGTCAAATTCGAGCCCGCCCACCCGGCGCGCGTAGTAGAGCCAGCGCCCGTCCGGCGAGGCCGAGGCATCGAGCGTGGAGTGCCAGGCGCTGCGCGGGGCGTCGGGGGAGGGCTTGATCGGCGCCAGCTGTTCCGGCGTGCCGTTCAGGGGAAAGCGCCAGAGTTCGTAATTGTTGAGATCAGGCCGGAAGCGGCTGGCGAAGACGGCGTCGCCGCTGGCGCTCCAGGTGGGCGAGACCATCACGGTCTCGTCGTCGAAATCCGAGATCACGCGCGCCTCCGAACCATCGGGATGCGCGATCCAGATGTTCTCCGAACCGTTGCGATCGCTGGTGAAGGTGATCCAGCGCCCGTCGGGGGAGAAGCGCGGCTGGCTGTCGAAGGCAAGCCCTTCGCTCACCTGGCTCGCCACGCCGCCTGTCGCGGGCATGGTGTACAGATCACCCATGACATCGAAGACGAGGGTGTGGCCATCTGGGGAGACATCGAGCGAGGACCAGGTCGTGCGATCGGGGCGCACCTCGAGCACCCGCTCCGGCGTGATCGGCAGGTCGGCCCGAACCGGGTTCGCGGCCAGTCCAACCCCGGCCAGCAGCAGCGCCCTTGCAATCCTGCGCGTCACGTCCTTGCTCCCTTGCGCGCGCGGCGCTGCACGAGGCGCCCCGGCCGTTTCTTCCACCACAGGTAGATCCCCGTCACGCACATCGCGAAGACCACGAGCCCCAGCACCACGATCGCCAGTTCGCTCGGTATCCCGGCGATGTGGCCGCTGTGCAGCGGATAGAGCCAGCGATACATCGCAAGGTTGGTGTTGCCGTGATAGGGATCGATGACTTCGGCCAGCTTCCCGCTCGCCCGGTCGAAATAGAGATAGATCGGTCCAAGATCGTTGTAGCTGAGCACACCGCTGTCGGTAAGGGTGACACCGATGCGGTCCTCTTCGCGGTCCCGGATCGCGGTCGCGGGCAACCAGCTCTCACCCATGCCCTGTGCGACGCGGCGCGCCTCGTCGAGCGCTCCTGTGAAATCAAGAGGTCCGCGGCCCTCGTCCTGTGGCAAGGCGATCTCCTGTTCGGGCACGAAGCGCTCGACAACGGGCGCATAGAGTTCGTTGAAGAAATTGAGGCACACCGAGGTGAAGGCCAGCACCGTGAGCGGGAGCAGCAGCCAGAGCCCCGACGCCCGGTGCAGGTCGAGCATCTGGCGCGAGAAGACACTCTTGAAGCTGAAGCGCCAGGTTCGCTTCCACTGCTTCCAGAAGGCGCCGCGCACGGGGAATGTCAGGTAGGCGCCGACGACATTGCTGATCAGCCATGCCAGCGCCATCACCCCCATGAACCAGCGCCCACAGGTGCCCAGCATCAAGGTATAATGCGCATCGTGCAGGAGTTCGGCCGCGCCGCGCCGGTTGAAGGCAGGGAGGGTCAGGCGACGGCCTTCAACCTCGCCACTCACCCGATCAAGGAAGACCTGATCAACCGGCTGCGCCCCCTTCGTGGGGTAGACCATGACCGGGATCCGCGCATCCGGTGCAACGGCCAGTGGAAACGAGCGCACCGTGAACTCGGGATGGTCCCGGGCGAAGCGATCGACGAGCGGAGCGACGTCCGGAGCCGAGGCTGCAGGCGCATCCCGAAACAGGTCCGCGTTGAGCCAGGCATCGAGCGGGCGCATGTAGACGAGCAGGCAACCGCTCAATGCCGCAAAACCGAGGAAGGCCAGTATCGCAAGGCCGGAATAGCGGTGCACCGCCATCCAGAAGTCTCGTGCTGTCATTCGCTTCGCCCCCACGAAACCTCCTTATTTCCGGCCCTTGCCCAGGTCGCCGCCTGGCCCCAGACGCGCGGCATTGAGGCTGCGGATCCAATCACGCAGCGCCGGATCCGGATGCCCGCTGGCAAGATTTTCTAGCACCTCGTCATCCTCGTCCTGCGCCAATTTGAATGTCGCGTCGAGCCCGGTCACCGTCACTTCGAAACCGATGATGGCGCCCAGCATCGCCTCGTAGCGCGCGCCCAGTTCCTCCGGAGCCCACGGTGCGCTGCGTCCGCCTTCGCAGTGCTCGACGAGCTGTGCGATCGCCGGGCCCGAGAGCGCCTCGTCGAAATGCACCTCGCCCTCGATCTGGAGCGTCGCGTAGTTCCAGGTCGGTCCCCAACTGCGCCGCCCACTGTGTTCGGGCGAGACATAGCCCTGGGGCCCGGTGAACAGGAAATGGGCCTGCGGATCGGCTTGCAGCAGCGCGTGGAGTTCACGCCGGCGCGACATGTGCCCGACAAGCCCGACAAGGTGTCCATCCGCGTCGTAGCGCCCGAGAAGCGGGAGCACGGTCGCGGTCGCGACGGGCGCTCCGGGTGAGAGCACCCAGGCCAGCGGATAGTCGGCAATGAGGCGGCGCACGTCCTCGCTCCCATAGTGGGCAAACTTGGGGTTCAGCATGACGCGCTCCGGCTGGCGGCGATCCGAACGGGGCGAACGCGCGCCGGATCTCCTTGGGGTTTCTTCGAGTTGTCAGGATGATCGCGAGCGCATGGTCCCTAGACAAGTACCAATTGGCGTTAATAACATGGTCCAATCCGAAAGGGCCTCCAACGCCCTTTCCTCGCTGCGAAGGTACCAAGCCATGTTACGACCCTGGCAGATATCGCTCGGCGCGCAGATCGACGCCGGGCGTAGCACGCCCATGTACATGCAGATCATCCATGCGCTGATCCGCGACATCGAGACCGGCCGGCTCACCTCAGGCACGTTCCTGCCCAGCAGCCGGGAACTTGCCAGCGCTCTTGGCGTCAACCGCAAGACCGTCGTCCTCGCCTACGAGGACCTCATTGCGCAAGGCTGGCTTTCCACCGAGGGAACGCGCGGAACGGTCGTGTCGCGCTCGCTGCCCAAGTCGCTTGGCCCGTTTGATCCCGGGCCCGTGCCCATGAGTGATCCCGCTACCAGGGCCGTTCCCCTCGACGATGAACCTCAGTACCGCTTCAGTCCGCCGCCCGAACGCCCGCTCGCACTTCCCGGCGGGGCGGGGATCAAGCTTGACGAAGGCGCCCCCGATGGTCGGCTCTTTCCCGCCGATCAGCTTGCCCGGGCCTATCGCTCCGCCGTCCAGCGGGCCTCGCGGGCGAACCGTCTGCAGTACCGCGACCCGCGCGGCACCGAGCGCCTGCGCGAACAGATCGCCGACATGCTGCGCTCGCAGCGCGGGCTGAACTTCACCGCCGACAACATCTGCATCACGCGCGGCAGCCAGAACGGGCTTTTCCTTGCGCTCCAGGTGCTGATTCACCCCGGCGATGCGGTGATCGTCGAGGAACTGACCTACGAGCCTGCCGTTGCCGCGATCCGCGCGCTTGGCGGCAAGGTCATTCCGGTCGGCATCGATGCGGACGGGATCGACATCGCGGAAATGGAAGCCGCCTGCCGCCGCCATTCGGTGCGCGCGGTCTTCCTCACGCCCCATCACCAGTTCCCGACGACAATTGCCATGCGTCCCGAACGGCGTCTGCAGGTGCTCGACATCGCCCGCCAGTTCGGGGTGGCCATCATCGAGGACGACTACGACCACGAATTCCACTTCCAGTCCCAACCGCTCCTGCCGATGGCGGGCTACGCACCAAGCCAGGTGCTCTATCTCGGCTCGATGTCCAAACTGCTGCTGCCAGCGCTACGCATCGGCTATCTTGCGGCCCCCAGGCCGGTCATCGAGGCCATCGCCCACCGTGTTTCGCTGACCGATGGCATGGGCAACACGATCACCGAGGAAACCTGTGCGGACCTGATCGAGAGCGGCGAGGTGCGCCGCCATGCTCGCAAGGCCTGGCGTATCTATGCCGAGCGCCGAAGTGCCTTTGCCAAGTTGCTGGAGAGCGAACTTGCTGGCCACGCGCAGTTCACCATGCCCGACGGGGGACTGGCTTTCTGGGTCCGCTTCGAGGGCAATCTCGAGGCCATCGAGGAGAGGGCTCTCGCCGCGGGTCTGCGCTTTGCCAGCCACCGCTCCTTCATGAGCCGCAACAGCGCCGAGAAGGGGCTCAGACTTGGCTTTGCCAGCCTCGATGCAACCGAAGCCGGGCTCGCCGTTGCAGCCCTTGCCCGCGCCGCGAAGGGCTGACCGGTCCAGCTGGACCCCGCAATTTGTGAAAACTTGGAACTTTGAGGCTCCAGAAAATCTGGCACACTCGGCAAAAATGCATCCAAGCCAGCTATTCGGGGCGCCCGCACGATGACCAGACTCGACCGCCGGACCTTACTCGCCCGCACAGCCACGGCGGGGGCACTTGCGGTCGGTCTGGATTGGACGACACAGTCCGCTCTGGCCACAAGCGGACCGGTCGACACGATATTCACCAATGCACGCATCTGGACCGGGGAAGGGCGCCGGGTCTTCACCGATGCCCTGGGCGTCGTGAACGGACGCGTCGCCGCCCTCGGCCGCGAAGCGGCACAGAGCCTTGCCAGTCCCCGAACCCGGCGGATCGACCTCGAAGGGGCGCTGGTCACCCCCGGGCTGACCGACTGTCATGTCCACTTCACCCTGGCCTCCGCCACCCTCGACCAGCCATCGCTGCGCACCGCGCGCAGCCGCGAAGCCTTCACCGCTATCCTCGCGGGGGCTGCGAAGGACGCCGCGCCCGGACAATGGCTCCAGGGGGGCAACTGGGACAACGACAGCTGGGGCGGCGGCCTGCCCACGCGCGACTGGATCGATGCCGTCACGCCGCATACACCCGTGGCGGTCGTCCGCTATGACTTGCACATGGTCCTGATGAACAGCGCCGCGCTTCAGGCGATCGGTATTGCCGATGGCCTGGCCGACATCCCGGGCGGCGTCGTTGTCCGGGATGCGGCAGGTCGTCTCACCGGCGTGTTCAAGGACGCAGCCAAGGACTTCGTGCTCGCGCGCATCCCTGTTCCCACCGAGGACGCCATCGACGCCGCCAACCGCAAGGGGATCGCGCTCGGTCTCTCGAAAGGCATCACCCAGGTCCACGAGCCCGGCATCAGCTGGGATACGTTCCACTCGGCCCGGCGCATGAAGGCCGCAGGTGGGCTCGACATGCGTTTCTATGCCATGACCCCGCTCTCCGATTGGGCAAAGCTTGCCGCAATCGTCGCCGAGGAAGGTCGCGGGGATACGCTGGTACGCTGGGGCGGCTGCAAGGTTGTCTTCGACGGCTCGCTCGGATCGCGCACCGCGCTGTTCTACGCCCCTTATTTCGATGATCCCTCGACCCGGGGCATCACGGTCACCGACGAGGCGGATATGCGCCGCTGGTTCCGCGAGGCGGACAAGGCCGGATTCCAGTTGTCCGCCCATGCCATCGGCGATGAAGCCAACGACATCGTCCTCGCGATGCTGGCCGATACCGCTACGGCGAATGGTCCGCGCGACCGGCGCAGCCGCATCGAACACGCCCAGCACCTTTCGCCCGGCGCCATTGGACGTTTTGCCGAACAGGGTGTCATCGCGTCGGTCCAGCCCTACCACGCCATCGACGATGGTCGCTGGGCGGTGCGCCGGATCGGTACGAAGCGCCTCGAGACGACCTATGCCTTCCAATCGCTGCTCGCGAGCGGGGCGCGGGTATGTTTCGGTTCGGACTGGCCCGTGGCTCCGCTGGACCCGTTGACCGGCCTGAAAGCGGCAACCCTTCGCGAAACGCTCGACGGCAAGAATCCCGATGGCTGGTTCCCACGCCAGCGTATGGACATCCACGATGCCCTCCTGTGCTACGGCAAGGGAGCGGGATGGGCCGGTGGCAGTGAACAGGACACCGGGTCTCTCGCCCCCGGGCGGCTCGCCGATTTCGTGGTCTGGGACAGTGATCTGACCACGATGCCCCTGGAAAAGCTCGACACGGCAAGGGTCCTTGGCACCTGGCTGGAGGGCCGTCAGGTCTACGGCTGAGCGCCTTGGCCCCTTGAAGTACGTAGAATTGGATGTTTTGCAGGGACTAGAGGGGCCGCACTCTTCGCAACACAACGGGACTTCAGGGGCATGTCCCGGGCATAACCAGTTTGCACCTTAGGGGGGTGCTCTTAGTGAGGGATCAAACAATGCCGACCAAATCCACGCGCCTTCGCCTGAGCCGCACGAGCCGTGCCAGCGCGAGCTCGCTCGTCCTTGCGGCCGCGCTTGCCGCGCTCACCACGCCCGCCTTTGCGCAGGACAGCCGGACGACGCAGGAAATCGTCGTCACCGCGCAGCGTGAGAACGCCACGCACGTCGGGAACGGCGGCTCTGCCGGTGTCCTGGGCGACAAGGCCGCCGAGGACCTGCCTTTCAACGTGCGCAGCTTCGACGAGACCTTGATCCTCAACCAGCAGCCGCGCTCGCTGGGCGAAGTGCTCGAGAATGATCCCACCGTGCGTACCACGTACGGCTACGGGAACGCGGCCGAGAGCTTCATCATTCGCGGCTTCGAACTCTACGGCGACGATGTGGGCCTCAACGGCCTGTACGGCATCACCCCGCGCCAGCTGATCGCGCCCGAACTCTTCGAACAGGTGCAGGTCCTCAATGGCTCCTCGGCCTTCCTCAATGGCGCCGCGCCGGGCGGTTCGGGGCTGGGCGGCAGCGTCAACCTGCTGCTCAAGCATGCAGGTGACCAGGACCTCAACCGGGCGACCCTTGGCTACACCTCGGACGCGCATTTCGGCGGCAGCTTCGACGTCTCGCGCCGCTTCGGCAACTTCGGCATCCGCATCAACGGCAACTACCAGGACGGCCAGACCGGCATCGACCGCGAGGACCGCAAGACCCAGGTCCTGGGCGTCGGCCTTGACTGGGATTCAGGCCCTGTGCGCATGAGCCTCGATGTCGCCTACCAGAAGGTGCGCGTCGATCACCTGCGCCCGAAGCTCACGCTGTCCACCAGCGAACTGCCCGAGATTCCCTCGGCCAGCTACAACTTCGCTCAGGACTACACCTATACCGACCTGCGCGACGTCTTTGGCGTCTTCAATTTCGAGTACGACTTTGCGCCCAACGCCACGATGTGGGTCAAGGCCGGTGCTCGTGACGGTTCGGAAGAGGGCATCTACGGCGGCTTCAACCTCTACGACGCCCAGACCGGTGACGGCTACCTGACCGCGCTTTACGTCCCGCGCACCGACAACAACGAGGCGGTCGAAACCGGTGCGCGCGTCACGCTCGGCAGCGCAATCACGCAGGAGATTGTGATCGGCGCCAATGCCAGCTGGCAGGTCAACCGCAACGCCTACGATTTCCGCTATGGCACCGACTTCACGGGCGTCGCCAGCAACTATTACGATGCCGTGCAGATCGATCTGCCGGACTCGGTCTATGTCGGCGGCGACCTCGACGATCCCTATCCCATCTCGAAAATCAACACCTTCTCGACCTTCGCCTCGGACACGGTGGGCTTCTGGGACGACCGCATTCTCGTCACCGGCGGCCTGCGCCTCCAGAAGCTGGAAACGAAGAGTTACTCGGCCTTCGGTGGCGAGCTCACAGGGACCCAGGAGCTCAACAAGATCACCCCGGTCGCCGGTCTCGTGGTGAAGCCCGTCGCGGGTCTTTCGCTCTACGCAAACCGGATCGAATCGCTGCAGCAGGGCCCGACTGCGGGCTTCGGCGCCAGCAACTTCGGCGAGGTCTTCCCGCCCTACGTCTCGACCCAGTACGAAGTGGGCGGCAAGCTGCAGATCGGAGCGATGTTTGCCAGCCTCGCCTGGTACCAGATCGACAAGCCCTACGGTTACACCGACGTCGATACGCTGGTCTACGCGATCGCCGGAACGCAGCGTAACCAGGGCGTGGAATTCACCCTCAACGGCGAAATCCTGCCCGGCCTGCGCCTGATCTCGGGCGTCAGCCACGTGGACGCCAAGCTTCTGGAATCCACCGATCCCAGCGCCGGAACCACGCCCAAGGGCGTGCCCGACTGGACCGCGAACGCCAATGTCGAATGGGACACGCCGCTGCCCGGCTTCACCCTGACTGGCCGCGTGACCTACACCGGCAAGCAGTGGGTCGATGTGGCGAACACGTTCAAGCTCCCGAGCTGGACCATCTTCAACGCGGGCGCACGCTACGTCTTCGCGGCGGGCGAGGTCCCCGTCACCCTGCGCTTCAACGTCGATAACATTGCCGACAAGGCGTACTGGGCCTCGGCCTACGACAGCTTCTCGTCCGCTGTCCTCCAGGGCCAGCCCCGTACCTTCAAGGCGTCGATCTCCGCCGACTTCTGATCGACCTGTCCCTCAAGCAGCGAGGCCGGTTTCCACACGGGCCTCGCTCCCTTTGTACAGGACTTGCCATCTCCTCGACCTCCACCGCCAAGGACACTTCCAATGCCCGCCACCTTCTTCCAGGACGACGATGTCGATCCCGAGATCCGCGACTGGCTCTCGCAGATGTTCGCGGCATCGGCCGCCTTGGGATCGCGACCGGGCCTGGAGGTCGCGCAGATGCGCGCCATTGCCGAGCGGCAGCGTGAACCCTGGCGTCGTGCAGGTCCCGTGATGTACGCCAGCGAAGAACTGCACGTCGGCCCCCATGCGCTGCGCGTGCGCATCCACCGTCCGGTGGCGGAGGATGTCCTGCCTGTTCTTGTCTATCTTCATGGAGGTGGCTGGTCGCTCTTCAGCATCGACACTCACGACCGGCTGATGCGCGAGTACGCCGCGCGCGCCGGGATTGCCGTGCTCGGCCTCGATTACAGGCTGGCCCCGGAAAATCCTTTCCCCGCCGCGATTGAGGACGTCGCCGAGGTTCTCGCCTGGCTCGATACGGAAGGGCCTGCCCACGGTCTTGACCCTGTCCGCTACGCGCTTGGCGGAGATAGCGCCGGTGCCAACCTGGCCTTGTGTGGAACGCTCGAACGCCGCGCTGCCGGCAAGCCGCTCCCGCGCGCGATGCTCCTCAACTACGGCGCCTTCGACCGTGCCGAGCGCCCCAGCTACGAACGCTACGGCGATGGCGAACGCTACATGCTCACCGCCCCGGAAATGGCCGATTTCTGGACCACCTATCTGGGCGCGGGAGCCGTTCAGGACCCACGCGCCCTCCCTATGCTAGCCGATCTTGGCAGGCTGGCTCCGGCCTGGCTGTGCATCGCGCAATGCGACGTCCTGCTGGACGAAAACCTGGAAATGGCCCGAAGGCTCGCCGAAGCCGGAAACCCCGTGGAAAGCCGTGTCTACGAAGGCGCGACCCACAGCTTTCTCGAAGCGGTCGCGGCCTCTTCCCTCGCCGACCGCGCGATTGCCGAGGCTTCGGAATGGCTCGCCAAGCGGCTGAAATAGAGCTGGCACCTGCGGGCCTGGGCCGGTAGGCGAATGTCGGGTCTTGGCAACCGCCCGTAGGATATCTGCCGCTCCGACAAAGCGCCCATTGTGGGCATGTAGCGTAGTGCAAGGTTGGCATTGCCTCCCTTGGCACTCACCGTATATTGCCACGATGAGCTTTTCGCGCCCGATAGAACTGCCTCGTTGGCCCGAATTTTTGTGCTTCGCAATCGCCATATGCACTGCAATTGCCGCCCTTGCCTATCTCTTCGATGCTCATTTTAGAGGCTTGATCAAACTTCGAGACTTGCCGGTTTATTGGTTGGGCTTTTTAGTCGGCGCCATCCCGATCGTGGTCTGCGGCATGTTCTTGCGCCGTCGGCGTCTCAGCAAAACGGCGGCACGGCTAGAATACGACCGAGTTTTGGCTTTCGGCTCTGCAGAGGGCAGTTGGCAGCTTTCCGTTGATCACGAAGGCGGCTTCAATGACGACTAACGTGGCTGCTGAAGGTCGTGAACGGGCGCAAAGCAGCCTCTTTCTAGCTGGTGCCGCAGTCCTGCGCTGCGCTTAGCCGGCTTCCACGAAGGCGCATTCAAGCCGCACTTCGTCGAGCAGGCTTTCGATGGCGGCGCGATGGGCATCGGTGCCACCAGGCCTGACTTCCCAGTTGCAATGCGGGTGCGTCTTTCTGTCGCGCACAATGACCTTCCCGACGGCTCGGCGCCAGGTCTGGGTGGTGCCGCCATTTTGGCGGACGAGGCGTGTTATCAGCAGGTGTTCGAGATCGGATGCCGTCATGCCCGCCGCATAGCTGTTCGTGGCGGCTATTCCAACACGGGTGCGCGCAGGCGCTCGGGCGCTGGCGTCAGCGCAATTGGCTGTCCTTGCTGCCGCGCCGGTTGATGCGGGAATGGGCGATCGTCTTGTCGCGTTGTCCCTGGCAGGCGACGCAGGTGCGCACGCCCGGCAGGGCTTCGCGCCGACGGGGAGGAATGGCCTCGCCGCATTCTTCGCAGTATTCGAGCCCCTCGCCAGCGGGCATCCGGGCGCGGGCGCCGCGCACCGCGTCGCTTACCGTGTCATCAATCTGATCCTGCACCGCGCCATCGCGCGACCATCCACCGGCCATATCCATTCCCATTCGTATCGTGAGTTAGGACGTGGGGACCCGATGCGGGCGATTCAATACATGGGATGCCCAGGCCGCGCGGCAGGGCGTGGGCGTCAGAAACGGGCGCGCAGGCCCAGGGTCCAGCGGCGGGGCGCGCCGGGGCCATAGGCGCGCGGGTCCGAGGCATCCGGGGCTTCGGCAAGGTCGACCTCGTCGACTTCGCTGAACGTGCCGAAGGTGGCGTAGTCGCTGTCAAGCAGGTTGCGCACGTTGGCAAAGAGCGAGAGGCCCGGGACCACTTCCAGGCTGGCGCGCAGGTGGACCAGGACATAGCCGGGGACACGCGGCGTGAGGTTGGCCTCGTCGCCCACCAGTCCCTGACCCGAACGGGCAAGGACATCGCCGCCGACCGAGAAGGTCCGGCTGCCCAATGCGCCTTCGTAGTCGGCGCTGAGCGTGGCGCCGTGACGCGCGATGCCGGGGAGGCGATCTCCGGGGCGGACCTCGATCTGGCCGTCTTCGTTGGCGAGGGGATGCGAGGGGCTGGACACGGCAAGCGCCTGGCGGAAGGTCGCGTCGGTAAAGGCATACCCGGCTGCGATGCGCCAGCCGCCGTTCTGCGCCTTCAGCGTCAGTTCCAGGCCCTGGCGGCGGGTCGAGCCCATGTTGCGGAAGTAGGCCCGGCCGCGCACCTCCGAGGCGACGTACTGGATGTCGTCGGTGTTGGTGGTACGCCAGCCGCTCGCCAGCCAGTCGAGGGTCCATCCGCCCTGCGCGATCTGGCCCGCCGCGCCCACCTCGAAGGTCTTGGCAACGACCTGCTTCAAGGGCGGGTCGGCGACGAAGAAGTTGGTGAGGCTGCACGGCGCGTCCTCGTCCGCGCAGGAAAGTTCGGCCGGGGTGGGCGTGCGGTTGGTCTCGGTGTAGCCCGCGCGCAGGGTGAGGGTGGGGGCCACGCGCCAGTCGAACTCGATCCCCGGGTTGAGGCGGGAGAAGTGGTGCGTGCCGTTTAGTGCGGTGCCGATACCGTCGATCAGCTCGATCCGGGCGCGGTTGTAGCGAAGGCCGATCTCGGCGCGCAAGCTGTCGGTAAGCGGCAGGCTGTCGGCGAGGAATAGGCCCCAGTAGCGGGTCGTGGCGGTGAGGCGAATAGGCGCGATGGCGCCGTCCTCCTGCACGATCTGGACGCCCAATCCCTCGACGCTGCGATCCTCGGTCAGGAGGCCGAGGGTGGTGTCCGCGCCAAAGGTGCTGGTGCTGGTGTCGTAGCTGAAGCCGAGCGCGAGGTGGTTCTCGCCTGTCCAAAAGGCGCGCTCGTCGATGATCTGGGCCAGCACGCCCATCGAGCGGGTATGGACATTGCCCCGGTTGAGAACACCATAGCCATCAACGCCCGGCACGGCAGAGATCGGCTGGCCGGCAGGGTCGGTCAGGACCCAGCTTTCCTCACCCCCATCATCGTCATCGTCGTCGTCATCGCCTCCCGCGCCTTCGAGGCAGAGCAGGGCCTCGTCGTCCTCGCACGGCTCGATGTCGGCGACATCGCCGTTGAGGGTCGAGACCTTGAGGCGCTGGCGATAGGCCGTGGCCTCGATGCGCGTTTCGGCGCCGAGGGCGACCCAGGGGTGGACGCTGATCCGGCCATAGCGGCTTTGCGAATTGTCCGGCCAGCTGAAGACAGAGCGGCGGCGCGCGGCGAGCAATTCGACAGGCGCCACGCCGTTGCCGGTGAGGTCGGTGTCGGCTGCGATGAATTTCACATGGACGCCCGCATCCGCGCCATCAAGGCCGAGGTCCGCGTAGCCGTTGACAAGATCGGACGGGCTGAAATCGCGCCAGCCACGCTCACGCCGGGACTGGAAGGCGCCGAAGTAGCTGAAGACGCCGGTTTTGCCCCCGGCCGAGAGGCTGACCGTGCGTTCGCCAAAGCTGCCGGCGGCAAGCGAGGCGTCCATACCCGGATCGGTGCGTCCGGTCGCGGTCTGCAGCACCATCGTGCCACCCAGTGCGTTGAGGCCGTAGGCGGGGCTGGGGTCGGCCAGCGTGACGCTGCGGATCGCGGCGTCCGGGATGAGGTCGAAGCCGACCGTATCGCCGAAGGGCTGGTTGAAGCGGGCGCCGTCCAAGTAGACCGCGATGCCCTGCGCCTGGCCCTGGAGCGGGGAGGCGACGAAGCCGCGGTAGACGAGATTGGGCTGCCAGGGATTGCCCTGCGCGTCCTGCAGGCTGGCGCCGGGCAGGGTGCGGGTGAGCGCGCCCAGAAGGTCCGGCGTACCGTTGCGGGTAATGTCGTCCGCGTCGAGCTGGATGGCATCGTCGAGATCGAACCGTCCGCCGGGCGCGGTGACGACGATGGTCGGGGCCTCATCGCCATAAGTCTGGGCAAGGGCTGCGGTGGCGAAGTTCGCGCACCACAGGCTCGCCGCGATCGCGGAGCATCTGCGCATGATCCTTGATCTCTCCCTGGATCGAATTCGTGGGGAGAGCCTAGGAAGGCGCGCGCGATCCTCGCAATTGGACCTAGGACCAATCTGGAGCGATATGTGGGGGCCGCAGTAGCCTTGCGCAGATTAGTCGTGCCGCCGCAGGGACTTCAGCCCTCGACCGGGCGGATGAGACCTTCCTGCGTGGCGCTGGCGACAAGCGTGCCCTTGCGGTCGAACAGGGCGCCGCGCGCATAGCCGCGGGCGTGCCCGGCCCAGGGGCTGTCCATGGTGTAGAGCAGCCAGTCGTCGACGTCAGGATCGGTGTGGAACCACATGGCGTGGTCCAGGCTCGCGGCCTGGAGGCGGGGCGAGAAGAATTGCGTTGGGTGCGGCAGCGAGGTCGTGCGCAGCAGCGCGAAGTCGCTGATATAGGCCAGCAGCACGCGCTGCAGCGCCGGGTCGGCTTGCATCGGGCTTGCCATGCGCACCCAGTAGTGCTGCGCGGGCAGGGCCTCGTCCTCGCCCGAGCCACTGACTTCCGGCGCGACACGTACCTCGAAGGCGGCGAGCTTGACCAGCGAGCCCGACGAGATCGCCTGTCCGCTGGCGGCGAGGGCCGTCACCAGATCGGGGCAGTCCTCGGGCGCGGGCAGCTCGGGCATGGTCTGGGCGTGCGCGAAACCTGCCTCGGCGCGGTGGAAGGAACTGGCAAGGTTCAGGATCGGGCGCCCGTCCTGGATGGCAACGACGCGGCGGTGCGTGAAGCTGCCGCCGTCATAGTCGCGCAAGGTGCGGTAGATGATGGGCTTGCGCACGTCGCCTGCGCGCAGGAAGTAGGCGTGGAGCGAATGGCACTGGCGGCCGTCTTCCACGCTGTGGGCGGCGGCGCGCAGGGCCTGGGCCACCACCTGGCCGCCGAAGACGCGGCCCGGCTCTGTGTCGCTGGCCGGAACGCGGTAGAGGTCGGTGTCGAGCCGCTCGATGGTGAGCAGGTCGCCCAGCGCTGCCACGGCAAGGGACGAGGGGTTATCCAGCATCGTCGGTCTCCGTGTCCGGTCGGGCCCTGGTAATCCAGTCGCTGGCTTCCGCTTCGATCGCGACGAGTTCGCCCAGCGTCTGTTCGATCGCCTTCTTCTGCTTGCGCAGGTCCTTGATGCGCTCCTGCACTTTCTGGCGCAGGTTGCGCATCTGCTCGACGTGTTCGGGATCGACTTCGTAGAGGTCTAGGAATTCCTTGATCTCACGGATCGTGAAGCCCAGCCGCTTGCCGCGCAGGATGAGCTGCATGCGTCCGATCTCGCGCCGCGAATAGATGCGCATGGTGCCCGCACGCTGGGGCGAGATCAGGCCCTTGTCCTCGTAGAAGCGCAAGGTGCGCATGGTGACGCCCAGCTGGCTGGCCGCCTCCTGGATGCCGAGCATGTCGGGGGCGGGATCGCCGCCGGGCTGCGGCTCCAGCGCGTTCACGCAGCCTCCCCGGTTTCGCCACGGCGCGCCTTTTCCTCGGCGACGAGCTCCTTCTTGGAAAGCTTGCCGACAAGGGTCTTGGGCAGGGAGTCTCGAAATTCGATCGCGGAGGGCATCTCGATCTTGTTAAGCCGTTCGCGCAGGAATTCCAACAGTTCCTCGTCCGAAAGCGTGTCACCGGGATGCAGCGCGACGAAGGCCTTGGGGGCCTGCCCGCGATAGGGGTGAGGGATGCCGATCACGGCGGCCTCGTTCACCATCGGGTGCTCGTAGATCGCCTCCTCGATGATGCGCGGGTAGACGTTGTAGCCTCCGCACAGGATCACGTCCTTGATGCGGTCGACAAGGAACAGGTAGCCGTCCTCATCGACATAGCCAATGTCGCCGGTGCGCAGCGCGCCGTGGGTGAAGGTCTTTTCGCTTTCCTCCGGGCGGTTCCAGTAGCCGGACATGACCTGGGGGCCGCGTGCGCAGACTTCGCCCTTTTCGCCGATACCGCAGATCCGCTCCAGATTGTCGGGATCGCGGATTTCGATGGTCGTGCCGGGGAAGGCGGGCCCGCACGAGTTGTCCTTGACCTCACCCTCGAGCGGGTTGCAGGTTATGATCGGGCTGGCTTCGGAAAGGCCATAGCCTTCCACCACGCGAACGCCAGTGCGTTCCTCGAAGGTGTGGCGCACTTCCAGCGGCAGCGGCGCGCCGCCCGAGATGCACACCCGCACGCTGGAAAAGGCGCCGTGGGTCTCCTCGCCGTTCAATGCGGTGTAGAGCGTGGGCACCCCGAAGAACTGCGTTGGCTTGGTGCGCAGCGCGGTCTTGAGGAAGGACTTCATCTCGAAGCGCGGCAGGAGGATCATCTCGGCCGCGGTGTCGATGGAGTAGTTGAGCACCGTCGTCAGCGCAAAGACATGGAAGAGCGGAAGGACGCCCAGCGTGCGCTCCTGCGTCTCGGGCATGTGGCCCACGTGGGCGAGCATCTGCGCCGAATTTGCGGTGAGGTTCGCGTGGGTGAGCATTGCGCCCTTGGGCACGCCGGTGGTGCCGCCGGTGTACTGCAGGACGGCGAGGTCATCGGGATCGCGGGCGACGGGATCGGGCGCGACGCGGCGCGCGACAAGATCGTCGTAGGCGATGAAGCGCAGGTCATGTTCGGGGAAGGGCACGATGTCGCCGCGCTTGAAGAGCAGGAACGCGCCGCGCTTGAGCGAAGGCAGGGCATCGGCAAAGGAACACACGACGACGCGCTTCAGCTGGTGCTTGCCCAGAAGGTCCGCGACCTTGGGCATGGAGACCTGCAGGTCGGCGGTGACAAGGATCTCGCAGCCCGAATCCTCGACAAGGTGCGCCATCTCGCGCTCGGTATAGAGCGGGTTGAAGTTCACCACCACGCCGCCCACGCGCAGGATCGCGAAATAGAGGATCACGTAATAGGGCGTGTTGGGCAGGCACAGGCCGACCCGGGTGCCCTTGACGACGCCCAGGTCCTGCAAGCCGCGCGCCGCACGCTGCGCGCGTTCGCCGATCTCCTCGTAGGTCCATTTGCGGCCCATGAAGTCGACGGCGTGCCAGTCCCCGTGGACCTCGACAGCGTGGTCGAGCAGGTCGGTCAGCAGGCGCGGCGCGATGGGGGGCATCTCGTCCGCCGCGGGGAGGGAGGAAGTCTCTGCCAGGCGGTCCATGCCGCCCATCTGCGCCGCGCGTGTCATCAGAAGGTCATCCTTGCGCCAAGAGAGAAGACGAGGGCGGAGGCATCGGTCAAGGTGCCGTCCACCAGGATCGGGGTCTGTACGGGTGTTCCCGCGTAAGAGGCCGTGGTGCGGTCGATCGGCGCGTCCTCGAAGCTGATGTACGAGGCGGCGAAGTCCACCGTCAGGTTGCGCGTGGCCGCGTAGCTGGCACCGGCCGAGAAGTTCAGGCGGTCGCTGTCGGGCACGCGCGCATCGCGGTGGCCATCGCGCGTGGGCGTCTGCCCGTACTGGACGCCGCCGCGCACGGTGAGCTTGGGGTTGAGGGTATAGTCGAAACCGCCAGCCAGGCTCCAGATGTCGCGGTAGCCTTCGGGGATCGAGGTGTTGATGGGTGCGCCCAGGTCAATCGAGTCGAACTCGCTCCAGCCCACACGCACCGCCTGGAAGTTGAGCGTGAGATCGGGCGTCGCGCGGTAGCGAACCGAACCGATCGCCTGCCAGGGCGTGGAGAAAGTCGCGCTGGTCGCCACTTCCATGTTCTGGCCAGCGAGCGGCCCCAGCAGTCCCGAATTGGTGAGCGTGCCGTCGAGCTTGTGCTTGATCGCCGACTTGTAGGCGAGGCCGAGCGAGACAGGGCCGCGGTGCATCTGTGCGCCGACCGACCAGCCGGTGTTCCAGCCATCGCCCTTGAGGCGCTGGTGTCCATCGGGAAGCGCGGCGGAGAGGTTGGGCAGGTAGTTCGACAGTTCGGCCTTGGCGTGCTGGACGTTGAGGCCCGCGCCCAGGTGAATGCCCGGCGCCAGTTCGACCGCGATGGTCGGCTGGATGTCGATGGTGCGCAGCTCGGTCTTGTCGGCGGTGTAGCGCGCCCAGCTGTCTTCCGAATAATCGGTGGTGAAGTTGTAGGGGGCGCTGACCGCAAGGCCGAAGGCGAACTTGCCAAAGCCATAGGCAATCGCGCCAGACGGCAGGACGCCGGTATTGATCGGGTCCTTGGCGACCGGATCGCCGCCAACCGGGGCCGGCGCGGTGCCGGGGCGCACGATCAGCGTGTTCTCATCGCGCACCTTGCCGCGCGGCAGGATGGCGCTGGCGTGGAGCGAGGCTTCGCCCCCTTCCATCCCGGCAATGGAAGCCGGGTTCCACCAGATGGATTCGACGCCCGTGTCGGCCGCTTCGCCTGAAAACGCGCGGCCCTGTGCGCGCACCGACTGCTCCTGAAGATAGAAACCTTGCGCATGGGCCGTGTGTGCTGCGCCCAGAGCGCCCAGCGATACCGCCGTGCAAAGGGCGACCCGCCCTGTCATTCGTGTCATGTGTCTTCTCTCCCAAGAAGGATATTTTGTTGTCGTAAGACGTTAACGCGCGAAGGGGCCTAGTCGATCCGCGTCCAGGTCTGGGTCTTGCACAAGGGCCACACGATGCAGCCCTTGAGCTTGAGCGTGTCGGGTCCTTCAAGCGAGATCGTGGCCTTGTAGGTGCCCCCGTCTTCGGGGTTGTAGATCGAGCCCTTTTCCCACTTGTCGCCGTCCTTCTCGAAGCCGCCGATGATCTGCAGGCCCATCAGCTTGCGGTCCCGCTTGGCTTCGTCCTTGTTGTTGACGTCGCGCAGGTTCGGGTTCTTCTTCAGGTTGTCCGAGCTGACGAGGCGGCCGCAGATCGAGGCGCCGCAGCGCGAAATCTCGATCGTGCCGTTCTTCGATGGGGTGCGCCAGGTGCCGAGCGCCGAATCGGCGCTGGCCGCCTGCGCAGGTGCGGCCAGGCCAAGCCCGGCAGCAAGCGCAAGAAGCGCGGATTTGCTGGTGTGCATGCGCAATCTTTCATCCTCTCTCTTCCCACGGTCTCGACCGTGACCCGGGTTGGGAACCGGGCCACGGCCTGCCGTGTTGAGGATTTGATAGCGCAAATTTTGCTTGACGTATAGGGAAAGAATTGCACCCTTAGGGAAGACATCGACAAGAT
The DNA here is from genome assembly GCF_022818885.1 of Novosphingobium mangrovi. Taxonomy (NCBI): domain Bacteria; kingdom Pseudomonadati; phylum Pseudomonadota; class Alphaproteobacteria; order Sphingomonadales; family Sphingomonadaceae; genus Novosphingobium; species Novosphingobium mangrovi. Next base: position 104,265 of record NZ_JALHAT010000008.1, on the reverse strand, counting down.
TCAGATCCGGACGTTGACGGAATCGCCGCAAGAGGGATTCGAACGAACCGGGTTCGCCTGTGGAGAGAATGCATGGATAGCGTCGTCATTGCGGGGTACGCCCGCTCCCCCTTTCACCTGGCTAACAAGGGCGCGCTGGCGCGCGTTCGTCCCGATGACCTGGCGGCGCAGGTCGTGCGCGGCCTGATCGCGAAGACCGGCGTGGAAGCCGCCGACATCGAGGATCTCATCGTCGGCTGCGCCTTTCCCGAAGGCGAACAGGGCCTCAACGTCGCGCGCCTGATCGGCCTGCTTTCGGACCTGCCGCTCTCGGTCGGCGGGATGACCGTCAACCGCTTCTGTGGCTCGTCGATGAGCGCGATCCACATCGCCATGGGCCAGATCGCCGTGGGTGCGGGCGAGGCCTTCATCTGCGCCGGGATCGAATCGATGAGCCGCGTGCCGATGATGGGCTTCAACCCGATGCCCAACCGTGCGCTCGCCGAAAAGTCGGCCGCCTACATGGGCATGGGCGAAACGGCTGAGAACGTTGCCACCAAGTACCAGATCCCGCGCGCCGAGCAGGAAGCGCTTGCCGTGGAAAGCCAGAAGCGGGCCAGCGCCGCGCGCGATGCGGGCAAGTTCGTCGATGAAATCGTGCCCATCGAGACCAGGGACGGTCTGGTCGAGCAGGACGGCACTATTCGCGGCGGCACCACCGCCGAGGATCTGGCCGGGCTCAAGCCCGCGTTCGACGCCAAGGGTTCGGTGACGGCGGGCACCTCTTCGCCGCTGACCGACGGCGCGAGCGCGGTGCTGGTTACGACCGAAAGCTACGCCAAGGCGCATGGCCTCCCGATTCTGGCCCGCATCAAGTCGGTCGCGATCTCGGGCTGCGCGCCCGAGACGATGGGGCTTGGTCCGATCCTTTCCAGCCAGAAGGCGATGGAGCGCGCCGGGATCACCGCGGCCGACCTCGACGTGGTCGAACTGAACGAGGCCTTCGCCTCGCAGGCCATCGCCTGCATCAAGGACCTGGGCCTCGATACCGCGAAAACCAATATCGACGGGGGCGCCATTGCCATCGGCCATCCGCTCGGCGCAACCGGCGCGCGCATTGTCGGCAAGGCGGCCTCGCTGCTGAAGCGTGAGGGTGGCAAGTACGCGCTCGCCAGCCAGTGCATTGGCGGCGGGCAGGGCATCGCCACGGTTCTGGAGGCGGTGGAATGACCCAGCCTATCCAGAAAGTCTGCGTGATCGGGGCTGGCACCATGGGTGCCGGTATCGCGGCGCAGGTCGCCAACGCCGGTGTCCCCGTGCTCCTGCTCGATATCGTCCCCAAGGACGGAGCCAACCGCAACGCCATTGCGCAAGGTGCCGTGGCGAAGATGCTCAAGACCGAGCCGGCTCCCTTCATGAGCAAATCGGCGGCCAAGCTTGTCGAGACCGGCAATATCGAGGACCACCTGGAGAAGGTTGCGACCTGCGACTGGATCATCGAGGCGGTGATCGAGCGGCTCGACATCAAGCAGGGCCTCTACGAAAAGCTCGAGGCGCTCAAGAAGCCGGGCACGGCGGTTTCCTCGAACACCTCGACGATCCCGCTCGCAAACCTCGTCGAGGGGCGCTCGGAGGCCTTCAAGGCCGACTTCCTCATCACCCACTTCTTCAACCCGCCGCGCTACATGCGCCTGATGGAGATCGTGACCGGCCCGGCGACCGCGTCCGATGTGGCCGCGAAGGTCGAGGAATTCGCCGATGTAAAGCTTGGCAAGACGGTGGTTGCAGCCAAGGACACCCCGGGTTTCATTGCGAACCGCATCGGCACCTTGTGGATCCAGCTTGGCCTCAACGCCGCGTTCGACATGGGGATCTCGGTGGAACTGGCCGACGCGGTGGCGGGCAAGCCGATGGGCGTTCCCAAGACCGGCATCTTCGGCCTTGTCGATCTGGTCGGCATCGACCTCATGCCGCACTTGCAGGCCAGCCTCACCTCGACGCTGGCCAAGGACGACCCCTACCAGGCCATCGCGCGCGACATTCCGCTCATCCAGAAGATGATCGCGGACGGCTACACCGGCCGCAAGGGCAAGGGCGGGTTCTACCGCCTCAACAAGGAGAAGGGCCGCCAGAAGGAGGTCATCGACCTTGCCTCGGGTGAGTACCACGCCGTCACCCGTCCAGCGGGCCCGCGCGGCGCTGCGGCCAAGGGCAACCTGCGCAAGCTGGTCGAGACCAAGGGCGGGATCGGCGAATATGCCTGGGCGATCCTGGGCGGAACGCTGGCCTATGCGGCGAGCCTCGTGCCCGAAGCGGCGGACGATGTGGTCGCCATCGATGATGCGATGAAGCTGGGCTACAACTGGAAGCAGGGCCCCTTCGAGATGATCGACGTTCTGGGCGCGGCCTATCTGGCCAAGCGCCTGGAGGAAGAGGGACAGCCGGTTCCCGAGATCCTCAAGGTGGCGGGCGAGCGCAGCTTCTACCGTGTCGAGAACGGCGTGCGTCAGCACCTTGGCCTTGACGGCGAATACCACGATATCGTGCGCCCCGAGGGCGTGCTGCGTCTGTCGGATGTGAAGCTGTCGTCCCAGCCGATCCTCAAGAACGCCTCGGCCGCGCTCTGGGATATCGGCGATGGCGTCGTCGCGCTCGAATTCACGGGCAAGATGAACGCTTTGGATGGCGAGGTGATGAAGCTCATCACCAAGGCGCTCCCGCTCGTCCAGGAGAAATACAAGGCGCTCGTGGTCTACACCGACGCCGACAATTTCTCGGCAGGGGCCAATCTGGGCCTTGCCATGTTTGCGGTGAACATCGCGGCCTATTCGGAGATCGAGAAGCTCGTGGCGGGCGGGCAGATGGCCTACAAGGGCCTGAAGTACGCCCCGTTCCCGGTCGTCGGCGCGCCGGCGGGCATGGCGCTGGGCGGGGGCTGCGAGATCCTGCTCCACTGTGATGCGGTCCAGGCCCATGCCGAACTTTACACCGGCCTTGTCGAATGCGGCGTCGGCCTTGTCCCCGGCTGGGGCGGCAACGGCGAGATGCTGCTGCGCGCACGCAACGCGGCAAAGATGCCCAAGGGCCCAATGCCGCCCGTTGCCAAGGTCTTCGAGACCGTCTCGACCGCGACTGTCTCCAAGTCGGCCGCGCAGGCCAAGGAAATGCTGTTCCTGCGCCCCGATGACGGGATCACCATGAACCGTGACCGCCTGCTCTACGATGCCAAGCAGAAGGCGCTCTCGCTGGTCGAAGGCTACACCCCGCCCGAAGCGCCCGAGTTCCGGCTCCCCGGCGATAGCGGCCGCGTCGGCCTTTCGATGGCCGCAGAAGGCTTTCACAAGCGCGGGCTTGCAACCGAGTACGACCTCGTCGTCTCGGATGCTCTGGCCCAAGTGCTGACCGGCGGCGAAGCGGATCTCGTCGATACCGTGAGCGAGCAGGAACTGCTGAAACTGGAGCGCGACGCCTTCATGAAGCTGGTGCGCGAGCCGCGTTCGATCGCCCGCGTCGAGCACATGCTCGAGACCGGCAAGCCGCTGCGCAACTGAGTGAAAATAACAGGGGGACGCGCGGCGCGTGTCCCCCGCGAGGAGAGTTGAGATGCAGGTATACGAGGCCCCCTTGCGCGACATGGCGTTCGTGCTGAACGAGCTTCACGCCGACGACGGGTTCGGCGATCTGGAGGCGCTGTCCGAATTCACGCCGGACCTGACCGGTGCCATCCTGGAAGAGGCGGCCAAGGTCGCGCAGGAAGTGCTCCTGCCCCTGAACCGCAGCGGCGACATCGAGGGCTGCACGCTGGAAAACGGCGTCGTACGCACGCCCAAGGGCTTCAAGGAAGCCTATGACATGTTCCGCGAAGGCGGCTGGTGCGCGCTTGCCTCGGACCCCGAATGGGGCGGGCAGGGCCTGCCCGAGGCGGTCAACAAGCTGACCGAGGAGATGATCTGCTCGGCCAACCTCTCTTTCAGCCTTTACCCTGGCCTGACCCACGGCGCGACGACCGCGATCGAGGGCTATGCCAGCGACGAATTGAAGCAGGCCTACCTGCCGAAGATGGTTTCCGGGGAATGGTCGGGCACCATGTGCCTGACCGAGCCCCACTGCGGCACGGACCTTGGGATGTTGCGCACCAAGGCCGTGCCGCAGGATGACGGATCCTACAAGCTCACCGGCGCGAAGATCTTCATCTCGGCGGGCGAACATGACCTGACCGAAAACATCGTCCATCTGGTTCTGGCGCGCATGCCCGATGCCCCTCCGGGCGTGAAGGGGATCAGCCTGTTCCTGGTGCCCAAGTACCTGCCCAAGGACGATGGCACGCCAGGTGCGGCCAACGGCGTCTCGGTCCAGGCGATCGAGCACAAGATGGGCCTCAAGGCGTCTGCCACCTGTCAGCTCAATTTCGAGGACAGCGTGGGCTGGCTCGTGGGCAAGCCGCACAAGGGCATGGAAGCGATGTTCACGATGATGAACACCGAGCGCGTCTCGGTCGGCATCCAGGGGCTGGGCGTGGGCGAGGCGGCCTACCAGTCGGCGGTGTGGTATGCGAAGGACCGCGTGCAGGGCCGCTCGCTCTCGGGCGTCAAGAACCCCGATGGCCCGGCCGATCCGATCATCGTCCACCCCGACGTGCGCCGCATGCTGATGACGATGCGCGCCTACAACGAGGGCAGCCGTGCGATTGGCGCCTGGGTCGCCCGCGCGCTCGATGCCGAGCGCTATTCGAGCGATCCTGAGGTCAAGGCCCGCGCGCAGGACTTCATCGCGTTGATGACCCCGGTCGTGAAGGCGCTCTTCACCGACCTTGGCCACGAGGCCGCGCATCTCGCCGTTCAGGTCTATGGCGGCCACGGCTATATCGCGGAGAGCGGGGTTGAGCAGTTCGCCCGCGATGCGCGCATCGCGATGATCTACGAGGGCACCAACGGCATTCAGGCGCTCGACCTTGTCGGGCGCAAGATGCCCGCGCACATGGGCCGGTACTTGCGTTCGTTCTTCCACCCGGTCGCCGCTTTCGTCGAGGCGAACAAGGAGGACGCGGACTTCGCAAAGATGATCGAGGGGCTGGAGAAGGCCTTCGGCGCGCTGCAACTCTCGACCGGCACGATTGCCCAGAAGGGTATGAAGGACCCCGAGGAAGCCGCCGCCGCCGCCACCGACTACCTGCGCCTGATCGGGCTGGTTGCGATGGGCTATACTTTTGCCAAGGCCGCGCTGATCGCGCGCGCCAAGCTGGCCGAGGGCGCCGAGGACGCGGCTTTCTACAAGGCCAAGATCACGACCGCGCGCTTCTTCTTCGACCGCCTGCTGCCCCAGGCGACCGCCGCGTTCCTCGCGATCAAGTCGGGCAAGAGCTCGATGATGGAATTGGAGGCCGACGCCTTCTGACACTCCAGCCGGTTCCCGCCGCAGTCCTGCGCGGCGGGATAAGGATGGGCCAACCGGTCGGGTCGCGCCAACCGAAAGGAGAACACCCGGGATTGCCTGCAAGGGCGGTCCCGGGTGTTCGTCATGGGGCGTGGTTGGTTTCCGCGCTGGTTTTCGGAGCGGCGGGCACGGGATGCGCGCGCTTCTCGGCCTGGTCGTCGATGGTGGGATCGGGGACCTTGAAAAGCCGGGTGGGCTTTTCCAGCGCACCTTGCGAGGAATGCGAGGTCAGGCTGATGAACCAGGGCGAGGCGAGCAGGCCCAGCGTCAGCGGGGAGAGCCAGATCGCGGTGACCGGATCGAGGAAGGCGGTCGCGGCGAACAGGAGGCCAAGCGCAATGTGTTCGCGAAGGTCGGGGATGATCTCGCGCACCGAGATGCGCCGCGCCTCGCGCGCCTGCGTCGACCAGCCTGCCGAGATGCCGAAGAGCAGGCCCATCAGCGCCTTGGTCTGGGTGACCATGGTGATCGGCGCGAAGAGCACGGCGAGCGGGACTTCGGCCGCCACCGAACGCAGGATCGTGCCCGTTCCGCCAAAGGCCGCGCGGCGCTTGGCATCGGAAAGCATCCAGACAAGACCCATCGCCTTGGGCCCGAACAGCAGCACAACGGTCAGCCACAGCACGCTGGGCGGCGCGGTGCCGACGAACCCGGCGCCCATCTGGCCTGCCGTCTGCGCGATGGTGACAATGAGCAGCAGCAGCCAGCCGGGGGAGGTCAGGTAGGCCGAAGCGCCCACCAGCAGGTGCAGACGGTGCGTCCAGGTGAGGCCCGAACTGGCCAGCAACTGGAGGTGCTGCAGGTTGCCCTGCATCCAGCGCCGGTCGCGGATCGCCATGTCGACGACGGTGGGGGGGAACTCTTCGTAGGAGCCGCCGATCATCACCATGTGGACCGCCCAGCCACGCCGGCGCAGAAGCGCGGATTCCAGCATGTCGTGGCTGAGGATGTGCCCGCCGAAGGGGCCCTTGCCCGCCAGTTCGGGAAGCCCGCAGCTTTCGGCAAAGGCGCGCGTGCGCACGATGGCGTTGTGGCCCCAGAAGTTCGATTCCGAACCTGACCACCACAGGAGGCCTGCCGAGGCGATGGGGCCGTAGGCTTCGCTCGCGAATTGCATCCAGCGCTGGAACAGGGTGCGCGCGTTGATGATCATGGGGACGGTCTGAAGGAGACCGATGGAAGGGCGCTCCTCCATGATCGAGGCCATGCCCACGATCGAATCCCCGCTCATCATCGAATCCGCGTCGAGCACCAGCATGCACTCGTAGGCCCCGCCGAAGCGGCGCACCCATTCGGCGATGTTGCCGGGCTTGCGCGCGATGTTCTTCTCGCGGCGGCGGTAGTAGACGTTGATCGGCGCCTCGGCGGCGACTTCCAGCCACTCGGCGTATTCGCGCTTGCCGGACAGCTCGTTGGAATCCGACAGCACGAAGAAGTCGATCCACGGCGCGCCGCCCGCCTTCTCGATGGAGCGGGCCATGGCGCGCACGCGCGCGAAGACCTCTTCGACGCTCTCGTTGTAGACTGGCATCAGCACGGCCGTACGCTTGGAGAGCGACTGCGCGGGGCTGGGGATCGCGGTGAAGCCGGGGTGCTCGCCCGAGATGAGCTTGAGGAAGCCGACCGTCGAACTGACGAAGCCGAAGGCGATCCAGGTGAACAGCGGAATGAAGAAGACCAGGAGCGCGACCTCGAAGGCATCGAGCCCGTCGCGCGAGAAGGCAAAGCGCAGCTCGCTCGAGGCGGCGAGGCCGATCACCGCGGTGAGCGTGATCAGGAGGAGGCGCTTCATCGCCATGCCCGGCGGCTGCGTCTTCACCTCGATGGAGCCCGGCGGCGGGCCATCGAGGCGCTGGATCGGCATCTCCAGCGGCGCTTCATCGGGAAGCGGGCGCGGGGGCTGCGCGGGCGGCGGGGCCATGGTCATACGTTCAAGGTCTTTATCACGGTTTCGGACAGGGCGTTTTCGCCCTGCCTCAGGAACAGGCGCAGGTCGATCGGGTTCCCCCGGCCTTGCGCGTCGCTCATGCGCACGTCGAGCTTGACGCGCCAGGTGTTCTCCTGGCCGACCACCGGGTGGACTTCGCGCGCGAGGATCGCCTCGGGCGGCGCTTCGGCGACGACCTCGACCCCGCTTGTACGGTCAAGCCCGGCCAGCGAGGGCCCTCTAAAGTCGAACACGAACTTGCGCGCGCCCGCAATCGCCGGGCCATCGGCCAGACCGGCCTTGCCCTGCCAGTCGTTGACGCACCGGGCGATGGCGCTCTGGCTGGGATCGTCGGAGGTCCAGGTGAGGCGGTAGCCGAAGGCCATCTCGTCGCCCGTGCGCACGGGCTTCGCCGGGGTCCAGAAGGCCGCGACATTGTCCTGGTTCTCGTTGTCGGTGGGCATTTCATAGAGCCGCACCGCGCCCTTGCCCCAGTCCGAGGTCGGCTCGATCCAGAGCGAGGGCCGCCTGTCGTACCAGGAGCCATCGTCCTGGTAATGGTCGAAGGTCTGGTCGCGCTGGAGCAGACCAAAGGCGGACGGATCATCGGCGGTGAAGCTGAAGGTGATCGGGTGGAGCGCGTTTTCCAGCGGACGCCAGACCTGCTCGCCGTTGCCCGCGCGGATCAGCAGGCCGTCGCTGTCGTGGACTTCCGGGCGCCAGTCGGGCCCGCGCGGCGGTCGCGGATAGGACCGGCTGGCCTGGTCGAACCAGAACATGCTCGACATCGGCGCGATGCCCAGCTGCTGGACGTCCTTGCGGAAGAACAGCTGCGCCTTCACGTCCTGGACCACGCCCGCATCGCCGCCCCCGCGCGTGTCGATGCGGTAGGCTCCCGCGACCGAGGGACTGTCGAGAAGGGCGTGGATCACGAAGTGGTCGGCGCCGGCCTGTTCGATCCAGAAGTGGGTGAAGCGGGGAAATTCCTCGCCCGAGGCCAGGCCGGTGTCGATGGCAAGACCGCGCGCCGAAATACCGAACTGGTCGCGCGATCCCGAGGTGCGGAAATAGCTGGCCCCCATGAACGAGAGCCAATCGGCGTGGCCATCGGCGGCCATCACCCGAAAGCCGGCGATGTCCGCGTCTTCCTTGCCCACGAAGAGGCTGGAATTGTCGACCACGGGCCGGGCCAGACCATCGCGCACGATGTCGATGCCCACCGCATAAGGGGAGACGGCGGTTGCGGTCGGGAAGAAGCGCACGACGTCGGCCACGGCATGGGCATCGCCGTAGGTAAGGCGCGCCAGGGTGTCGAAGTCCTGCGCCGCGCGGGGCGAGACTTCGGGCTCCACGTAGGCCGCCTTGGCAAGAGCGCGGGCACGCTTCACGAGGATATCCCACGAGAACGGCTCGGGATCGCCCAGCATGGTGGCGGGCTCGGTTGCGGCCAGCGCGGCGCGCGGGAAGGCGCCGCCTGCAAGGACCGTGGCGAGCCCCAGCAGCAGGCCGCCTGCCTCGCGGCGATTGAGCGGGAGGCGGGCAGGGGTCTTGGAAGAGGATTTGGTCAGCATAAGGCTCGTGAACTCCGGTCTGGTGCCCCCGGTTTCATGGCTTGCGTCAGGTCCCTGTTGCGGCGGGCGCCTGGGGCGCCTCGCGCCAGCCGATGATGACATCATCACCGGCCTCAAGCTGCGACGAGAACACCTCGGTGCGCCCGCCGTCGCTGCCCCCCGCGGTCACGAAAACGCGGCGCGGGTTGCCATCCTCTCCCACGAGGTAGATCGAATCGCGTCCGTCCATCGCTTCGCCCGCGTTGTCCGGGCGGAACTCCAGCGCAGCGTCGGGAACGAGCAGGACGTTGCTGCGCGGCGCCAGCGCCACCTCGACGCGCGCGGCCATGCCCGGCTCGACGCCTTGGGTTTCGCCGGTCAGACGAAAGTGCGCCACGCGCTGGCCACTTGCATCCTCGATCCGGTCGAGGACGGCGGTGTGGGTAGCATCGGGCTGGGCTTCGAGCCGCACGCTGGCCTCGGCGCCCGGCTCCAGCGCCATCGCCGCCTCGCTGGCAAGCGGCACGCGTAAGGTCAGCTGGCTGCCGGGATGGACCAGCGTGAAGAGCAGCATGTCCTGCAGCACGCTCTGGCCCTGGCTGAGATCGTGGACGACGACCTTGCCGTCGAAGGGCGCGCGGATCACACGGCCACGGGCGCGCTCCTTCTCGGCCTCGACGTCGCTTTGCGCGGCATCGCGGCGTCCTTGCGCGGCGGCAAGGCCCTCACGGGCGCGGCGGGCGTCGGCGCGGGCACCTTCCATTTCGTTGGTGGAGGGCACGCGGTGGTCGGATTCGCGCCAGACCCGCTCGAAGCGGGCCAGACGCGTCGATGTCTCCGAGACGGAGACTTCGGCGGCCGCGACATCGGCCTGCGCCGAAGCCAGGCGCGCCTCGTGGGCGGCCAGCGTCTCGTCCCCGCCGGGGGCTTCGATCCGGGCAAGGATCTGTCCGTATTTTACCATGTCGCCGGATTTCACCGGCAGATCGGCGAGGCGTCCATCGAGGCGCGCGCGGATCGGCAGTTCCTCGGCGCCGTGGACCATGCCCGCTTCGGAGAGGCGTGGAACGAAATCGCCGCTTGTGATGCTGGCGATGTAGTAGGGATCATCGTTGCCCGCGACGAAGCGCACGAAGAGCGTGGCAATCGCGATGACGGCGAGGACGAGGACGACAAAGCTGATGAGCTGGCGGCGGCCCCGGCGGGGCGCTGCGCCCAGGAACGTGTCGAGCGAGCTGTCCGAGCTCTGGGTACCGGGCGTTTCGGGATTACTCACAGACCAGCACCTCCGGGCCGTCGGCGGGAGGGGCGGGGGGATCGAGGTCGGCCTCGGACCAGCCTAACCCTTGCGCATCCCAGCTGCCGATGGTCGCCTGCGCGCGGGCCGAACGCGCGGAAATGCGCGCGTCGCTCAGTTTGCGCATGGCGTCCTCCGCGACATAGAGCGTGGCCATCGTGCCGGTGCCGGTGCGATAGGCCAGGCGCGCGTCCTCGACCGTGTCGCGAGCCCTGCTCATGGCGTCTTCCAACTTGGTCTGCCGCTCGGCCGAGAGCGCCATGCGGTCGCGGCTGGTGGCCAGTTCGTTGAGCGCGGCGTCGCGCGCTTCGCGCCACTGGCGGACCACCGCGCGCGCAGGTGTCGCGGTGTCGGTTTCGGTTGGCACGGCAGGGTCCTTCAGATCGGCCAGCGCGGCGGCGAGGTCCTCGTCGCTCACCCTGCTTTCGATCAGATGCGCGATGAGGCGGCGTTCGAGCGCGAGGAGGTCCGCGCGCCGCGCAATGTCCTCAGGGGTGGTCTCTTCGGGCGGGAGCGTGCCAATGTCGGGCACCTGTCCGGTTTCGCCGAGCTTGGCCTCCAGCGCCACGTCGCTGAGGCCGACCAGCTGCGCGAGCGCATGGCGGCTCTCCTCGTAGCGGATCTGGAGGGTGCCGATATCATCGTTGCTGGCCGCCAGCGCGGTTCCGGCAAGACCGGTGTCGACGCCCGAGACGAGGCCGGCTTCCTCGCGGAAGGCGGCGATTTCGGCATTGTCGCGGGTGGTGGCGAGGGTCTCTTCGTGCGCGTCCAGCATCTCCTGCAGCTCGCGCGTCGCGATGTAGCTGCGGGCGATCCGTGCGGCGAGGTCGGCGCGCCGGTCGGCATAGGTAAAGGCGCGGGCGGCCTCCTCGGCGGTGTCGACATCGGTGCCGCGCGTGTCGAACAGGCGCCCGATACGCGTGTCGATGCGCCGTGCGTGCGTGCGGGCGCGTTCGTTGGCGCGGCGCAGCGAGAGCGCCTGGCAGGTGAGGTCGCGGTTCTGCGCAAGGCCCGTCTCGACCAGTTCGGCGAGCAGCGGATCGCCCGCGCTGCGCCACCAGTAGAGCTCTGTCGGTTCGCGCGCGGCGGCGGGCATCGGGGCCAGCGTGGAGGCGGGCGTGGTGCGCTCGGTGGTGCCCGCGCAGGCGGACAGGGCCAGCGCGCAGGTCAGCGCAAGAGCGGCAGGAGCAAGGGAAGGGCGGGGGAAGGGGGACTTGCAGGCGTAGGGCACGATGCTGCGATAGCGAAATTGCTTTCCAAGGCAATCGCCCTTGCGGAAAAACCCCGCGATGCGCGAGGCCTGTTCGACCGACCGTGCCGGGCGTGGGGCCCGATTGCCGTGTATCAAGGTGAATGTCCCCCGAGAGCTTGCGCGCAAACACGGAACTCAGCGGTTCCGGCTCTTGGGGTTAGACACATGGAGACCGCAAATGGTTCCACCAAATGGTCAAAAATGCACGAAGCGGGGTGCTTGCAGGCGCGCGCGGGGGCAGGCACACAGGACAGATCATGAAACAGGCAAGCGACATTCTGACTTTTGCAACCGCCGGATGCGGTCTTGTCGAGATTACCCGCGAGGTGGTGGACTGGGCGCGCGGCGCGCAGGTGGAGCAGGGGCTGCTCACGCTGCTGTGCCGCCATACCTCGGCCTCGCTGCTGATCCAGGAAAACGCGGCGCCCGAAGTGCGCCCGGACATTGTCGATTGGCTGGAGCGCCTCGCCCCCGAAGGTCCCCACTACCGCCATGACGACGAGGGGCCCGATGACATGCCCGCGCACCTTCGCGCGATTCTGACCGGTGTGAACCTGCAGATCCCTATCGTGCAGGGCCGTCTCGCGCTGGGCACCTGGCAGGGCATCTACCTCGCCGAGCACCGCCGCCGCCCGCACCACCGGCAAGTCGCGGTTCATCTGATCGGGGCATAACAGGGCACAAAGGAGCAAGCGTGGCAGGCACCGAGGCACAGGACAGCGCGCAGGATGGGGGCAGGGTGATCCTGCGCCACCGCCTCTCCACGCGGCTGTGGCACGCGGTCAACGCGCTGACTTTGCTTGTCCTCCTGATGAGCGGGCTGATGATCTTCAACGCGCACCCGCGCCTCTACTGGGGCGAATACGGTGCGAACTACGATGCGCCCTGGTTCAAGGTCTCCTCGGCGCGGATTGGCGCGCGCGAGTTCGGTTTCGTGCAGATCGCCAATTCCCGCGTCGAGACAACCGGCGTGCTGGGATTGTGGGAGGATCAGGACGGACGCCTGCAACGCCGCGCCTTCCCCTACTGGATGACGTTGCCCTCGCGCTACAGCCTGGCGCTGGCGCGGATCTGGCATCTGGCCTTCGCCTGGGTGCTCGCGCTGGGGCTGCTGGGCTATCTCCTCTGGTCGCTGGTGAACGGCCATCTGAGGCGCGATCTTCATATCACGCGCCGCGAATGGCACCCGCGCACGCTCTGGCAGGACGTGAAGGCCCATGCGCGGCTGCGCTTTCCCAAGGGCGAGGCCGCGCGGTATTACTCGGTCCTGCAAAAGCTCGCCTATGCCGGTGTGCTCTTCATCCTGCTGCCGGGCATGATCGCAACCGGGCTTGCCATGTCGCCGGGCACGGACGCCTGGGCGCCGCTCCTGACCCAGGCCGTGGGCGGGCGTCAGACCGCGCGGTCGCTGCACTTTCTCTTCGCCTTCGGCCTTGTGCTCTTCTTTGGTGTGCACATGGCCATGGTGGTGCTGGCAGGCCCTCTCAAGCATCTGCGGGCCATCGTGACTGGGCGGATGCGACTTGAGGAGGGCGCGACGTGAGCCGGATCCTGCGCCCCCGTGGCGGTCTTGCCCTCTCGCGCCGGGGCCTTCTTCGTGGCGGCGCCGTGGCGGCAGGCGGCCTTGCCCTGTCCGGGTGCGATGACCTGTGGCGCGCGGACGCGGCCAAGGATGTCCTCACCCGCGCCGAGGACCTGCACCGCTGGAGCCAGCGCGCGCTTGGCGGCGAGGCACTGGCGCGCGAGTACAGCCGCGCCGACCTCTCGCCGCGTTTTCGTGCCAACGGCAGTCGGGGCGTGGCCGATGCCGCCTACCGCCGCCAGCTGGGCGAGGGTTTCGCTGGCTGGACCTTGCGCGTCGAAGGTCTGGTGGCCCGCCCGCTCGATCTCTCGCTCGCCGCGCTCAAGGACCTGCCCCAGCGCAGCCAGATCACCCGACACGACTGTGTCGAGGGGTGGAGCGCGATCGGCCAGTGGCAGGGGCCCCAGCTTGGCGGGCTGCTCCGGCTCGCCGGTGTGTCCGATAAGGCGCGCTACATCGTCTTCCACTGCGCGGACCTCTATCATGGGCGTCCCTACTATGAATCGATCGATCTGGCCGATGCCTTCCATCCCCAGACGATTCTGGCCTGGCAGATGAACGGCGCCCCGCTCGAAGAGGCGCACGGGGCGCCCTTGCGCCTGCGGGTCGAGCGCCAGCTGGGCTACAAGCACGCCAAGTTCGTCACCCGGATCGTCGCCGTGGACAGCCTCCAGGGCATCTACGGGGGCAAGGGCGGGTACTGGGAGGACGTGGGCGACTACGCCTGGTACGCCGGAATTTGAGCGCAACGGGTGATCCCGCCTGTATGGCTGCGACGGAAAATTTGGTTTATGCGCGTTTCGCATGGGGAATCGTGCGCGGGCGCGTCTTCAAACCTTCATAAACTTTCGAAAGTCGCGTAAATTGCCGCTTTGCGCTGCTGGACGGTTGCGCAAGCGGGGATGTCCTTGCACATTCGCCCGGTTCTCGCTCGATATCCGGCGGGGGTGCGCAGGCGCGTGGGCGCTGCGCACAGGGGGTTGCAGACTGGAGACTAGCACGAATGGATTCGTTGACCGTTCTGGCCGCGGCAGGGCAGGCGCCCGGTGAGCCGAGCCTGATCGACCGCATCACCAACATCTCGGATTTCATCTGGGGTGGCACCTGGAACGGGGAGGAAGTGCTCCCGTTCCCGCCCATGGTGATCGTGCTGCTGGGCATTGGCCTCTACATGATGATTGGCCTGCGCTTCTATCCGCTGCGCAAGCTGGGCAGTGCCTTTGCCGGGCTCTTTGCCAAGAGCCAGAAGGGCGAAACCGGCGAGATCAGTCCGTTCGCCGCGCTGTCGACCGCGCTTTCGGGCCAGGTTGGCACGGGCAACATGGCCGGTGTCGCCACCGCGCTCGCGCTGGGTGGCCCCGGCGCGATCTTCTGGATGTGGGTGACCGCGCTCATCGGCATGGCGCTGGCCTTCGCCGAAGGTTCGCTTGCCATCCGCTACCGTGAACGGGGCCCCGATGGCAGCTGGCGCGGCGGTCCGATGACCTACATCGTGCGCGGCCTCGGGCCCGGCTGGACCTGGCTGGCGGTGATCTTCTGTATCGGCGCGCTGTGCTCGACCATCATCACCGGCAATGTCATCCAGTCGAACGCGCTGGCCGATTCGATGAACGAGCTGTTCGGCATCGAGGAGTGGCTGGGCGGCCTGATCGCGGCCGTGCTGGTCTTCGTGGTCATCGTCGGCGGCATCAAGTCGATTGGCGCAGTGGCCGAAAAGGTCGTGCCGTTCATGGGCCTGGCCTACTTCGTGATGGCGCTCATCGCGCTCATTCTCGATGCGCAGGACATTCCCGAATCCTTCGCCCGCATCTTCAACGGCGCGTTTTCTCCGCAGTCGGCCATGGGCGGCTTTGCGGGGGCTGGCGTCCTTATCGCGCTGCGCGCTGGTGTTGCCCGCGGCCTCTTCTCGAACGAGGCCGGGCAGGGCACCACCCCGATGGCGCACGCCGTCGCCCAGACCCGCGACCCGGAAGTCCAGGGCCGCATGGCGATGATGGGCACCTTCCTCGACACCATCGTGATCTGCACCATGACCGCGCTGGTGATCCTGACCGTGGAGGGTGATTTCACCGCTGGCGGACAGGCCGTGGCGCACGCCTGGCAGTCGGATCTCACCGGCTTTGCGATGACCTCGGGCGCCTTTGCAGCCGCGTTCCCGACCCTCATCGCCGGTGTCCCGCTGGGCTCGGTGGTCGCCTCGATTGCGCTGATCATGTTCGTGTTCTCGACCATGCTGACCTTCAGCTATTACGGCGAGCGCACGATCACCTTCCTCTACGATCTGGTTCCGGGTTCCAGCGCGCGCGGCGAGAAGATCCTGCACATGCTCTGGCGCGTGATCTACTGCGTGGGCGTGGTGATCGGTGCGGCGCAGCCGCTCGAGCTGGTCTGGCGCATGGGGGACATCTCGAACGCTTCGATGGCACTGCCCAACCTTCTGGCGGTGGCGTTGCTCTCGGGCACGGTGTTCCGCATCGCCAAGGGCAAGGAAAAGCCTTCGGGCATCGATCCGTCCTGATCGAAGGCGTGCGGCGTGGGCCTTTCCCGCGCCGCACCTTTCCTCGCTTGCAAACAAAAAGGTGCGCCGCGGACAGCTCCGCAGCGCGCCTTTTCTTAGATCTGCGTGGTGGATCAGCGCCCGGGCAGACGCTCGACTGAGCCTTCGGGAGAGATGGCAAGATCGGGATGCAGGGCGGTAATCGTCTCGCTCATGCGATCGAGCGCGGACTGGACGAAAGCGGCCTCCACGAGGAACTCGCGTTCGTCGAGCAGGATGAGGGCTTCGCGAAGCAAGCCATGTGCGCGAGCGATCTTGTCTTGTGCCTGGTCCATGCAACGCCCCGATTAATTTTTTGCAAGGTTGCCGGTGACTAGGGCTTTTACCTTAGTCCTGCAAATATAAACCTAACCCATTTTGGATGAATAGGGCAGTAACAAGTTAACGGGCGTGAGATTTAATCGGAAATCCTAGAGCGCAAGTTTGAGCCTGGCGGCGTCCTCGCGCACCGCGCGTGGCTGGTCGGGCCAGATGCCACGCGTGTCGTAGACGAGCTTTTCGGTCCGTTCGGCCAGCGGGACGACCTTGAACACGTCGTGGTCGACCAGGACGATGAAGATGTCGCAGGTCTCCAGCGCCTCGTCGATGTCGATCTGCGCGACGCCGGTATCGGTGAACTCTATCGGGAGTTCCTCTGCGTAGGGCTCGACCACGTGGATGCGCGGGCCGAACTTGCGGACAAGGCGACTGGTGATGAAGCGCGCCGGGCTCTCGCGAAAGTCGTCGATGTTGGCCTTGAAGGCGAGGCCCAGGCACGCAACCTTCGCGTCCGGGTGCGCCTCGATAAGCCCTTCGGCCTTGGAGATCACATGGTGCATCTTGTGGTCGTTGACCCCGCGGGCGGTGCGGATGAGCGGCGTTTCCTCGGGCGCGCCGTGGACGATGAACCAGGGGTCGACCGCGATGCAGTGCCCGCCCACGCCCGGCCCCGGCGTCAGGATGTTGACACGCGGGTGGCGGTTGGCAAGACGGATCACTTCCCAGACATCCAGCCCCATCGCGTCCGAGACGATCGAAAGCTCGTTGGCAAAGGCGATGTTGACGTCGCGGTAGGCGTTCTCGACAAGCTTGGTCATCTCGGCCGAGCGCGCGTCGGTGGTGACGCATTCGCCCCGTACGAAGCGCTTGTAGAAGGCGAGCGCCTTGCGCGCGCAGCGCGGCGTGATGCCGCCGATCGAGCGGTCGTTGTTGGTCAGTTCCTCCAGGATGCGCCCGGGCAGCACGCGCTCGGGGCAGTAGGCGATGGAGATGTCGGGCGTCTCGTGCGTGAGGCCCGGGATCTTGAGATCGGGACGGGCCTTGGCGATGAGATCGCGCAGCTCCTCGGTTGTCCCCACAGGAGAGGTCGATTCCAGGATGACCGTGTCGCCGTGCTTGAGGACAGGCGCGATGGTGCGTCCGGCTTCCAGAACATAGGAGACATCGGGCGCGTGCTTGCCCCCCTGCGCACCGTCCTTGTGGAAGGGGGTGGGCACCGCGATCACGAAGACATCGGCGGGGGCAACCTCAGTCGAGGCGGAGAGGAGCCCGCGCGCGACCACGCCCTGGACCAGGCCGTCGAGATCGACTTCCTCGATGTGGATCTCGCCCCGGTTGATCGTGTCGACCACGCTTTGCGAGACATCGAGGCCCAGCACCTTGCAGCCCGCGCGCGCGATCACCGCGGCGGTGGGAAGGCCGATGTAGCCAAGGCCGACGACGCAGACGCTGGGCTTAGTTTCCGACTTCATGTGCAATGTGCTCCAGGATTCGGCGTGCGGCGGTTCCGTCCCCGAACGGATTGTGCGCGCGCGCCATGGCCTCGTACGATCCCCTATCGTCGAGCAGGGTTGAGATTTCGGAAACGATGCGCGCCGGCGCCGTTCCGACCAGTTTGGCCGTTCCTGCCGCAACGCCCTCGGGCCGCTCGGTCGTCTCGCGCATGACGAGGACGGGCTTGCCAAGGGCGGGGGCTTCCTCCTGCACGCCGCCCGAATCCGTCAGCATGATCTCGGCCAGGGTGAGCAGGCGGGCAAAGTGCGGATAGTCGAGCGGCTCGATCAGCGCGACATTGGCAAGGCCCGCCAGCCGCGCGTTCATGACCGCGCGCACGTTGGGGTTGAGGTGGACGGGGAAGATGACGGCGGTGTCGGGCCTTGCGGCGATCTCGCGGATGGCGCTGGCGATGCCTTCCATGCCCTCGCCGAAATTCTCGCGCCGGTGGCTGGTGACACCGATGATCCGCTTTCCTGCAAAGCGCTCTTCCAGCTTGGCGAGGCCTTGCGCCAGTTCGGGACGCGCGGCGATCTCAGCGGTAACCCAGTGCAGCGCATCGATCACGGTGTTGCCGGTCACGTGGACGCGCGCGGGATCGACGTTTTCCTTTACGAGGGCACCTTGCGCGGTGGTGGTGGGCGCGAAGTGCAGGCTGGCCAGCGACCCGATGATCTTGCGGTTCACCTCTTCGGGCCAGGGGTGGTAGATGTTGTAGGAGCGCAGGCCCGCCTCGACATGGTCGACCGGGATCTGGCGGTAGTAGGCTGCAAGGCCGCCGGCCATCGCGGTCGCCGTATCGCCCTGCACGATGACCCGGGCAGGCCGCACTGTGTCCATGACCGCACCGAGC
This sequence comes from Novosphingobium mangrovi, assembly GCF_022818885.1. Classification (NCBI taxonomy): domain Bacteria; kingdom Pseudomonadati; phylum Pseudomonadota; class Alphaproteobacteria; order Sphingomonadales; family Sphingomonadaceae; genus Novosphingobium; species Novosphingobium mangrovi. Next base: position 86,083 of record NZ_JALHAT010000008.1, on the reverse strand, counting down.
CCGGTCAGGAGCCGGGCGGTCAGCGCATCGAGGCTCTGGTCGGGCTGCATCACGTCCAAATCATGATCAGGCACGATCCCGGCGATTTGCAGGACCTGGTCGAGCATCTGGCGATGCTGGGCCGAGACACAGACCACGCATTCGAAACGCGGGTCGGCCTTCAGCGCGTGGATGACGGGGAACAGCTTGATCGCCTCGGGGCGCGTGCCGAAGACGACGAGAATGCGGGCGGGCTGCGTCATGAGACGGGCTGTATCAGCGGAGTGTTAAGCAGGGAATAAGCATTCGCCGATTGGGGGCAAATGGATTGGTGGCGCTAGAAAGTCAAAAGGACAACGTCGCAAGAAGAATGACCAAGGGGCCATCGCCCCTTGCCCCGAAACAAGATGCCTCACGAATCTCAGCCAAGGTGGCGCAAGGAAGGTGAGGTGGACGGTTCGGGGAGCCCGAGGGCGATGGCCCTCGGACTTATTCCTTTTTGCTTTGATGACTTACGCCGCAGGCTTGCGGGCGAACCACAGGGTATGCGGGTAGGACGTGCCGCTGGGGCGCGAGCCGACGGTGCGCGCGGTCACGGTGAAGCCGGCTTCCTCCAGACGCGTGGTGAACGCAGGGTCGAACCAGGCCGACCAGACCGCCAGGATGCCGCCCGGGCGCAGCGCGCGCAGCGCGCCGGCGAGGCCCTCGGGCGAATAGAGCCCGTCATTCTGCCAGCGGGTGAGGCCTTCGGGGCCATTGTCGACGTCGAGGAGGATCGCGTCGTAACCCTCGCGCGCGGCGCCGATCAGCATGGCGACGTCATCTTCGACGACCATCACGCGCGGATCGTCGAGGCAGCCGTCGGTGAGTTCGTGCATGGGCCCGCGCGCCCAGGTGATGATCTCGGGCACGATCTCGGCCACGCACACGCCAGCATCTGCGGGCAGGGCCGAGAGCGCGGCGCGCAGGGTGAAGCCCATGCCATAGCCACCGATCAGCATCTGCACGCCCGGACGGCCCGAAAGCATGTCGCAGGTCATCACGGCCAGCGCCTCTTCCGAGGCGTTGGCCTCGGTGCTCATCAGCTCGGTGTCTTCGAGCAGGATGGTGAAGGCATCGCCGTGCTGGACGAGGCGCATCTCCACGCCCTCGGGCACGAAGGCGGTGCCCAGCAGCACGTCGTTGCTGGTGTCGATGGGGCCGGTGTCAGTGGAGTTGGTGTCGAGGGGAGCCGTGGCGGTGGTTTGGGAAAGGGCCATGCGCAATTGAGGTCCTGCCGTGTAAGCAAGAGCGCGGCGCGTCTCTCAGCCGGGACATGCCTACACGATGATGGCCCCGATCCCCTCCGGCATGGGCGAGGCGGGGGAGGATGGCAATACATGGTGGCCCAAAGGACAAATCGGCTGTGGATGGGGTGCCATGGACCAGTTCTGCTTGCTCCTTGCCGCGGCCTTGGGCATGCACGCGCGCATGGCAATTCTGAGCGACAAGTGGATTCGGCAGCAGGCCCGCGAAAACGGCATGATCGAGCCGTTCGTGGAGGCCCAGCGCCGCGATGGCTGCATCTCCTACGGGCTTTCGTCCTACGGCTACGACGCGCGCGTGGCGCCCGAGTTCAAGATCTTCACCAACGTCGATTCCGCGATCGTCGACCCCAAGGATTTTGCCAGCAACTCCTTCGTCGACCGCGAGACCGACGTCTGCGTGATCCCGCCCAACTCCTTTGCGCTGGCGCGTACGGTCGAGTATTTCCGCGTGCCCAAGGACGTGCTGGTCATCTGCCTTGGCAAGAGCACCTATGCGCGCTGCGGGATCATCGTGAACGTCACTCCGCTGGAACCGGGCTGGGAAGGCCACGTCACGCTCGAATTCTCGAACACGACGCCGCTGCCAGCGCGCATCTATGCCAACGAAGGCGCGTGCCAGTTCCTGTTCCTCAAGGGCAACGAGCCGTGCGAGACGAGCTACGCGGACCGTGCGGGCAAGTACATGGGCCAGCGCGGGGTTACGCTCCCGCGTCTGTGATGCGGCGTACGGCCACGCTCTGGCGGACAAGCTCGAGCTGGCCGTAACTGGTGAGGAACGAGGCGTCGGCGGCATCCCGCCCGATGCCGATCTTGGCCATTTCGCTGGCTCTGGCCATTCCCGTGCTATCGACCAGGTGCCAGCACCCGTTGAGGAAGACTTCGGCGACCGCGTGGAAATCGGGCGGATCGACGTCGGGCCCGTAGACGCTGGCAAAGCGCGCAGGGATGGCGCTCGCCCGGGTGAGCGCGATCATGAGGTGCGCATAGTCGCGGCACACGCCCTTGCCGGCGTGGAATGTGTCGGCAGCCGTGGTCTGCGCATCGCTCGCGCCCGGTTCGTAGGACAGCGTCGCGGCGATCCAGTCGCGAATGGCGGCGACGCGCGCGCCGCCCTGCGTGCCCGGAAAGGTCTCCTCGACGAAATCCTGAAAGGTGTCGGCTGGGCAGAAGCGCGAGGCCATGAGGTAGTCGACCGTCTCACCGGGAAGCATATGCGGCGGCGTTGCGGGCAGGGGCTCGATCTCGGTGACGAGGCGGTGGACCTCGACCTCGGCGGTGTAGCGCACGTGGAGCGGTTGGTCGGTGCGTAGCCAGATCCGCTCGCCAATGCTGGCCTGGCCCGGCACGCGGGCGAAATGGTCGCTGGGAGGAAGCTCGATATACGGCGCGCGCACCAGCTGCTCGGGGATCATCGCCGCCTCGATCTGGAGGAGGATGTCGGCCGTGCCGGACAGCGCGTAGTGAAGCTCGGTCTCGATCGCAATTGCCATGGGGCCCCTCGCGCCGCAGCGGATCTCTCACCGCTCAATGCGCGAGGGGCGCGATGGCTCCGCGGCCGGTCAGCTTTTCTTTGTCTTCTTCACGTGGTCGCTGCGTCCGAAGTCGGGGCGCGAATCGTCCTGGCCTTCCTCGATGATCGAGCGGCGGATGGCGCGGGTGCGGGTGAACTGGTCGAACAGGGCCTCGCCGTCGCCCACCCGGATTGCGCGCTGGAGCGCGGTCAGGTCCTCGGTGAAGCGCTGGAGCATGGTCAGCACCGCTTCCTTGTTGGACAGGAAGACGTCGCGCCACATCGTCGGGTCCGAGGCGGCGATACGCGTGAAGTCGCGGAAGCCGCCCGCCGAGTACTTGATGACCTCGCTCTGCGTCACGTCCTCCAGGTCCGAGGCGGTGCCCACGATGGTATAGGCGATGAGGTGGGGCAGGTGGCTGGTGACGGCAAGCACGAGATCGTGGTGCTCGGGCGACATCAGTTCCACGTTGGCGCCCAGCGTCTCCCAGAACTCCACCAGCGTGGTGAGCTTGAGGAGATCGGTGTGTTCGGGTGGGGTGACGATGCACCAGCGACCCTGGAACAGCGAGGCGAAACCGGCGTCGGGGCCGGAATTCTCGGTGCCCGCAACGGGGTGCGCGGGGATCACGATGTGATCGGGCAGAGCCTGCGCCAGGTCCGCGGCGATACGCTTCTTGGACGAACCCACGTCGCTGACGAGGCATTCGGGCGGGATCGCCTCGCGCAAGGGCCGCGCGGCCTTGCCGATTGCGCCCGGCGGCACGCAGAAGATGACGAGTTCGGCCTCGGCCACCGCTTCCTCGGCCGTGGCGCATACGGTGTGGCACAAGCTGCGCTCGGCCGCGCGGGCGCGCGTGGCGGGATCGAGGTCGTAGCCGGTGACGCGCGCTTCGGGCAGGTATTCCTGGATGGCAAGGCCGATCGAGCCGCCCTGGAGGCCAAGCCCGATGATGGCGATCTGCGAAAAGGTCATCCGGCGGCCTCCGCCATTTCGGCCAGTGCGTCGGCCATGGCGTCCATGTCCACGCGCTTGCCGATGGTGAAGCGCAGCGCCTGGGGCAGGCCCTGTCCCGGCAGCCAGCGCACGATGTAGCCGCGCTCGGCAAGGCCGTTGTAGGCGGCCTCGGCGCTGAGCGAGCCCTCGAACAGGACGAGGACGAAGTTGGCCTGGCTCGGCAGCGGGCGCAGGCCGTGATTGCCCAGAGCCTCCAGCTTGCCCACGAAGCGCGCGCGTTCCTCCAGGTTGTGCGTGAAGCTGCGCTCGATGAACGCGGTGTCGCCGAGCGCGGCCAGCGCGCTCGCCTGCGCGGTGACCGAGACGTTGAAGGGGCCGCGGATGCGGTTGAGCGTATCGATGATCGCCGGCGCCCCGGTGCCCCAGCCCACGCGCTCGCCGGCAAGGCCGAAGATCTTGGAGAAGGTGCGCGTGACAAGGACGTTCTCGTGCGTGGCGGCAAGCGCAAAGGCGCCGTCCTCGTCCTCGGCGGGGACGTATTCGCCATAGGCCTGGTCGATCACCAGCAGCACGTCGGAGGGAAGTGCAGCGTGCAGGCGCGCGATCTCGCCCTTGGGCAGGTACGAGCCGGTCGGGTTGTTCGGGTTGGCGAGGAACACCACGCGGGTCTTCTCGGTAACCCGGCCAAGCAGCGCATCGACGTCGGTGCCGTAGTCCGCATCGGGCGCGACAACGGGCACCGCGCCGCAGCGCCGTGCCGCGATGTCGTAGACCGCAAAGCCATAGCGCACGTAGATGACCTCATCGCCCGGCCCGGCATAGCCTTGCGCGGCAAGATTCAGGATCTCGTCCGAGCCGGTGCCCATGACCACGCGCGCAGCTTCAAGGCCATGGCGCGCGGCAATCGCCTCGCGCAGCGCGCGGCTGTCGGGATCGGGATAGAGCGAGGGCGGTACCGTCTCCTGGCGGGCGGCGAGGGCGGCCTCGCTCGTGCCCAGCGGGTTCTCGTTGGCTGAGAGCTTGATCAGCGGCTTGCCATCGGCTCCGGCCGACTTGCCCGGGACATAGGCATGGATCGCCTTGATCCACGGCTTGGGGGCAGGGGCGGGCTTGGACGTCGTGGTTTCGCTCATAGTGCGCGCGCCTTTACCCCAGCCATGGCGCGATTGCACCTGTCATTTCGACAAGCCCTGCGCTGTGCGCGGTGCAGGTGCGAGAAAGATGAGAGAAGTTTCAACTCTATTCGCAGCCCGAACCCTGTTTCGGGTCAAATGTTCGCATTTTTCCGCATGAAATCAGCTTCCTGCAGGGGCTTCGCAGGTGCGGCACGCAGAGTTTGACAGCGGGTGTCTAATCCGGGAAGCTGTAGCCCTGTCAAACAAAGTTTCCATGGCTACAGCACACACCATTGATCCCACCCAGGTGCTCACACTCGATGAGCCACTCACGCTCGACAGCGGCCAGACGCTGCCCGGCGTGGAAATCGCCTATGAGACTCACGGCCGCCTCAACGCGGCCAAGGACAACGCGATCCTGATCTGCCACGCGCTGACGGGCGATCACCACGTTGTCTCGGACCATCCCCTGACCGGCAAGCCGGGCTGGTGGGTGCGTATGGTGGGCCCAGGCAAGCCCATCGATACCGACCGCTATTTCATCATCTGCGCCAACGTGATCGGCTCGTGCATGGGCTCGACCGGGCCGGCCAGCCTGGCCCCTGATGGCGAGCCTTGGGCCATGCGCTTTCCGGTCATTACCATCCGCGACATGGTGCGCGGCCACGTGGCGCTGCTCGATTCGCTCGGGATCGACACACTTCACGCGGTGGTCGGAGGCTCGATGGGGGGCATGCAGACGCTCTCGCTCGCCGCCAACTTCCCCGAGCGCGCCCGCGCGGTCCTCGTCCTCGCCTCGACCGCGCGCCACTCGGCCCAGAATATCGGCTTCCACGAGCTGGGCCGACAGGCCATCATGGCCGACAATTCCTGGCGCGAGGGCGACTACTACGGGTTCGAGGATAGCCCGGAGAAGGGCCTTGCCGTCGCCCGCATGGCCGCACACATCACCTATCTGTCCGAGGAAGGGCTGACCAAGAAGTTCGGCCGCCGCCTCCAGGATCGCTCGGAAAAGACCTTCGGCTTCGATGCCGATTTCCAGATCGAATCGTACCTGCGCTACCAGGGGATCTCGTTCTCCAACCGCTTCGATGCGAATTCGTACCTCTACATCACCCGCGCAATGGATTACTTCGATCTCGCCGAGGAGCATGGCGGGCGTCTTGCCAACGCGTTCCGGCGTTCCAAGGCGCGCTTCTGCCTCGTCAGCTTCGATACCGACTGGCTCTATCCCACGTCCGCCTCGCGCACCGTGGTGCAGGCTCTCAACGCGGCCGGAAAGCCTGTCAGCTTCGTCGAACTCTCAGCCCCCTACGGGCACGATTCCTTCCTGCTCGACGTTCCCGCTCTGGACCGCGTGGTGGCCGGGTTCCTGGGATGATTGACCTTAGCGATGACCCATCGCGCCTCGACGTGGCGCGCATCCACGGCTGGCTGGCCTCCAGCTATTGGACGCCGGGCATCGCGCGGGAAAAGGTCGAGCGCCAGATCGCCGGATCGCATTGCCTTGGCGCCTATGACACCGAGAACGGGCAGCAGGTCGGCTTTGCCCGCGCAATCAGCGACCGCGCCAGCTTTGCCTGGCTGGCCGATGTTTGGGTGGACGAGGATACACGCGGGCAGGGTCTTGGCCGTACACTCGTGCGCTGGTTTCTCGACCATCCCGACTACGCCGAGGTGCGCCGCTTCGCGCTCGCCACCTGGGACGCGCACGAGGTTTACGCTCCGCTGGGCTTCGCCGCGCCGAGCCGCCCCGATCGCCTGATGGAGCGGCTCTCTCCCACCCTGAAGCAGATGCTGGAAGATACGCCATGACCGCGCTTCGCCCCGACCTTGCCGTCATTGCCGAAAACGTCGCGGCCGGATCGAGCGTGCTCGACGTGGGCTGCGGGGACGGCACGCTGCTGGCCGCGCTGCGCGATGAAAAGCACTGCGATACGCGCGGCATGGAACTCGTGCCCGCCAACGTGGGTGCCTGCGTCGCGCGGGGCCTCTCGGTGATCCAGGGCGATGCCGACCGGGACACCGTGTTCTATCCCGACAAGTCGGTCGACTATGCGATCCTCTCGCAGACCCTGCAGACGACCATGCGCCCCGACCTCGTGCTCGACGAACTGCTGCGCATCGGCGAAAAGGCCTTCGTCAGCTTTCCCAATTTCGCCTTCTGGCGCGTACGCCTCTCCCTTCTGCTGCGTGGACGCATGCCGATTACCCGCATGCTGCCGGTCGTGTGGTACCAGACGCCCAACATCCACCACGTCACCATCCAGGATTTCCGCAGGTTGCTGAAGGACAGGGGCATCACCATCGAGGGCAACTGGTTCCTCTCGGGCGATACCTCCTGCCGCACGGCCGCGGCCAACTTCCTGGCCGAGCACGCAATCTTCCTTCTTTCGCGCGCGGCCTGAGTTATCCACTCCATTCCCGGCGCGCCGCGTCCCCTTCCGGCTGGACGCCTTGGGGCGCGACGGGCAAGGATTGCACCATCATGTGGCACATCTTCCAGTTTCCCCTCTGCCCCTTCAGCCGCAAGGTTCGCCTGCTCATGGCCGAGAAGGGCATCGCCTACGAACTTCAGACCACGCGCCCCTGGGAGGGCGAGGATCGCCTGTTCCAGATGAACCCGGCCGGGCGCACGCCGGTGGTGCACGAGACGGCCAAGAACATCGTCCTCGCCGACAGCCGTGCGATCTGTGAATACTTCGAGGAGACGGTGGAGCGCGGCGCACTTATCAGCGGCACCAGCCAGCAGCGCGCCGAGATCCGCCGCCTGATCGCGATGTTCGATGAAAACTTCTTCCTCGATGTGACAGCGCCGCTGCTGCACGAGAAGATGAAGAAGCGTCTTGTCCTGCGCCAGTCGCCCGATGCGCGCCTTCTGCGCGATGCCATGCGCCTGGCGCACGACTATCTCGACTACATCGATTACCTGATCGACAACCGCCCGTGGCTGGCGGGCTCGACGATGACGCTGGCCGATCTTGCCGCGGCCGCGCAGATCTCGGTCGCCGATTACCTGGGCGGCCTTGACTGGTCGAGCCACGAGCAGGCGCGCGGCTGGTATCTCGTGATGAAGTCGCGTCCCAGTTTCCGGCCCCTGCTGAGCGAGCGCATGGAAGTGATCCAGCCGCCCAGCCACTATGGCGAAGTCGACATCTGAGAGGTGGCGCGCGTTCGGAATGAAGGCGGCAGTAGAGAGTAATTTACCAAGAGGCCATTGCCCCTTGACCCCAAAACGGGCGACCTCACCTTCCACGCGCCACCATGGCTGAGAAAGGTGAGGTCGCCCGTTTTGGGGAGCCCGAGGGCGATGGCCCTCGGAACTATCCTTCTTAAATCAGGCTAATCAGGCCGCGCTGGGGTGCTTGGCGCCGAAGCGGCCGTGCTTGCGGAACTGGGTCATCCAGCGCTCGAGGAAGAGGCCCATCGGGCGGGGCGCGACGCCCAGGTCCTCAAGACCCAGAGCGGCGCCGCTGGCCACGCTGCCTGCCTTGAGCAGCTTGTACTGGTCGGTGCTGATCGGGGTGAAGGGCAGCGCCGCGATGAGGCCGCCCAGGCCATCCGAAAGCTCGATGAAGCCGGGCTCGCGGTTCTCGGCGCGAGCGATGCGGGCGTTGAGGCCGCGCATGGTGACGACTTCGGGGCCTGCCAGCTCGAAGGTCTTGCCGCCAAACGCGAACGGGTCGCCGGCCGCGTTGGCAATGGCCGCCGCGACGTCGTCGACGAAGACCGGCTGCAGCTTGGCTTCGGGGGCGAAGATCGGCAGCACCGGCAGCGTGCTCATCATGCGGCCGAACATCATCACGAACTGGTCGTCGGGGGCGAAGATCACCGCCGGGCGCACGATGGTGGCCTCGGGGAAGGCGGCGAGGGCCGCGGCTTCGCCTTCGGCCTTGGTGCGCGCATAGGCGACGTCCGAGCCCGCATCGGCGCCAATCGCCGAGACGTGGACGAACGAGGCTGCGCCGCTGGCCTTCGCCGCGGCTGCAATGGCGCCCACGCCTTCGCCCTGAATGTCGTCGAGCTTGCCCTTGAAGGCGCCGACCAGGTTCACCACGGCATCCGAGCCGGTGAGGACGGCGGCAAGCGAGTCGGGCTTGGTGACGTCGCAGCGCGCGAACTGGACCGTGCCCAGATCACCCAGCGCCTTGATCGAGAAAGCCTTTTCAGGGTGGCGGCTGGCGATGCGCACGCGTGCGCCGCGCTCCAGCAGTTCCTGCGCGAGATGCTTGCCGACAAAGCCGCTGCCGCCAAGGATGGTGACGATCTTGCCGTAAAGCGTATCGGTGGGGCTCATGCTCATCTGCGTTCTATCCTCAAGGCCTTGGTGCCGGGCGGAGCGACGAGTCCCGCTTTGCAGCACATCGCCAAAGCCCCTGCCACAAGCACGGGAACTCGGCAACCGGCCAGTTGTTTCCGCGGCTTGCAGGAAAGTGCACCAGGCAAAGGTCCTGCAAAGCCGCACAAATCCGGCGGGTTTGAAGCGGGAGGATACAAAAAATGCATTTTCCTTTCAAACCCCTGTTGACACGAATCGCACCGCCCCTTAGAGGCGCCCTCCTACCCGGCGAGGACGACAACTTGGTCCCCTCGCCTCCGTGCCCAGATGGCGGAATTGGTAGACGCACCGTCTTCAGGTGGCGGCGCTGGCAACGGCGTGGAGGTTCGAGTCCTCTTCTGGGCACCATTCACCTTTTCGGAGGTGAAGCCAAACCGAAAAAGGCCCGGATTGCTCCGGGCCTTTTTCGTTTCCAGCTTCAGCGTCTCTCCCATGCCCTCTCTGCTCGGCTTCCCAGAGTCACGACTGGTTGTTCGGGTACAGGTTGTTGCGCAGTTCGACGTGGCGCAGCTCGGGGACTTCCAGGTAGACGCAGGGGTGGTCGTCGAGGACGCTGCCCATGTTGTCGGCGAAGACCCAGTTGTAAGGCCAATGGGTCTTGGGAACGCCTTGTGTCGTGTCCCAGGTCATCCGGATCGCGCGCGGGGCGATGGTGACATGGTTGTCCTTCACGTTCACCATGCGTCCGAAATGGCCGAACAGGCGAATGCCCTCCTTGTAGTCGAGCACGTTGTCCTTGCCCTCCTCGATCCGGTCGTCGGCGTAGTGCACGTCGTTGCGGTGGATGCGCAGGGCGTCGGCATTGCCGAAGAACATGCCGAACAGGAGCTCGGTTTTCGGGCCGGGCGGGCGCAGACGCAGCTCGTTGCCGACGACATCGACCATCCGGGCTGCCAGGCGGGCGTGGCGGCCGCCGCGGCGGTAGAGCCGAGTCCAGGTGCCGTGGCTCGTCGCCACCCGGATGCCGGTCTGGAAGTCGGCGATGGAATTGTTTGCGATCGACACCTTGCCCAGAGCCCGTCCGACGCAGGCAATCGCCTGGTTCGCAACCGAGGGGAGGGCGGCGGCGTAGGCCGCGCGCCAGGGTCGTAGCGAGGCGATCCGCTCGGCAAAGGCGGCATCGGCGATGAGCCTCCGGGCAATGCGGTGGAGGACCTTGCGAAAGCTCGCATGGTCCTTGATCGCGCTGCTCTCGCCGCTGGCTTTCAGGGCGAGTTGCCAATCGCTTGGCGCAAGCGGCGATTCGAAGCGGACGTACTGGCCGTTGGCGCTCAGCCAGACGGCGTGCAGGCCCGGCACCTGAGGGGGGGCGAGCGGGCGGGCCACGGCAATCGCGCTTGCCAGCATGTTGCGGCGGATCGTCTCGTCCAGTTGCGGGGCGCTGCGTGGTCCCAGCGAGGCGGTGAGCGTGCGCAGGTTGCCCTCGAAACTGGGCAGCAACGCGGGCTGCGCAAGGGCCTTGCCGAGCAGGCGTTCGACATAGCCGGCAAAGGCCGTTTCTGTGCGTTCGTCACGCGCGTTGGGGGGATCGGCTTCGACCAGAGCGTCCCATTCGGCCTGGGGGACCGTGCTGGTGAGACGCACGGTGTAGCGCTGGCCTTTCACCACAGGGCCGTTCCCGGAGGCCTGGGGCATCGATTCCTCCAGCGCACGGATAAGGCTGCGCGCGGCGATGGCGCTCCAGCGCGGGTCTCTTGAAAGGTGCGCGAAGTCGAAGCGCTGAGGCCGGTCCAGCGTCTCGAAGGTGTTGTCCTGGATGGTTACGCGTTCGCAATCGCTCACAAGGAGCGCGTCCTGCATGTAGCCGGTGCGGAAGGTGCATCCGCTGATCCGGGCAGAGAAATCGCGCAAGGGCTGGCCCGCAATGCGCAGGCCACAGCGCTGGGGCGAGCTGCTCGCGCCGCAGGTGAGCACGGCGTCGGTGACCTTCACGTCGCGGCATCCGGTCAGGGTGAGCGCCCCGCCACGGTGTTTGGCCTGCGCAATCCTGTCGCCAGGACTGGGCGCGGAGACGTGCAGGGCCGACAGCTCGACCGAGGCGCAGTCGACGAATTCGAGAGCGGTTTCGCTGCCCTCGACACGGATCAGGGTGCCCGGACCCGCGCCATGGAGCGTGAGGTGCCCCTTGCCGGCAAGGCGCACCGGCTTTGTTGCCGCGAAGGTGCCGCGCTGGAAGCAGATGCTGGCATCTTCCCCCTCCTTGATCGCCTCGAGCACGGCGACCCAGTCACTGCCTTCCTGGATCACGTAGGTGCTACAGCCGATCTGCCCCTGGCCTGCGAGCCGTTCGATGGCCCGCTGGACGTCGAAGGCCCCGGCAAGCGAAGGCGTGTTGGCGGGATCGAAGGCGGTTTCGTCTGCACGGGCGAGAAAGCCGGTGAAGCGGATCGGAGCATGTGTGGCATTGCCCTGTGCATCGATGCGCACCGCTTCGACCTCTTGCGCCGGTGCGTCGGGACCAAGGGACCAGGCGGCGCGCGCTACGCCTTCGGCGTCGGTCAGCACGTCGAGGGTCTGGCTGCCCGCGCCCAGTTCGCCGCCGCCTGCAATCACGCGATAGCGAATGGTCTGCCCGGCGAGCGGGGTGCTGCCCCGCACGACGCCGACACGCAGGTCCGAGGGCAGGGCAACCAAGGCGTTGGTGTGCGTATCGGCGCGCACAGACTGCCCGTCGCCGCCCAGCGCGAGCACCTGGATCTGTTCGGTCAGCGGCGCGAAGGGCGCGCGGCAATCGTCGAGGACGAGCGCGCTATCGGCAAGGGCGTAGGTGCCCAGAAGCGCGTAGCGGGTTTCCGGGCCCTGCGGCGTGACCCTTTCGAACTGGCCGGAGGACGTGGGCCATTCGATCGTCCCGTCGGCGCGGGCCGCACAGGTCCAGAAGTCTCCGCGCCGTAGCCGTGCTGCGCTGCCGCCGCCCAGTTGCACGGCCAGTCCATCGCCCAGATCGATCACCTGCGAGAGGCCGCTTGCATCAAGCGCGAGGGTCTGGGTGCCCGAACCGTCGGGGAAGGCGTCCCATAGCCGCAAGTACCAGTCGCCATCCCCGGTGATGCCTGTGTCGGCGAGCTGCGCGGGGCTGGCTTCCAGGATCACGCGGGTGTCGCTGGTGGAAGCTACACGGAAGAGGCGCTGGTCGGCGCTCGCGGTGCGGGTGCCGAGATCGTCGTGGCGCGAGACAATCTCGGCGTACTGGCCCGGTGCAAACCAGGTGCGTGGATCGCGCGCGGCGGGGCTGACCGTGATCTCGGTTCCCGAAATCTTGGTGACACGGGCCATGAGGCTCGCGTTGCGCCGGGAGAAGGTGATGCGAAGGCCCTCAAGGCCGAAACGCGGGCCATCGACATCCGGCACGGTGGCATCGGCTTCCCCTGCGTGGACCTCGATGCGGTAGAGCAGGTTCTTCAACCGCGCGTATCCGCCCTCGGGCGTCAGCGAGCAGGGATCGAGACTGGCCGGGCTCGCCTCGACCCGGAAGGCCAGTGTCCCGTTCGAGGGGGCGGTGATCGCCTGCCATGCCGGACTTTCTCCGGCCGCCGTGCAGCTTGCCGCACCGTCCTCGTCAAGCGGGAGGGGGAAGACCTGCCAGTCGACAAGGGTGCGCCCCGAAGCCTGCGCATTGCCGAGCGCGGTATCAGCCAGTGCAGGCTCCTCGACCGGATCGACGTAGCGTATCAGAGCCTTGATCGCGAGCGCGCCGCCATTGCCGACATCGGCTTCCTCCACGGGGTGCGGTTGGCTGGCGAGAGTGACCTTTTGCGGATTGTCGAGCTGCCAGCCGTCGAGCCAGCCGTGGCCTGCCCCGATGGTGATGTCCGCAAGGGACGTGGCAGAACCACCGGCCAGGAGCGCAAAGGCCGAGCTTCCTTGTGCGATCACCAAACGTCCCGGAGCGCCCAGGGTGCCCTGGGTTTCGGTCTCGATCCGCTCCAGCAGCAACCGGCCCTGCTCGTTGAGGTCGGTGTCGAGCAGCACCTGCCCCTGGTTGAGGCGCACGTCGCGCAAGGGGCGGGCCTCGCCGGTGGGGATGGTGGTGCGCGTGCTGTCGCTGCGCTGGGTCATGGCCTGTGTCCTTGTTCGGCTGAGAGGCGGGACTGGGTGTCGTCGAGAAGGGCGGCGCGGGTGGCAAAGGGCACGGAGCGATCGAAGAGCGCGGCCATGTTGCGCAGCCGTAGGCGCGATGCGGTGCGGGAAAAGGCGCCCATCTCGGCCTCGCCTTCGCCGCCCAGCGCCACTGCGTCCGGGCACAGGGCATGGAGCATGGCGAGGCCCGGGGCGTCGGCTTCGGTATCGAGGAACAAGGGGCGGGCGCCCAGGATTTCGGCGTCGCGTTCGGTTGCGGTGAGAGGAGCGCCCTTCGCCTCCGCGCGCCGGGCGAGCGCGAGATCGGGCTGGCAGCGGAACCGTCGCGGTGTCGTGGAGCCTGGCGGGACGTGGCTGTAGCGCAGGCACCCGGCTTGGCGGCGCGTGCAGTGAACGGGCTGTGTGAAAAGCGCGTTGGTGGCCTCAAGGCTGCGCACATGCGCCTCGCCCAGAACGGTGACGCCGTGCATCTCGACGGCGCAGCTGCGCGCGGCAAGGACCGGCCCGGAGGCCCCGTCGGCAAAGAGCAGGCTGTCCGCAAGGGCAAGTTGGCCCTGCGCGCTCTGGCTCCCGAAATCGAGGCGGCAGGGGCCGAGGCGTGAATGGGTGATGGCGATCTGTGTGCCGACAAGCGGGGCGCTGGTGCTGATGGCGGCGCTGCCTGGATTACGCACGGTGCAGTGGCGAAGTTCGAGACGGGTGAGGGCATCCTTGCGCAGGGCGAGGCCGCCGGTCAGCTCCAGCCCGTCGAACAGGCAGCTTCCGGCGCGCCCCTCATCTTGCGGCGCGGAGGCGGCGGACACGACGACGGGGGCCTCCAGGATCGCGCTGCGTTCGCGGCGCAGTAGGAAGCCGGCGCGGGCCGGGTCGAAGGGTGGCCCTCCCGGCACCTCGACGTGCTCGCGCCATTGGGCCGCGACGATGTTGAGCGTGCATTCGGGATGGAGCGCGATCTCGAAGCCGCTCGCGCCGCCGCTTGGCCGTTCCCGGTCGCAGCGGGTGAGGATGATCCAGCCGGTGTGGCCCGCGCCGTGGGCGGCCCATTCGGCGAGCGCCTGTTCCAGCGTGGGTACGCTGCGGCGCGGTGCCGCGGGCGGACCCGCAGGCACGGCGAGCGCATCGACGATGCGGATGAAGTGTGTCTCGTTCGTGGTATCGACCAGTTCGAAGGGGACGTCGGCAGCCCCGCGCTCGTACGGCCCGCCCCAGGCAAGCGCGCCGCGAGCGGTGCTGTGGGCAATGCGCACTTCGGCGACCTCGCTCTGGCCTGGCTCGGGCTCGGCGACGATGAGGCGGCCGGTTACGGGATCGAAGGCGCAGGCGATGGCGTGGTCCGCGCTGTGGGGCAGCGGCGCGGGATCGCCGGGAGTGAACCAACTGTGGGGGCGCGTGGATGGGGGGCGATACCCGGCCGGGGATGGCGCGGCTTCCAGGTTGGCAATCCGGATTTCGGGCGGCGGGACGGGGGTGAAATGGGTTTCGCCCTCGCGGCGCAGGTAGATCGTGAAGGGATCGCCGTCGCTGCCGAACCAGGGTTCTTCGGCTGGGGTGAAAGGTCGACCTTCGAGGGCGGCGTGGCGCCGTGCTTCGGTTTCGAGGTGCAGGGGAAGGCGGCGCAGTCGGTCGGGCAGGTCGGTCATGTCCGGACGCGCGAAACGGCCCATGTCGCGCCGGTCCGGGTTGAACAGGCACAGCCGCTCCTCGCTCTGTGCGGCGAGCTGGAAGTAGCCGGCCTGCGCGGTTCCGCCCGGAGCCCAGACACCAGCCTCGGGCACGGCGGCCAGGCGTTCGGGCGCGATCTGGGTTCCGGTAGGTGCGGGCCAGGTCGCCGTGGCGAAGCGCACGACGTGGACGCCCACGTTGCCCAGGCTCCAGCGGCCCGCAGCGGTGTCGATCGCGCGCACCTCGCTCATGCGGGGGAGGGGGTCGAAGGCGCGTCCGACCCGCGCGGCCGTCTCGCCGGACGTCAGTCGCGCGGTGCCGGGACGCGGCAGGTCGAAGTCGAGCGCGTGCTGCAGCTTGGCGAGGCGCTGGAAGTATTCGACGGCGACCGCTCCGAACCCGGTGACATCGGCGGCAAGCTGCTCCAGCGTGCGCGCCGTGCCCTTGCCGCGGTTGGTGCGCACCGCGTTGGCAATGAAGGCCCGTTCGGACAGCCCGCTCCTGTCGGGCAGCGGCGTCAGACGCGGCGTGTCGGTGAGCGCGGCGAAGTGGCCCAGGGTCCCGGGATCGGCGGTCTCGATGAACTGGTTGTCGAACAGCGCGGTGATCGCCGCATCGATCTCGATATCGCCTTCGGCCAGGATCTGGAACAGCGCCTCCAGCGCCCGCCCGCTGGCGGCATCGGTGCTGCGCAGATGGGCAGGCAGCAGGCCGAAGAGGTCCTGCAGGGCGGCGTCGATGGCGCTGGCGCTGGGGCGGGGGGTCATGACGCCATCTCCATGAAGCGGATCGTTTCGGGGGTGAGGAAGAGCAGGCTGGCCGTAACGACCTCGCCGTGTGCCGGGTCGCGGTGCGGCAGGCGTGCGGGGATGTCGGCAAGGCCGGGGACGGCCGACGGGCTGTCGAGCGTCTCGATGCGGGCCGCTGTGATGCCGGTCACCTCGTGAATCGCCGCGAGGATCGCGCTCGCGCGCAGGGGCTGGCCGAAGTCCATCGCGGCAGGGCCAAACCGGTTGGCGAGATGCGCGCGCAGGGCCTGTTCGATATCGCTGCGCCGCCAGGTCCGGGTGTCGATCCGCAAGGCCGCGACAAGCGTGACGGGCTCAGGCGCAAAGCCTGCGATCCGCAGCATCTGACCGGGGGGGGCGGCTTCGGCAAGCGCCCGGGCGAGGTCGGTTTCCAGGTCCCCGCCCGGGGTGGGGGGCTGCATCTCGGTTGTCGCCAGCGTCAGCCAGATAAAGGGGGTGATCCCATCGGAAAGCTGAGTGGCGAGCGCCTTGCCGACGCCGCGAAAGCCCCTTGCGAAGGCCTCGTAATCGTGGCGCGAGACCACCCGGCCGAGCGCGGCGGTGCTGCGCGGCGCGGCGCGGCGGATATCCTCGAGGGTCTCCGCGTCCATGCCCCCCTCGGCGGGCACCGGGTTGGAACTGGCCGCGATGCCGACCACGGGGGAGAGGATCGTGGTGATCCGGCCTGCGGCGAGGTTGCCACGTGCGCCGCCTCCATGGCGGTAGAAGGCGAGGACATTGTTGAGCCCGCTTGGCAGGGGCCCGGCGAAGCGCACCTGCGTTCCGCCGCCGGGGAGAGCCTCGAGGGTGTAGACCGTCTCGGCGGGATCGACTTCGTAGAGGCTTTCGGTCCAGGTGTAGCGCCGCCCGTCGACGCGCACCTCGATGGCAGGGGCATAGCCGCGCGCGTTGGCAGCGGAGAGGTAGGCGAGCGGGGCTTGGGCCAGGGGGAAGGCGGGCCGGGCGATCCCGCGCACGCCCGAGCCCAGAACCTCCCACTGCCCGCCTGCGGCAAGCTGGGCGTTGGAGGCGGTGACGCAATTGGCATGGAGGCCAAGGCTGGAGGCCTGGACACGTCCGCCAAGCGGAGCCTCGAAGATGACGCGCGTCTGTCCCGGCGCGATGATCTCGGCGGACTTCACGCGGGCCACCTGTGCGTGGGATTCTCCTGTCTGGGTATCGTCTCCGGTAACGATCACCAGGCGGCCGGGTGGCAGCGGATGCTCGCCCTGAAGGAGCAGACGGTCATCCTCACCGGGGCGGGGAAGCGGCTCCTCGCGCCAGGGGACGACAAGTGGGAGCCTTTGCGTTTCGATCCGTACGCTGCTTTCGCGAACCCGGCCGTTGAGGCTGGCACCGCCGGGCAGGACGCCCGAAAGGTCGAGCCCGCCTACGGTGACGCGCGTGACCCTTTGCGCGAGTGCGTAGTCGCTGCGGGCAAGTTCCTCGCTGGCCGTGATCGCGCCAAGCTGTATCTGGGGGGCGGTGCCTTTTCGGCTGTCGCCTGCGCGGGTGCTCCCCGCATCGAACAGCACGACGCGCCCGGGCAGGGCCTCGGGATAGGCGGCGTCGAGATCGAGGCGCCCGGCCTCCGGGTCGCGCTCGGGCGGAGCGGCGATGACGAAGTTCGGCCACTCCTGCCGGGCCGATGCGGTAAGGGTGCGGGGTATCCTGTCGCCTGACGGCGCATCCTTCAGCTCCATGCGCAGGGCCT
This sequence comes from Novosphingobium mangrovi, assembly GCF_022818885.1. Classification (NCBI taxonomy): domain Bacteria; kingdom Pseudomonadati; phylum Pseudomonadota; class Alphaproteobacteria; order Sphingomonadales; family Sphingomonadaceae; genus Novosphingobium; species Novosphingobium mangrovi. The sequence continues at coordinate 68,631 of NZ_JALHAT010000008.1, read as the reverse complement.
TCATCGTCGGTTCGTCCTGCGGGTGGAGGAGGGCATAGTCCGGCGCGGCGGCTCCGAAGATACCCGCGCGGCGGCCCAGAACGATGATCTGGGCTTCGCCGGGTCTGGCTGCGGGGGGCACTGAATGGAGGCGGCGTGGCGGAGTGAGGGCAAGGCGCGTGCGCAGGGAAGGCGCCTCGCCGCCTGCGGCCGGCTCGATCTGTGTGACGCGGGCGAGGAGGACGCTGCTCCGGCTTCCGCCACCGTCGGCGAGCAGAACGCTGTCGCCCACCTGCACGCCCGTAGCATTGCCTTCGACGAGTGCCTCGCGGCTGGAGAGGTCAAAGCGGGGAGGTTGCGGGTGGCGCACCGGCGGGATGCTGTTCCAGGCGCGCCGGGCTTCGAGAGCCTCGTCGGTGGTGAAGATCTGCGGAGCCTCCTCCCCCTCGGGGACCGAGGCAATGCTGGTGCCAGCTGGGACCTGGAAGGGACCTTCAAGACCTGAGAACTCGTCGACGGTAAATGTCTGGACGGTCTGCGCGGCAAGGATGGGCCGGAGCTCGTAGCCCAGCATCGCGGCGTGCGCGGCCATCGCTTCGGGATCGCGGGACTGGTGGAAATTGCCGTCCTCATGCAGGCGGCGGGTGTTCCAGGCCAGGATATGAAGCGCGCCCGCCCAGCTGTCGATGAGGGCGATGGTGGGGTCTGCGGGATCCCGCGTGGTGAGGCCTGCCAGCGGACGCGTACCTGCCAGCTCGGTCGATGCGATGCGGGCAAGAAGACGCGCCCGGATGGCGCCGTGGGCGAAATGGAGCGGGTCGGCTACGGCCGGGCGAGGTGGTTCCCCCGATGTCGTGTCGCCGGTGCAGGTCGCGCAGATGCAGTCCCTGTTTTCAGACATCGCCGCCTCCCATGTCGATGCCTATACGTCCCTCTTCGGGGAAGCTGGGGTCATCGTTCAGTTGCAGGATCTCCAGTTCGCCGGGCACCAGGACGCTCTGGGCCAGTTCGCCTTGGCTTGCCCGGTCGGTGCGGTGAAGGCGGGTGACCTCCACGCTCGCAACGCCTTCCAGAGCCATGAGGAAGGCGATCAGGCGTGAGATGTAGAGCGGCTCGCCGAAGCTGAAATTGTCGGGGTGGAAGAAGCCCGTACGCCCCTCCACGCCCGAGGGGCGCAGCGCGGCGCGGACTTGCCTTGCCACCTCGCCGCGCACGAAGCCGGGGGCGGCGCAGACGTGAAGGTCGAGCCTGAGCGGGGCCATGCGCGCGGCGCGAAGGACGATGTCGAAGCCGATCAGCCGGAGGCGTTCGAGATGGGCGGCGATATCGGACTTGAGGTCTGCGTCGAGCGCTCGCCCACCGGCAAGGTCGAGCGTGATGGCAATGGTCTGCCAGGCGCCCGTCCAGCGCGCGCGCGCGCGCGCGTTGGCAACTGCGGGATGGGTGCAGGCCGCAGCCGCATAGTCGGCCTCTGTCACCGCGCGCTCCTGCGTGCGGTAGGCGCGGGGCACGTTGATGCGGATGTCCCCGGGCGTTTCGGGTTCGCGTCCGCCGGTCGCCGCCAGCGGGTTGGTGACCGCGATGTCCATGCCCGCCAGGGCTTCGGGCAGAGCGATGTGGGTGAGCGTGTCCGGTCCGATATTGCCGCGCGCACCGCCGCCGACGCGCGCCCTTGGCGCAAATGCGTGACCCGGAACGGGGGCAAGGCCGTTGATGCCATCGCCAAAGCGCAGCTGAAGGTCCCCCGAAAGGCCGGTTTCGAGAACGAAATGGCGGTCGAAGCGGTCTGAGCGCAGGAGGTCGGTGCGCGAATGCCAGGGCGCGAAGGGATCCTCCAGCGTCAGCGCGGGAACAGCCTCGCGCGCGTCTCTGTCCAGCCAGGCGGCGGCAGCGCGGGGCTCTCTGGGCGGAACGAGGATACGCGCGATGGGGCCAGCATCGAGCGTGGGGCGCCAGGGCTGCTCGGCAGGGGGCGTAGGGGGGGAAAGAGCCGGTCGCATTGTCTCCGCTTCCGCCGGGGTGAGATCGAGGCTGACCGGCGGCAGGGAGAGGCCGTGGTCGCAGAAGGCAACATTGCCCAGCACCTCGGCGCAGATCCGGTCCTGGGCACCTGAGGACGCGGCGTCGCGCCCGCGCTGGAGGACGAGGTCGAAGGGCAGGGCATCCGCCGCGTCCCACTCCACCGTGACCAGCCGGGTGGCCGGTGCCAGCACGTCGCTGACCGGGGTGACGCGGGTCAGGCGCACCACGTGGCGCTGCTCGGGCCGGGCATCTGCGCGCGCGCCGGTGGTGGGGGAGCGGGTCTCAAGGAGGATCAGGAAGTCGCCCGGGGCAAGACCTCCCGCGCCTGCGCCGCTGCCGTCAACGAGCGTGGCCGCGCAGGCCCCGCGCGGGAGGAGGCACTGCTCGTCCGACCAGGTGTGAAAGGCGATCGTGTTGCGCCAGCTCCACAAGGCCAGGGGGTGGGCGGTTTCGAACACCACGGAGGCCTTGGGGAGGACGCGCGTGGCCTTGCTTGCGGGAAGGACGACGTCCTGTTCACGGATGCGGGGGAGGAGCGGCGTCGCGGGGGGCAGTTCCTGTCCCTCGGCAATCGCGCCGCCGGGCGTGAAGGTGAAGGCCGCAAAAGTGCGCGCGCTCTCGGCCTCGCCGATGGTGTAATCCATGAGCCGCGCGTGGCGGGCAAGCGCGGCGCGGCTGCGCGCGGTGCTCAGGAACGCCTCGGTCCCGACCCAGTCGAGCCGGTAGCTGAGCTGGTCGGCGCGGGCGGCCAGCGCTTCGACGAGCGTGGTGGTGAGATCGACCGGATCGTCCTCGACGAAGCCGGGGACTAGCTCGGCCATGCGGTCGAGGATCTGGCGCCGGAAGGTCTCGTAGTCGCGGGTGCGGTAATCGAAGCGCGCGGTGCTGGGCGCGGGTGTGTCGCTGTCCGCGCAGGCGGGGAGGCAGTCGCCAGGAGCGGGGCAGTCGAGCTTGAAGTCGATATCGACACCAGACAGACGCGCATCGAGGAAGGCGGGCGGGGCCGCGCTTCCCGGGCCCGCCACGATCTCGAGCCGGTAGGTGGAAAAGTCGGTCGGCTGGTTGCCGGGCAGCGTGATCCGCCAGCGGCTGACGCTGCCAGTATCGGGATCGTGCTCGACGGGCACGGCAGGACGCGGCGGGGCAAAGCGCACGCCGCCTGTCAGGCGCAGGTTGTCCGGGGTGATGCGCCCGAGCGGGAGCGGCAGGGGTTTGACCAGCACGACTTCCAGGATCGTGGGATCGGCGGTGGTGGCGCCGGCATGAACCTCGACGTAGTCGATCCCGCTGACATCGGTGGGAGCGTCGGGGGCCAGCAGCGCGGCGCGGCGCTGTGGGTCGCAGCAGATGATGCGATCTGTCGTCATGGCAGATCCGTGCGCACGACAAGGCGCGAAACCTGCGGCCGTGCGCGCGCCGCGAAATGGACGACGATCTCCAGCACGCCCTCGGCGTCCAGAAACTGCGTGGTGAGGTCATGGAGCTTGAGCAGGTGGCCCAGTTCCTGTGCGATGGTCGCTTCGAGCGAGGCCTGCAGGGCAAGCGCGGCGGGCCCCTCACCCGCGCCGAAGACCATTTGCAGGACAGGACTGCCCAGCTCGGGGCGCATCACCCGTTCGCCGAGCCGGGTCAGGATCAGAAGTTCCAGCATGTCGCGCAGGTGCGCGTCGCTGGCATAGGCGACGGTGCGGCTGTGGCCTTCGGCATCGAAGCCATAGGGGAAGGCAAGGCGGGTCACTGCGCGATGACCCGGCTTTGCGATCCGGTGATGATCGGCGGCCCTTGGGGAACCTGCGTGGCGGAGAAGCACAGCGCCGTCAGCGGATTGATCAGCACCGGCTGGCCGCTGGCCATGACCCGGGTGGCGGCAACCAGCCACCTGGTGGTGACGCAGGGCTGGGGCGTGCCGTTGGGAAGGGTGAAAGGGCAGCCTGCGATGACGCCGGGATCGGAGAGCACGGCGACGGGCATTCCCCCCACGCTCACGCGCGGGCTGGCGGCCAGGATCTGGAGCGGCGCGCCATGGGGGCACTGGGCGCTGGTGCCTGTGTGCAGGACCGGTCCGGGCATGGGCTTCTCCTCTCCTTTGCTTTCCTGTTGGCCCCCGCTCAGCCTGTTTACGGCCGGGGCAGGGGCGCGCGGTCTCAGGTGATCGTCAGGGCGCCGTTGTTGATGATGACCGAGGGGCCGGTGAGCGAGATCATCGCGCCCTGTCCGTTGCTGAGCGTCATGCCCGCCGCGCCAATGCTGATGATGGCCCCGGTCGCGGTCTTGACCATGACCTGCTGGGTAGGGTTGTCGGACAAGGTCACTGAGGTCCCGGTGCTGGTCTGGAAATGGATGTTGGGGGTGAGAGGGGTGTGCCCGGCCATGGCGAGCACGGGAAAGCCTGCCGGATCGGGATAGAAGGCCCCGGTCCAGATCGGGTAGTCGAGATCGCCCGCCTCGAACTCGATCCAGACCATCGAGCCGAGCGCGGGCAGCGCCACCATCCCGGACTGCGCATCCCCGGCAAAGGGAAAGGCGGGCATCGCCCAGGTCGAGGGGAACAGGCCATAGCGGTCCGCAAGCTGGACCTGGATGCGCCCCTGGCTCTGCGGGTCGATGTTGTTGAGCACCGTCGCCCGGTACTTGCCGAAATAGCTGGGGCCTTCGCTCATACCGCTATCCTCTCCTGCTGGGTGACCATGCCTTCACGCGCGAGCTGGAAGGCCTGCGTCCATGTGCCCGGCGCGAGCTGGTGGGTGACCGAGCGGCAGTAGTAGTTGCCATCGTGGGCCCGGCCCGCGCCGCGCACGCCCACCAGCTTGCGCGCCTCCAGCGGCTGGCCGTAGCGCGAAAGCTCGATCGAGCCGCTGGCTGTCACCGGATCGACCAGCCCGGCTCCTGCCACCAGGCGCGAGAGGATCTCGGCCTGGTCGTTGCGCTCGCTCTCCAGCCAGCGTGTCTTCGTGGGCACGATCGGGCGCGCGGCGAGTGGGGGTTTGAGGAGCGCGACATTGGGCAGGGGGACAGGGATCGAGGCGCGCGCGATCTTGGCGTGGGCAAGCGGCACGACGGCGGCGTTGCCATCGACCGAGAAGGTCATGCTGGATAGGTTCGAGGCCCCGTCGATGTCGAGCGTCAGGGCCGGCTGGGCCACACCGATCCGCACCTGTGGCCCCCAGTAGGCGGTGTTGGTGCCGACCACGGGACCGGGCGTCACGTAGAACTCGTGGCCGGCTTTCTGGGCGAGCTCGGAGATGTAGGCGTAGTCGGTGCCCTTCTGGTGCGCGTACTTGTCGGTGGGCATCCTGATCGAGGAGAAGATGGGCGGGATCGTCACCGGGACGAGGCCGAACATGGCGTACTTGGCGATCATCATCGCGACGCGCGCGACGGGCGGCATCGCGGGAAAGGGCATGCCGGTCCATTCCACAAGGTCCATGTAGCCGGTCACGTCCTCGCCCGTGAGGGTGAGCTTGTTCTCGCCCGGACGCGTGCCCGCGACCGTGTCGAGCCGCTTGATCGGGCCATCGCTCAGGACATGATCGCGCCCGTTGAGCGAGGCGACGAGGATGACGCGCATCATCGGATCGAAGGCGCCGCCGGGCAGCAGGTCGCGCGCGATGGGCGAGGTGGAGGAGTAGGTCAGCTCGATCTGAAAGCCGGAGCGCTGGCCGCTCGCATGGGTGACCTGCGCGCCGGAGAAGGCCTCCATCACCGCGCGCGGCGCGGGGCGCACCGCGACAGGCCCCATCAGGATCTGGAGCTGGACGCCCTTAGCCACCCTCGCCTCCCGTGCGTGTGAGGGGCAGGGGAATGCCGATCTCGCGCCCCTCGGGGTGGGTCGCCGTTTCGGGACGCTCGATCCCGTTGGCATCGCAGATCCGCCAGTAGAGCAGGGGATCGCCGATGGTCTCAGCCGCAAGATGGTCGATCCGCTGGGTGCCATCGCTGCGCACGCGGCTCTCGAAGTCATAGCGGGTGGGCGCGGGGATGATCCGGCGCGCAAGGTAGGGGACGTCCTCGCCATCGGCTCCGGGAAGGAGGTGCTGGGCAAGCCCGTGGTAGCGGCTCTGTGGCGAGAATTCGGTCATGCAAGGCTCTCCAGTCCGAGGGCGGCGAGGCTCGTGCCCAAGCCCCCCACCAGCTTCTCGCGGCGCTTGAGGTGGGCAAGGAAGAGCTCGGCGGCGCGGCTGGTCATGGCCAGGTCCTCGCTGGTGAGGACCTGGAAACTGAGGGCCGCCTTGGCGCGGATCGGGTTGAGGCGCCGGTCGAAGGCCTCCTCGGTGATGGCAAAGCCGGTGATGCGCACCGGCAGGACGCGGGCCGGGCCCAGTACGAGGAGGAGCAGTTCACCGGGTGCGGGAAGCACCTCGATGAGCCCCTGGTCGGCCAGAGCCTTCGTGGCGGTGATCGTCTCGACGCGCGGGGTGAGAAAGCTCTCGAGCGCGGCGAGGTCTGCGGCAATACCGTGCTCCACGACTTCCGCGTGCCGGTCCGGGTGTTCGAGCGCGTCGGTGGCGTCGAACTCGATCTCGAGCGCGATGGTCTCGGCAGGAGGGCCGGTGCGGCGCAGTGCCTGCGCGTTGTCGCCCGGCGAGGAGCCTGCGCCCCGCGGGGCCAGCGTGCGCGAAAGGCTGTCCGGGTTGTACTGGAAGGCGTGGACGCGCTGCACTTTCGCGCCAGCCTCGTCCATGACCACGAAGCCGCCCTTGAGCACGTTGGGGGAGCGGGGATATCCGGCCATGTCCTATGCCTTCCTTGCCCGGCTGCTTTCGAGCAGATTGCGCATCATCGCCTTGGGATCGAAGCTGTCAGGGGAAACGCGGATATTCGAGAGCGAGGGCCAGGCGACGCCGCGCTCGGAATCGTAGCCCATGCGGCCGAAATCGATGCGAAGGTCCGGGCCCAGCCGCGCGTTCCAGCCGCCCACGTTCCAGCGCCACTCCCACTCCTTCCACCCGTAAGCGGCGGTGATCGTGCCGATGATGTCGACATCGAGCCCCACGCGAAAGCCGCCCTCGGCGTAGGCGTTGAAGTCGAAGGCGAACTTGCCGCCAGCATAACGCGCGCGGGCCTGCGCCACCGCTTCGGCACGCACGCTGAGGGAGGGTATCAGCTCCACGCTGGCCTTTGCGCCGACGGCGCCCAGAAGGACTTCGGCGCCGATGGTGGCGCCGAGGCGCCCGTAGACAGTGCCGAAGGCAGGCGCGCGGACCTCGCCGTGGATCTCGGCGGTGATCTGCATGTCGTCTTCAAGCGGGTAGAGCGAGCCTGCAAAGCCCGCGCGGGTCAGCATGACGGGGCCGACCCCGTACTTCACCCCCATCCCGGCGTAGAACTGCACGTAGGCAGTCACGCTCGGCACGGGGGTGGGGGCGCTGAACTTGGGTGTGCGGAACCGGAAGACCTCCTTCTCGCCCCCGCCCGGCCGGGGCCAGGCGCGCGAGAGGGCGATATCGGAGAGCTCGACCGAGCCGCCCAGCTTGATCCGCCCGTCGCGTTCGAGCGTGACGTCAAGCGCAGGGCGGATCGTGTCGGTCAGCTGGTAGGCGGCGCGCCCCTGGCCCCAGTAGCGGCCGCGTTCGTCGAAGCTGAGGTCGACGTGCCCGTCGAGCTTGCCCTGACGCAGGGCCACGCGCGCGCGGCCACTGAAGCGCCCCTCCTCATCGCCCTCGCGCCAGGAATAGTTGACGGTCATGGTCGCGCTGATCGACTTCCACTGGAACTGCGCATCGCCGGTCAGGAACAGGCGCGAGCCGGTGTAGCGCCCCGCAAGGCGCACCTGGCGCACGCGCGGCATCGGATCGGGGATGGTGACCGCACCCGAATAGGCGATGGCCCCGCCCGACCAGCGCACGCCGAGGCGCAGCTGGGCGTCGCGCACCAGCCGCGTGGTGATCGCCCCTTCGGCAAAGGGGGAGAGCACGCCGCCGCGCTCGCTAAAGCCGAGCCGCACGTCGGTTTCCGAGCGGGGCAGGGCCGAACTTGTCGCACGCACGAGGCCCGACCAGCCCTCCTGGCTGTGGTAGGTGACGCTTCCCTCGGCGGCGGTGATGCCGGGCAGGTCCTGCGCCGGGGTCAGCGTGCCGCGCGCGATGAAGTTGCCGCCCGAGACCGTGGCGGTCAGGCTCCCGTCGATCACCGGCTTGCGCGCCGGGCCGACACTGAAACCCAGGTCGCCGCGTGGCTGGAAATTGACGAGGTCGAAGGCGAGGCTGCCGCGCGTGAAGCGGAAATAGCCGGAAAGGCGCCGCATGTAGGCGCTCTTGTTGAGCGCATCGACATCGAGGTCCTGCACCAGGTCGAGCCGGTCCGGGCCAAAGCGCACCTTGAGATCGCCAAGGAAGCGGATCGAGGGGCGGATGACCCCTTCGCCCGACAGGTTGCCGCTGTCATCGAGGCTTAGCTGGGTGAGGGTGCCGGGGCTGAGGTAGGGGTAGTGGAACGGCAGGTTCCGGTTCGAAGGTGCGTGGAGGGCAAGCTTGCGGAATTCGGCCGCCTCGGCGCGGCGTTCGGCGGCTTGTCCGCCTGCCCCGTCCGCCTGCTGGGGCGCCTGCGTGACCGTGGCCACTAGCGTGATATCCTTGGCACCGGGGATGACGGGCTTGGACGCCAGTTCGGCGGTGAGCGTATCGGTGCCGCTCCGCGCGTTGCTGCGCGCGTGACGGGTGTAGGTCTTGAGCTTCATGCCCGGGATCAGGCGCCGGTCGCCGGTGCCGATATCGGTCGTCTCGCCCGCGCGGGCGTGGATGACCTCGCGGTTGCCGCCCGCCTCGAGCGAGATCGCGACGCCGCCTGCGCGGGCCTGCACGTCCTCGGCTCCCTTGACCTTGCCCGAACGCAGCGCCGTCTCGATCACGAAGGACCCGTCGCTCTCGTCGGGTTGCAGCTGGACATCGTTGAAGCGCATCTGGAAGTCGATGACCGAAAGGCGGTCCGGGGAGAGCACGCGGTCGGTTTCGGCCTTGAGGTGCTTGTAGGTCTCGCGGCCCGATTCCTGGTTCTTGTCCGAGACCAGGAGTTGCAGGTTGCCCGGCGTACTGGTGCCGCCCAGCTGCTTCTCGACGATATGGTCGATGTCGCAGCCGCCCGAGCGCAGGTTGTTCGAGGTGCGGTAGCCATCGAGGATGCGGCGCGCGGCGGTATCCTCGTAGGCGGCCTTGACGGTCGGGTCCGCGTTTTCGGCTGTGGCCGCCTCGCGGAAGGCCCGCGCCATTTCGGGCAGCGTGGTGAAGCCGTAGTTGTTGAGCCAGACGTTCTTGTACTTCTCGCCGGGTTTTTCGGCGAAAGCGGCGATGCTTTTTGCCGCGCCGTAGCTGCCGCCACCCTTGAATTTGGGCCGGAAGATCAGGCCGCCGCCGCTGGCCCTGGCCTTGTAGGCCTGCTCGACCCAGGCCCCCTTGCCTTTGACGCGGGGCATCTGGAGCGTGCCCATCTGCACGACCATGGTGGTCGCGCCCGGCCCGACCGGGTTTTCCTCCAGCACGGTGTAGGGGGCAGGGCCTTCGGCCACCGGTGTTCCGGCCGTGTCGAGCGCAGGGCCAGCGCTTTCAGGCACATCCCCGCCCGCAGCCGGGACAGCCCCTTCGGACTTGAAGATGGCGGGCGTGGCAACGCGGGTGAGGCTGCCCACGCGTCGCCCCGATGTTGCGGCGAGCGCGGCACGGTCCGCCTCGCGCTCCAGTTCGCCCGCGCGGCTGGCAGGAAGCGGGCCAAGCCCTTTCATCTGCACGCCGTCCTGCTGAAGGGTGTGCGCCAACTCGTGCGCAAGGAGAGCCCGCCCGCTAGCGCTCGAGGGCCGGTACGCGCCTTCGCCAAAGACGATGTCGTTGCCCGCGGTATAGGCGCGCGCGCCCAAGGCCCGGGCGCTGTCGTGCGCGCGGGCATCGTCGTGGATGCGCACGGCCGAGAAATCCGCCCCGAAGCTGTGCTCCAGTGAACGCTGCACGGGGGCATCGAGTGCGTGGCCACTGTCGCGCGGCGGGGCAACGCGCGGCTCGCGAGGCGCAGGAATGGTAGCCTTGCGCTGGGCGAAGACGGCGCTGCCCGGTGCGTGCGCAGGGGGCGTGGGCCGGACCTGGGGAAGGGGGTGAGGCCGAAGCGCGCTTTCAGCCATCGCGCCTCTCCAGCCGGGCCTCGATGGCACGGGCAATCTGGTCTGCAGCCTCGGACCAGGGCGACGGGCGGCCACGGGCCGGGCGCGCGGCATTCGGCCCTTTCTCCAGACGATCACGGAGCAGATCGGGAAGGGCATCGGCAAGGCGCCGTGCGTCGAGCGCGGAATCGGTCTTGATGGTGAGGCGCGCAATCGAAAGGCGTTCCAGCTGCGGACGGGGAGCCTTGCCGGTCATGCCCGCGCTCCCTGCCAGGCCAGGGTCGGGGCGGGGAGGTCCTGCTTGCGGAATTCCTCGGCAACTTCGGCCGCGATGACCTCGCGGTCTATCGGCGTAGCGCGCTCGGCGGCATGGAAGGCGGCGGAAAGCGCGATGTTGCGGATGCCGCCCCCGGTCAGTTGCAGCCGGGCCAGCGCCTCCCAGTCGCCTTCCCCGAGCGGGGCCAACGGGGCGGTCTCGGGGAAAGCGCGTTGCCACAGGCGCAGGCGCTCGGCCTGCGAGGGCATGGGGAAGGCCACGCAGAAGCGGAAGCGGCGGGTGAAAGCCTCGTCGATGGCGTGGCGCAGGTTGGTGGTGACGATGGTGAAGCCCCGGAAATTCTCCATGCGCTGGAGCAGGTCCCCGACCTCGGCGTTGACGTGGCGGTCGGTGGCGTTGCCCACGCTGCCGCGCGCGCCCCAGATCGCGTCGCCTTCGTTCCACACCATCACCGCCCCGCTGCGCTCGGCCAGCCGGAAGGCCGCGGCGACGTTCTTGGAGGTGTCGCCGATGTACTTGCTGATGAGCTGGCTGAGATCGATGAACAGGACGCGCAGATCGAGCGCGGAGGCCAGCACTTCAGCGGCCATGGACTTGCCCGTGCCCGAGGGGCCTGAGAGAAGCGCGCTGATCCCGCGCCCGCGTCCGCCCATGCGCGCGGCAAAACCCCATTCGTCCAGTACCAGGCGGGCGTGCCGCACATGCCCCTCGATCCGGCGCAAGCGCTGCTCGAGCGGCTCGGGAAGAACGATGTCGGACCAGGTGTAGGCTGGCTCCACCAGTTCCACGCCGGGCACGCTCTCGGGGCCGACCAGACGCGCGGCGCGGTGCCACAGGTGGCGGGCCGCTTCGGGTCCATCGCGCGCGGTGTCGAGAGCGGGGGCCAGCTCGCGGCACAGCGCCTCGATCTCGCTGCGGCGCAGCGCGAACTGGTGCGCGATGGCGTCAAGGCCGGGCCCCAGACGCGCGCTGCGTTGTGGCCCCAGCGCCGCCTGCCATCCGGCGAGGTCGCTCTGTCCAGTGTCCTGTCCGCGATAGGGCAGGCTGAGACCGCGGCGCGGGGCAACGGTGCTGGCTGCCCCGACCAGGACGACATGGCCCAGGACCCGGTCGGCGAAGTCGGCGATGCGCGTGTCGGGGACGCCCGGCTCGGCAAGGATGAGGAGCGCGTGTGCATCGAGGGCGGCCTCGCGGCTCCAGGCACGCGCCAGCCGCTCGCGCTGGTCGGGCTCTACGGGAATGTCTCCGGCGAGTATCCGCGCTGCGCCAAGCCCGAGCCGGGCGAGCTGGGCGGCGATGTCCCCGCACTCCGTATCGCCTGCCGGGACCAGCGGAGACAGCCCATCGGCGTCGCGTTGTGTGAGCGCGCGGGCAAGGTGCGCGCACGCGCCCTCGTCGGCCTGCGTCGCGTCGCCGGGAAGGGGGAGCATGTGAGCGGTGACCAGTGGGTCTACAGCGGGAAGATCGCAGAGCCTCTCGCCGAGCGCCGGGGCCAGGCGGACATGGGCCTCGACCGGAAGGACGCCGCCCTCGATCTCGAGGCATCCGGTCCGGCTCAAGGGCCCCGATGCGGCGAGCAGGCGCGGATCGGCCTCGCACACCGCCTCGCGCAGCAGCCAGGTGGGGACGCCGCGCGCTTCGCTGTGGGGCGAGTGGCGGCGTACCGCGTGAGCGACCCGGGCCGAGTGCCCTGCGGCAAAGAGCAGGACGAGGGCCTGCGTTTCCGCGCGCGAGAGGGCGAAGGTATCGGCCAGCGCGGCCAGCGTGGGGGCACCTGCCAGGCGCTCGAAGGCGGTGTCCATGCCCGCATGTCCCCCGCCACCTTCGACGCGTTCGAGGGCGGCAAGCGACCAGCTTTCGGCCAGCTCCTGGAACTCGTCCAGATCGAATATGGGCGGCGCGACGTTCATGCCTCGTCCTGTGCCGCGCGCGAGAGGATGACGTCGGGCGCGAAGGGGCTTTCGCTTCCGGTCGGTTCGGGGCGCCCGGAGATGCGCACCGTCTCGACCGCGAGGGGCGGCGGGTAGGCCTCCTCGATTTCGAGGAAGACGGTGGTGACCTGGTAGAGCGCGCAAGGGCGGATGGGCGACTGGAAGGCGGACCACAGCTTGGTGGAGGTGTCGATGTCGACGGGAAGCTGGGAGACGGTAATCGTCTCGGGCTGGTGGTCGGGATCGGCCAGTTGGGCCGAAGGCAGCCGGTCCAGCAGCTTTTCGGCCGGGTTGGGCGCGGCGATGCGGCCCAGCATCTGGGTGATCATCGGGCGCGGGATGATCGCATTGCGGTGGAGCGCGGACATCGCGATGCCGAGCAGGGCCTCGCGTTCGAGGTCCGCGCCGTGGGCGGCCAGCAGGTATTGCAGGTCGAGCACGAGGGGATCGCGCCGGATGCGCTGCCCGGCCGAGTTCACCACGGGCTCGTGCATGTTGCGCCAGGCGCCGTTGGGCCCGGCATGGTGCATGAAGAGGGTGAGGCTGGGACTTTCCGCAGCCTGTTGCGGCTGGCTGTTGCCGGGGGCGGACTGGGCCGGGCGGGGCGGCGGAGCCACCAGCACGGGGGGCGTGGGCAGGCCCTGGTAGGCCGCCGCGAGGCGGTCCTCGATGATCGTCTTGAGGAGGTAGGTGGTCGCCGGAATGGCGAGCTGCGCGCTCATGATCGGTCGCCCCCAAGGCGCGCGAGGTAAGCATCGAGCGCGACGACAGGCGAGGGTGAAGCGGCGGGGGCGGGGCTGGGAGGCGCGGGCGGCGCAGGGCGGTTTACCGAGATGGCGATTTCGCCGATCTCGATCACCAGCGGGCGAGGGGGCGGGGCCGCGGAACTCGCTTCGGGTGTGGGCGCGGAGGCAGGCAGGGAACTGTCCGGTGCCGGAGCCGGACGGGCTTCGACACGGCGGGCAAGGTCGATACGCAGTTCCTCGATCTCCTCGCCAAGGCGGCGTGCCGTGGCGTCGTTATCCGCGCCGTCCGGATCGGGAGGAGACGACGGAGATGGTGTTGGCTCGGCCTGTGCTGTGGATGGCTGCGCTAACTCGTCGCGGTGGCGTTGGGGGGGCTCGGCAGGTGCTGGCGCCGCCAACGGAGCGGCGGTCGGTCGGGCGGATCGCGGGACGTGCACGGGGGCGGGCGAAGGCCCCGCGTGCTCCAGGGGCGAGTGCGCGGGCGGGGCAGGTTCGGGGGGCTCGAGGGAGCCAGGCACATCGCCCGGCAGAAATCCGGGCGCGCTTGGCGATGAGGCAGGGGGGCGGGATACGGCGGGCGAAGGGGATAATGAGGCAGGGGCTTCGTGCCGGGCCGGATCTTCGGCCCGGATCAGGGAGGGGGCAGGCGTGGATGGGGCCGGGGCCTCGGGCTCGGACACTTCGTCGAGCGACACTCCGAAAGTCTGCGCGTCGTAGCTCTCGGGCTCGTAGCGCGCGCGGCGCCGGGGGACAGCTTCGCCCTCGCGTCCGGCGAGCATGCGTTCGAGGGAGGTCCAGTATCCGGCCATCGTGCGCGCCTCAGACTGCAAACGCGCGCGAGGGCGCGCTGTCCTGCCCGATCAGCGCGAGGTAGCGCCGCCGCCGGGCGGGCGGGATGGCCAGGATGGCGTCCTCCGACCAGCCATAGGCGCGGGCGAGGAGGTGGACGTCGCGCAAGAGCCGGTTGGCGAGCCGGTCCATCTCGCGCGCGACGAAGGAGGCGAGGTCGACAGAGGCGCTGAACACGTGCTGGCAGGCGCTGCAGGTCAGTTCGACCACTGGGGTTGCCAGCGGGTCGGCAGCGTCGAGTTCGCGTCCCAGGGCCTCGACCACGGCCTCGGGCACGGGCGCGTCGTGGTGATCGAGACGGCAGGTTTCGGCAAGCGCATGGCCCAGCTCGCCCCCCAGGGGCAACGCGGCCAGGTCGCTCATGCGCGGGAGGCGGAAGCGCCAGCGTTCCCCGCGGGCCTCTATGCCAACCTCCCGGTCGCGCGCGGGCGGCGTGCTTTCCAGCATGGCGCCGAGCGGGAGCGCAAATTCGCACAGCTCGGCGCAGGCGGGACAGGCGGTCTGGGCATCCATGCCGCCCCCGCCCAGTTCGGCCTGGAGCCGGACATAGCGCAAGTTGCGCCCACCCGGCGTGTCGTGGGCGGCGTCCTGCATCTCCGCGTCCAGCCCGAGCAGCCGGTCGAGCCGCCGGAAGGCCGGGGCGCTTTCGTCGCAATCCCAGCGCTGGAGGAATTCGAGATGGTTGACCGGGCCCATTGGCACGCCGTCACGGCTCGACGAAGGAGGGTTCGCTCGGCTCGGTCACCGCGTAGTCGCGTTCCCAGCCCTCGTTCTCGAGCTTGAGCTTGGTGATCGCGACCGCGTTGGCGTTGGCGTCGAGATCGGGCAGGGCCTCGTACTCGGACACCCAGCAGCGGTAGAGGTTGTAGGCCATCACCACCTGCCCCGCCTCGTTCAGCAGTTCGAGGATGATGTCCTTGCGAAAGTCGGCCAGCGAGACTTCGCCACCAGGCATCGAGCCGAAGTTCCACACCTTGTTGGCCCACTGTTCGAAGGCCTGGTCGTGGGTGACGCCCGCTTCCAGCGTGACCGGCTCGAACTCGGTCCGCCCGGGCGACTTGAAGCTGGTCGAGGGGTCTCCCCCTGAGCGGTGCTTGATGACTTCGGACGCGCGCTTGAGCAGCGAGACCTTGGAGACGCCCGCGACGTAGCGCCCGTCCCATTTCACCCGGAACTTGAAGTTCTTGTAAGGGTCCAGCCGGCGTGCGTTGACGGAGAATTGGGCCATGTTCCTGTCCTCTCCCGGTTAGGCCGACTGGCCGGTCTTCTGGCGCAGTGAGATGACGACGAATTCCGCCACCTTGAGCGGGGCGAAGCCGATCACGATGTTGACGATGCCCTGGTCCATGTCGGCCGGGCTGGTGGTGCTGGCATCGCACTGGACGAAGAAGGCCTCGCGCGGGGACACGCCCTGGAAGGCG
Source organism: Novosphingobium mangrovi (assembly GCF_022818885.1). Classification (NCBI taxonomy): domain Bacteria; kingdom Pseudomonadati; phylum Pseudomonadota; class Alphaproteobacteria; order Sphingomonadales; family Sphingomonadaceae; genus Novosphingobium; species Novosphingobium mangrovi. The sequence goes on along the minus strand of NZ_JALHAT010000008.1, from coordinate 53,323 downwards.
CCCTGGCGGAACAGGCCCTGCATGAAGGAGGTGCAGGCGAGCCGCAGCTGGCCCCACAGTTCCTCGCCGTTGGGCTTGTGGACGGCCCAGCGCAGGCCTTCGGACAGGCTGCGCAGGATGTGGCTCGCGGTGCGGCGGACCGGGATGTACTTCCATTCGCTGGCCGCCGCGTTGGCGCCGTCGATGGTGCGCGCGCCGAAGTTGACGGTGCCGAACACCGGGAACTTGCGGATGCAGTTGACCGCGATCGGGTTGAGCAGCCCCTGGTCGGCATCGGAGAGCTCGACCGAGGGGCCATAGGCGCCGCTGATCACCGCGCTGGTTCCCGCAGGCGCGGTCCATACACCCAGCTCCCCGTCGGTGCGCGCAAAGAGACCGGCAATGGCGCCCGAGGGCGGGTGCGAGAGGATTGACCCCGGAGCCAGCGGATCGTCCACCCGGATATTCGGGAAGAAAGCGGCCGAATGGGTCGACTGGAAGCTGAAACCCAGCGACTTCCACGCCTCGGCAGAGCCCGTGTCGAAGGCGCTTGGCGGGGGATCGACAATCAGGAAGGCATGGTGGCGCTGGCACAGCAGCGCGGCATCGGCGTAGATCGAGCCGGCATTGCCATGGTGCGCGGCGCGCGGATCGGCGGCGCTGGGGCGGGCAAGATCGGGCAGGCACAGGAGGTTGAAGAAGGGATCGCGCTCCAGAAGTCCCGTTACCGCGGACTTGAAGACGGGCCCGTCGGGCTGGCCGGTGTCATCGCCATCGGCACCGGCGGCCACTTGCGCGGTGATGATCTGGCCCGAGGAATCGTTGCGCCGCCCAAGCCGGTAACGCGAGGCGTTCTGGCTCGCCCCGGCCGCCTTGATGTAGTCGTTGAAGAACGTGTTGCCGCCGGGAGGAGCGGCAAGCGTGATCTTGGCCTCGGCCATACGGCTGGTCGCCGTGCCATCGCCCTGCGAGGTGGTGAGATGGAGCGCGCCGCCCGCCTCGACGAGCCGGATTTCGACCTCGTGCCCCTGCATCTTGGCCGCCGCGTTGTCGCGCAGGGCCTGATTGATCGCGGCGGCAAGCCGGTTCGCCATTTCCAGCTTGCTCGCGGGCCGCGGATCGCCTGCGTTCGCGACAGTGACATCGAGGTTGGTGACGGAATCGCCCGCGGCATCGCCAGATCCTGCCGCGTTGGGGACCGCGATCGAGATGAGGATGTGCGAATCTGCGGCGAAGCTGGCCGCGCCCGGCAAGGACTTGGTCTGGTAGACCGAGCCGGTGGTGGTGGGGGCCGGACCGTCCAGGGTTTCGACGCTCAGCTTGACGAGCTTGGAGCCGGTCGCGGTGTCGTTGACGACCTGGGCGGCAAAGCGCGAGGCGGTCGAGGATGTCGAGAGGTTGCCGAAAAACTCCGAAGTTCCGCGCGCGGTGTCGACAAGGGTAAGGTTGAAGAGCTTGCGCTGCGCCGCGCTCGCGCCGCCGAGCGGAGCCGCGTCGATCCCGAAATCATCGATGGTGACGAGGATATCGCCTCCTGCGGCTCCCGAACCCAGCGCTTCAAGCGTGATGGCCGCGGTATTGGTGCCATCCTGTTCGATCTGGCTCCGGGCCTTGACCGCGCCCTTGACGGGCACGCGCATGACGAAAGCTTCGCCCCCGCCGTTGCCGAAGAAGTGCATGACCGAATAGGACAGGCTGCTTGTGGCCGCGAGCCCGCCGAACTGACGTTCGAAGTCTCCGAAGTTGCGTATGCGCACAGGTCGCAGGTCGATGCCGCTGCGGGTCGGGCCGACAAAAAGCGCCACCGAAGTCGGCGCGCCGCTGATCGTGCGTACGCCGCTGGGCAACTCGCGTGTGTAGACACCTGGATAGGTCGGCTGAAGCATCGCAGATCTCCCGTCGTTTGGGACGCCGCCTTCAACCGGTTAACACGCATCTACATGTGGCCGAATGGATCAAATGGCGCCGAATCTACTCATCGTTGTATTGGCGAATCATTGGATACATTCGTCCGAGTTCTTCGGTGGTGGATCAAGTTACAAGGCCAGTTAGGTTAATTTATTTCGTATCTCAAGTGATAGTATTCACTAGGTATTTATAAGACTTGCGTGGTTAATCTGTTTTCGGGTTGGTGTTTGCGCCGCCAAGGGGTACCATCAGGCGTTGCATGTTTCTTTCGAGGTACCCGCTGGGTGGGGTTCGACTCCCCGAGAACACGGGGAACGGGTCGTCGACTACGGCGGCCCGTTCTTGTTTGCAGCATGGGGCAGGGCGCCCGTGTGGGCCGCGTCTCAATGTGTCCAGGAGAGGCCGAGCGAACCGACAAAGTGGTGCCCATCAATGCCGCTGGCGACCTTCGTGTTGGGGATCCACAGGTCCGCGCCGGCGCTCAGGGTCAGGCCGGGCAGGGTGTCGGGCGCGGGCTTGCCGGAAAACTGCACGCCGGTCCGGAAATAGCCGAATGTATAGGTGCCGCCCTCGCGCCCGTCGTAATAGTGATCGGAGAGCCCGAGCATCAGCGGGACAGCGACGTGGACGCTCCTTGTGCCCAGATCGACATCGAAGGACGGCGTGATCGAGGGCTGGAGGTAGAGTGCATCCCGGCGGTTGGGGCGGCTGCCTTCCTGGACCGAGCGCAATGAGGGGCTCAGCTTGAAGTTCTTGAGCGGCGGGTTGTCTCCCCACAGCTTCGTATCATCGTAGGTGACGATCAGCTCGAAGTCGTTGTACGAGGCAAAGGCGCCGCTGATCGAGCCATAGCGGTAGTAGGTCGCCGACACGCTCCAGTCCTCGCCCAGTTGAAAGGCGATCCCGGCATAGACGTCGTCTTCGTAGAAGCGGTTGAAATCGTCGGGATCGACGCCTCCGGGCGTGGGTTCGATCTTGATGTTGTTCCACGTGCCCACGTGGAAGCTGACGTCCGATACAGGGCCGGTGTCAAGTTCGGGGACCGCGACGCTGAGCCGGGCAGAGGGCTGGACACTGGCCTCGGCCGCGAAGACCAGGCCGCGCGAGATATAGCTGGTGACGAGTGTCGCGCCGAGGGTGAGGGTCAGCCGGTCGACCTTGGCGTCCGCGTCGGCGTCTTCAGTGTCTTCGGAGGTTTCGGGGTCCTTGGGCACGCCGCCAGCCGCAGGGCTCTCGCTCTGCTCTGCCGTCTCCGGACTGTTTTCCTGCGCTTCGGCCGTGGTGGGGAATGCCGCGGCCAGAGTCAGCGCCGGAAGCAGGAACTGCCGCATTGCCACCTTCCGCCTTCCCGTTCGACCACTGTGTGCACAACACATCGGACGAGGCGCGCAGTTGTTCCGAGCCATTTTTGACGCCGGGACGGCGCGCGGTGTCCATAATCACACGCGCAGTGCGGGGAAGGCGAGGACGCCACGGCTCCCGCGCAGGGCAGGGCCGTGGCGACGCGAGCCCGCGAGGTGGTGGCCAGAACGCCGCCACCTCAGTGACTTGCTATGCCCCTACTTCGGCTTGGCGACGCACTTGCCGCCGTCGGGGCCGACGCTGCCGTGGCAGGTCCGCTCGGCGATGACGGGCTCGTCGATCTCGGTCAGGTGGTTGCCATCGGCGCGGCGCTCGAGCTCGAAGCCATCGTAGAGCTTGCCCGAGGCGGTGTAGGTGCGGAAGCTGATCTGGTCACCGTCGACGTCGATCACCTGGTAGAGCTCGGTCGCTTCGGCCACGCGGTCGGGCTGGTTGGGGGCACGGTCGTTGAGGCCGTACATCTTCGAGCCGGTTACCGAGACGAGGTAGACAGGGCCCTGCACCGCGCCATCGGCACGCTTCTTGGCGGAGACCTCGCGGCCTGCTTCGGAGGTCAGGCGGCTGTAGCAGTGGTCATGCCCCTGCAGCACCAGATCGACCTTGCGGCTTTCGAACACGGGCTTCCACGCGGTCTTGACCTCGCTGATGTCCTCGGGGCGCGCGCAGGTGAAGACGGGCTGGTGGAAAAGGACGACGTTCCACTTGGCCGAGCTGGAGGCCAGGGTCTCGTCGAGCCAGGCGGTCTGCTGCTCCATGGTGCCAAGGTCGATGGCCGAGGTGCCGTCAAGGACGATGAAGCGCACGCCCTGGTAGTCGACGTAGTAGGTCGTCGCCTTCGCGCCCGGCGCGCCGTTGTCGGGGAGCGCGAACTGCAGCGGCCAGTAGGGGCCCAGCTTGCGGCTCTCCGAACCATCGGGGCGGATGACATCGACGTATTCGTGATTGCCGGTGGCGGGCAGCTGCGGGACGATACCCCAGTTGTAGCCGCCCGCCTCGCCGAACTCGCCCCACTCATCGTCGTGATCAAGGTCGTCGCGCTGGGCGGCAATGTCGCCTGCAAGCAGGACCAATTCGATCCCGCCGTGGCCGTGGAAGGCCTGGCGGATGACGCGGCTGGCATAAGTCAGGATGCCGTTCTGTATGTCGCCGAGGTAGAGGAAGCGGAAGGGCTCGGCTTCGGTTGCCGCCGTGTGGAACTGGCGCCATTCCCCCCAACCGGCGCTGCCCTTGAGGCGGTAGGCGTAGACGGTGTCGGGGGTAAGGCCCTCGAAGCGGACCTGGTGGTAGAGCGCAGGGCCGTTGGCGCTGTCCTTCAACGTACCGGGAGCGCCGGTCACGGTGACGGCCTTCTCTTCCAGCGTTGGGCCATCGACGGCAACGGCAAGCTGCGCTTCGCTAGCCTCCTGCGCGGTGTCGGTACGCCAGGCGACGGCCATGCCCGTGGTCGGATCGGCGGCAGGGGTGAGGACGACACGGTCGGGCAGGTTGCGCGCGGCATAGGGCGTGCCGGCCGAGCGGGGAACCGGCTGTTCCTGGGCGGCCAGCGGCGTCAGGCCAAGGACGGCGGTACCCAGCAGAACGGGAGCGAAGCGGCGAAAGATAGGGATGGTTGGCCTCCTGGAGACGGGGCGCACGCGGGGGCGGCGCTTTCCGGGCGGGCCTTTGCGACAGCTGTATGACGTGCGGATTACACTTTGGCGCAGGATGGCATGTCGTTGAGGAATATCCGCTTTTCAGCTTTCGTCGGGTTGGGCCGGGGGAACCTCCGCCTGTGCGTTGGCAAACAGGCCGGGATGCGTGGCAAGGGTGCTTTCGATCCGGCCAAGGAGCGTCATGAGCTGGTCCTGCTCGGCCTCATCGAGGCTGGAGAAGGCAATGGCCGCGACTTCCCGGCGCTGGTCCTCGACCTTTTCGCGGGCGGTGGAGGCGCTCGGCGTCAGGAACAGGCACTGGCTGCGCCAATCGTCGGGATGGGCCCGGCGTTCGACAAGACCGCGCGTGTCGAGTTCCTTGATGGCGCGCGCAACCTGCGCCTTGTCGCGCTGGGTGCGCCGGGCAAGCTCGAGCTGTGAGACCCCCGGGCGCTGTCCGATGACACGCAGGAGCCGGGCCTGGAATGGCGTGAGCGCGAGTTCGCGCAGCGCGGGCATGTGCGCCAGATGATCCTGGAAGGACTCGGCGATGTTGCGCATGCGGTTGGCGAGTTTCTCGGTCATGGCGCAGGCATAGCATGTTGGTTGACTCGGGCAATCGAGTGTGTGAGTTGATCTATATCAACTGATAGCCGCGAAAGTCCCCGCATGCCCCATTCCTACCGCATCACCGTCGAACCGATCCCCGCGCCCGAAAGCGAGGCCGCGCCGTCCGGGCCCGTCACCTTCGAGGTGACCAACCACGACGAGATTCTCGGGCTGATCCCGCGCATCGAGGCCAAGGCCTTCCTGCCGCGCGAAGAGGCAGCAGAGTTCCTCGTGGGCGTGAAGCTCTTTTCCGAAGTCCTTTTGCGCCACCGGCGCGATCCGCTGTTCGCGCCGCTTCTGCCGCATGTCGCGGCCTTCATGAAGGCGATGAAGGCCAGTCCCTTGCGCGCAGACGCGCCGGGGGACTGCGCGCCGGACGCCTGAACGCCCGGGCGCGCCCTGGCGGGCCTTACTGGGCAGGCACCGTATTCGCACTTTCCTGAAGCGAGGCCGCGAACGCGCAGATGCGCCGCATCGCCTCGCGCAGGGTCTCGTCGGGCACGGTCAGCGCAACGCGGATCAGCGTCTTGGCATTTTCGCCGAACGATGTGCCGGGCATGATCGCCACACCCTGCTGTTCGAGCAGCCCCCACACGAAGGCCTCGGCATCAAGTCCGGTGTCGGCAACATCGAGCATGATGAACATGCCCCCTGAAACCTTGCCCGCGGTGATCGTGGGGCATTCCTTGAGTTCCTGGGTGATGACCTTCACGCGCTGGGCGTAGCTTTTCGACATGCGCTCGGCGGTGTCGAACGTGCCGCGCAGCGCCGCTTCGGTCATGTCCGCGATGAAGGGCTGGTTGCCGAACAGGATCGTCTCCGAAATCGGCAGGAGCTTGGTGCAGAACTCGGCCGGGCCGACCGCCCAGCCACTGCGAAAGCCGGTCGCGGCAAAGGTCTTGGAGATCGAGGAGACGACGATGGTGCGCTCGCGCAGCTCGGCGATCTCCAGCGGCGAGGCGAACTCGTCGTCGGTGAAGATGAGGTCCTCGTAGACCTCGTCCGAGACGATCCACAGGTCGTGCGCAATGGCGATCCGACCCAGCTGCGCAATCGTCTCCCGGTCGAGAAGCGCGCCTGTGGGATTGTGCGGCGTGTTGAGCACGAGCACGCGGCTCTCGGGCGTTACCGCCGCTTCGAGGTCGGCGGGCTGCATGATGAAGCCGTTCGCGATATCGAGGGGGACGGGTTGAACCAGCGCGCCCGGCGCGCGGATCACACCGGCGTAGGTCGCATAGTAGGGATCACCCACCAGGACCCCGTCGCCTTCGTCGACGAGCGCCGTGATGACGGCGTAGAGCGCTGTCTGCGTGCCGGGAAAGGCGAGGATGTTGTCGGTGGTGATTTCGGGCCAGAGCGGCTTGTATTTGTCGACGAGGGCGCCGAGCAGGCCGTCTTCGCCGCGTCCGTTCGAATAGTGGGTGCGGCCACGCTTCATCGATTCGTAGGTGACCTCGATCAGGGCGGGATCGACCGGGATGTCAGGCTCGCCGATGGTGAGCTCGATGATCTCCTCGCCCGCAGCCATGCGTGCGCGCCCCGCGTTGTGGACGGCCCATTTCTCGCCGCCGAGATCGGCAAGGCGGTCGGTTATTCCGGCATAGCGCATGGTGCGTTTTCCTCCTGAAGCTGGGGAGCGGGGGCATGGGGGGCAGGCCCGGCCGTGCCGAGCGCCCCTGTGGGCAGGCCGAGCAGCCGCTCGGTCGCCTCGATGGCAAGGTCGGGCAGGATCGCCCGGTTGTAGAGCCCGGAATTGAGCGAGCCCTCCATCCATAGCCCGTCGATCAGGCCGTTGATGGCAATGGCGTGGCGGCGGCACTGCGGGCCGCGGTGGGGCAGGCCGTGGTCGATGAGGACGCCTTCGACGAGGCGCTCGAGAAACTCGAGGAACTCGCGGTAGCCCTCGCGGTGGATCTCGGCGAAGAAGGGATCGTGCCGGATCTGGCCGATGAACGTGGCCCAGAGCGAGACCTTGTCCTCGGACAGATTGGGGCTGGTGAGATTGCCGAGCAGGAACTGACGCAGTTGCTGGGCAGCGGGCGGTCCGTCCTCGCCCGTGTCCGCACTTTCGCTGGCGCGCGCGGTCAGCTGGCCGATGAGGTAGGCGTAGGCGTTCTTGATCAGCTCCTCCTTGGAGCCGAAGTAGTGGCGCACCAGACCAGGCGTCACCCCGGCCTCCTCGGTGATGCGCCGCACCGTCGTCCCGTCGAGGCCATGGCGCGCGACGCAGGTCAGCGTCGCTTCCATGAGGCTCTGGCGCCGCTCGTCAAGAGCGAGGCGCTGGAAGGTCTTGCGGCTCATGCCGCGGCCGTCCTGACGGGGCGAAGCGTGGCTGTCATGCTTACTGTTATACGCACGAATAATTTATGGGCAAGCCGCAGGCAGAGCCGTCAGTACCCTTGCGCACGGTCGACCGCGAGGCTGGGGCGCTGGCCCGCGAGGACGTCGCGCGCGGACTGGAGGGCCTGCTCGCACACGATGTGGGGCGTGGTGTCGCTGGCGATATGCGGGGTGATGCGGATGCGCGGGTCCGACCAGAATGCGTGCCCGGAGGGGAGCGGCTCGGTGGCAAAGACATCGAGGCTCGCGCCCTTGAGCTGACCGCCTTCGAGGGCGGCGGTGAAATCGGCTTCGTTGAGATGCTCGCCCCGTCCGATCTGGATCAGCCAGCAGCCGGGCGCGACCTTGTCGAACAGCGGGCGGGCAAGGATGCCGTGGGTCTCGGGCGTCAGTGGCAGGACGTTGATGAGGACGTCGGCGCCGCTCGCAGCCTCGCTGATCGCCCTTTCGCCGGTGCAATAGGTGACGCCCTCGATCGGGGTGGCGGGAGGCCTGCGGCAGGCGACCGAGACCGAGAAGCCGAGCACGGCGAGCGCGCGGGTGACGGCCGCCCCCATCGAACCGTGGCCCAGAACCGCGATCTTCAGGGCGTGGGGCGGGCGTAGGGGCAGCGGGTTCCAGGCGGCCTGGGCCTGGTCGGCGGCATAGGCGGGAAAATCGCGTTCGAGGTGCAGGACCTCGTGGGCGGCGAATCCGGCCATGAGTTCGGCCTGGTAGGGATCGCGCACGCGGCAGATCGCGATGTCTTCGCTGAGCCCGTCGTGCGCGAGCAGGTCGTCCACGCCCGCGCCCACCGACATCGCCATTTCAAGGTTGGGGTAGGGTGCGAAGGCGTCCGGGCCCGGCAGCCAGCACACGGCAAAGCGGATCGCGGCGGGGTCTTCTACCTCGTCCGGATTGAGCAGGCGCACGTCCTCGTGGACCCCCTCGAAGTCGAGCTTGTAGAAGGTCTTGAGGTCGAAGGTATCGCTCAGCAGAACACCGTGGATCGTTCCGGTGGGGGCCATGTTCTCTCGTCTCTCCTGACTTGCGCGCTGCGGTTGGGCGGGCCTGTTGGGGCCCGATAACGGGCGGTGCGGTGCCGGGGCATGACGCTCCACAGGCACCTTCGACTGGAATTCGCGTGCGTTCGATGCTAGTCGAGTTATACAAGCGTATATCAATGAGTAAACCCGAACCGGATGTTTCCCGGTGCGGGATCTTCGGCTCCCCGGCGCCACGCGCACGAATGGCATCATAGGCAAGGGACGGATATTCGATGGGACGAGAGACGCAGCAGTTGGAAAAGGCGCCGGGCTCGCAAGGCGCCGGCATGAGCGAGGCCGAGTGGCAGACCCGGGTCGAGCTTGCGGCCTGCTATCGCCTGGCCGCGCACTACCGCATGACCGACATCATCTACACGCACATCACCGCGCGCGTGCCGGGGGAGGACGGGCATTTCCTCATCAACCCCTATGGCCTGATGTGGGAGGAGATCACGGCCTCCTCGTTGGTGAAGGTCGATGTCGATGGCAATAAGGTTTCCGACAGCCCCTACCGCGTGAACCCAGCCGGCTTCACCATTCACAGCGCGGTCCACCGCGGGCGCCACGATGCGGCCTGGGTGATGCACACGCACACGCGCTCGGGCGTTGCGGTCTCGTGTCTTGCCGAGGGGCTGCTCCCGACCAACCAGATCGCCCTGCAGTTCTATGGCCGCATCGGTTACCACGATTTCGAGGGCATCGCGCTCGACCTCGACGAGCGCGAGCGGGTGGTCGCGAGCCTGGGCTCCAATGTCGCACTGATCCTGCGCAACCACGGCCTTCTCACCGTGGGAGCGAGCGCAGCGCATATGTTTTCCAAGATGTTCTATCTCGACAAGGCGTGCGAGATCCAGGAGTCGGCATTGGCGATGGGGCGGCCGCTGCAAAGCGTCGACGCGGCGATCGCGCAGCGGGTTGTCAGCCAGTACGATGAACTCGACCAGGACGACAGCGAGATCGGCCTTGAATGGAAGGCGCACCTGCGTCTGCTCGAGCGGCTCGACCCGGGCTATCGCAGCTGATCGCGCAGGTGAAAGTGGCGAAAATTCGCGGTTTGGTCAGGCGGACAGGAAAGGGGGGAATGCGCTTGACAAGGCCGGGGAGCCTACATAGCCTCAAGTTGAGTTTCGCAAAAAGAAACAAATTCTTTTATAAGAAATAGGCGCCTTTCGCTCAGGTCGCGTGGCGACTTGTGGCGTCGGGAGAGGGCGGCAGCATTTAATGGAGCGCATGTCTATCTGGGCATTGCTCGGCTGTTCTGCTGTTTGGGTACAGTGGTGGTTCTGTCGTACCAACAAGAACTATAATCAGGCTCGCTGCATGTGCTTTGGCACGGCGGGCGCTATGTTCTGACGCGAGGCCCGAAGGCCTGTGCGTGTCAGGCTAACGCAAGTCCGGCCCGTGCTGGCCGTCGGGGCGTATCCGTCCGGCAATCCGTGTCTTTCCCATGGTTTGCCATCGCGCGGACGCCGACGTGCCACCGTTCCTACGGCCGGTAAGGAGCAAAGAAATGCAACGTTCGCTTACTCTTGACTGCAACGGTCTTCCTCACGCGCCGACGGTGCTGCGCATCAAGCAGGCGCTGGTCGGCAAGAAGGCCGGGAGCAGCCGTGTCGGTGTCCTCGTCGGCGCGGATTGCGATCACGCGCGGATTACCGGATCGCTGGGCAAGCTGGCCAGCCGCATCGAACTCCTCTCCGGTCCGGCCCCCAAGGCGCTCGACTGACGCTTCGTCGATTCGATTTCGAGATTTCCCGGGCATCGATTCGCGATGCCCGGCAGTACGCTGCGGGAGGCAAGGCCCGCGGCACAGCGGCTTGCGACCCGTCCAGGGCACGCCACGAGCGAGCGGCCCGGGCGCCGAGTGCAGGCCCTGAAACGGCAGAGCGCCCGCACAGGGGCCGGCAATGCTGATACAAAGGAATGAAAATGTCTGACGCAGATGGCTCCAAGGTCATTTCACGCCACGACGATCCCTCCGCGACGACCGAACGTCCCGGGTACGCGTTCGATCCCACCGATCCCTGGACGATCACGTTCCAGCAAGGCCTCAAGGCCGCCGGCCTTGAAGGCAAGGCTGTCTACGAAGTTGGCGTCGGAACCGGCACCAACGTGGCCTTCGTGCTGCGCCATTGCGGGGCCAAGGTGTTCTACGGCAGCGACCTCGATCCGCGCCTGGTGGAACTGGCCAAGCGCAACGTCGCCAACCTCGCGCCCGAGCGCGCCGACAGCTTCCAGCCCGTCGAGGGCGCGGTCAGTCTGATCGATACCGACGAGGCCCGCGCCAAGATTGCCAAGACCGACGTCGTGATCGGCTGTCTGCCGCAGGTGGGAGACCCCAATGACGAGCGTTTCGCGGCCTTTCGGGCCGAGCACGCGGTCGATCTGCCGCAGGGTGCCGACGACGAGGCCCAGGACCACATCGCCCATTATTACCCTTGGGCGATGTTTGACGAGTATCCCTACAACTCGGTGGGCCTGGGGCTGAACGAGGCCCTGCTGCGCCGCATCAAGGAGCAGGCGCCCAAGGCCGACGTGGTCATGAATTTCGGCTGCCGCATCGGCAGCGATCTCATCTTCGAGATGTTCCGTGCCAATGGGTATGAGCCCGAGAAGCTGGCCTCGCAGCTTGTCCTGCAGCATGCGGGAACCGACATCTCCTTCTTCGTGACGCTGGAAGGCGCCTTGACCGGCACCGATCTGGAGGGTGAGTTCGTCTGCCGCTTCTTCGCCGATCCGCTGGGCCACGAACCTCTCTCGGCCCGTGCGGCACAGGCGCTGCTGGACAAGGATCCCAACGTCCCGCTCTACCACGAAGTGGCCGTGATCCGGGGCACCCCCAAGGCGGATTGAGCCTGCCGCAGGCGCATTGCCGATACCAGTGCAAACGGGCGCAAGGACCTGGTCCTTGCGCCCGTTTGTGGTGTAAGAGAGTCAGAGGATGAGGATGTCCGCCTCGGACAGCGTGGTGACACCGTCGAGGAGCGCGATCTGCTGCGCTTCCCCTGCACCGCTGCCATCGGCATCGTAGTAGAGCTTGCCCGAGCCGGCATCGAAGATGAGGAAATCGTCGGCCTCGATCGCCTCGGTTCCCATCACGATTTCGCCCGCCTCGACCGCGAGTCCGAGCGCTGTGAAGACCGTGCCTTCCAGGGCGATGACATCGCCGTCCAGCGCATCAAAATCCTTGATCTTGTCGTAGGTCGTGGCATCGGCGGGCATGTTGGCAAGGACGAACATGTCCGCTCCGGCGCCCCCGGTCAGGATGTTGCGGCCCGCATTCCCGATGAGCACGTCATCGCCCGCGCCGCCATCGAGAATGTCGACCTCATCCCCTCCGATCAGGGTGTCGTTCCCTCCTTCACCATAGAGCTTGTCGCGCCCGTCGCCACCGGCAAGGACGTTGGCGCCGCCATTGCCGGTGATCTTGTTGTCGAGAGCGTTGCCGGTGGCGTCGAGATTGCCTGTCCCTGCAAGTTCGAGGTTCTCGACATGGGCGAAGAGCCCGGTGATCGAGATCTCGCTCACCACCGTGTCGGTCGTACCGCCCGAGGCGTCCTCGATGACGGTATCGCCAAGGGCATCCACATAGTAGGTGTCGTTGTCGGCGCCGCCATGCATCTCGTCGTCGCCCGATCCGCCGTTGAGCCGATCCTTGCCGTCTCCGCCGAAGAGCACGTCGTTGCCATCGAGGCCAAAGAGCTTGTCGTTGTCGCCAAACCCATTGAGGACATCGCGCCCGGACGTGCCGTCAAGGTTGTCGCGCCCGCTGGTTCCATCGATGATGGTGAAAGCCGAACCGACCGAGATGTCGAAGCTGGCCTGCGCGCGCGATCCGTCGGCCGAAAGAGCCTCGACAGTGATCGCACGGGTCACAGGTCCGCTGGTGTCGAAACCGGCGCCCACGGTTACGACCCCGGTCAGGGCGTCGATGGCAAAGTCGTCCCCGCCTGCAAGGAGCGTGTAGGTGACTGCATTGAGAGTGGCGTCGCTATCCAGAGCGCTCACCGTGATCCCGGTATAGTCCCCTTCGGAAGGTGCGGCGCCGACAAGGTTCTCGCCTGCATCGCTGTCCACGGGCGCGGTGACCGCGAACTCGTTCACGTCCGCGACCTGAATTTCGAACGTGGTATCCGCGTGTGATCCGTCGTCGGACGTCGCGCGGACGGTGATGAAGCGGCTGGCACCGTCCTCGCGATCGACGCTGCCCGCGACGAGGACTTCGCCGGTGGTCGCCGAGACGAGGAAGCGCCCGCCGTCATCGTCGAGGAGCGAGTAGGCGACCCCGTTGGTCGTGGCGTCGGCATCCTGCGCGCTGACGTGGATGCCTGTCGCGCTGCCCAGCCCGGCGTTCTCGGTCACCAGGCCGCCCGGAGCGCCGAGGGTGTCGAAGGGTGCGGAGACGTCGAACTCGTCGTCATCCGCGATGGCGATGGTGAACGTGCGGACCTCATGGCTACCGTCGCTGGAGGTGGCGCGCACGGTGACATCGAGGCTGGCCGCACTCTCGCGATCGATGAGGGCGCCGTCAGCCACCGAGAGGACGCCGCTGTCCGATGCGATCGTGAACGCGCCGCCCGCATCGTCATCAAGGCTGTAGGTGACGGTGTCGGCAAGGTCCGGGTCGCTGGCGAAGGCGGTGAGGCCGACGAATGTCCCTGCGGCGGCGCCTTCCAGAACGTGGTCGGGAGCCGTATCGGTGTCACTGATCGCCGAGATCGCGGTGTCGCTGGTGTCGGTCACAGCAATGGTGAAGTTCGCTTGCGAGGACGTGCCGTCGCTCGAGGTCGCGGCCACCGTGATCGCGCGGGAGGCGCCGCCCGCGCCCTCGCGGTCGAGTGTGAGGGCGGTGGTGACGACCCCGCTCGCCGCGTCGATCACGAAGGCCCCGTCGGCATCGTCGAGCAGGCTGTAATTCACCCAGTTGGCGGTGTCGGGATCGATGGCTCTTGCGGTGATGCCCGTGGCGGCACCGGCGGCGAGCCCCTCGGCGACGGCGTTGATCGCGCCATCAATGTCGCCCACCGGGCCGACGGGGTCGGCCACGCCCAGGATGGTGACGGTGACGAAGCCGACATCGCTGGAACTGGCGCCATCGGAAAGCAGGTAGGCGATGTTGACCGCGCTGGTTTCGCCCGCATCAAGGTAGGCATAGGCCGCCGTCAGGTCGAGTTCGAGCGCATCGCCCGCGCCGGTCACGGACAGCGTGCCGTCCCCTGCGGTGAGACCCGCCCCGATGATCATGCCGGTGCCCATGTCGTTGCCGAGCACGTCAAGGACGTGCAGGTCACCCGCGGTGACGGCGAAGATGTCGTCGTTCGCAACCAGCGGCTCGGCAGGAACGAAGCCGAGTGTTTCGATGCTGGTCGCCTCGGTCACGGCGCCATCGGCGTGGCGGGTGATGCGGAAATGGTCGAGGCCAAGGACGAGGATGGCGTAGTCCGCAGCCGTTCCGGCGAGCAGCAAGGTGTCCTGTCCGGCGCCGCCGTTGACGGTGTCCAGGCCTGCGCTGAAGCGGATGATGTCGCGTCCGCCGCCGGCCTGGATGATATCGTCGCCATCGCCGCCATCGAGCAGATCGCCGCCGCCGCCACCTTCCAGCGTATCGTTGCCCGCGCCGCCGGAGAGGTCATCGCCGCCATTGCCGCCGACGAGGCTGTCATCGCCGCCATTGCCGGAAAGGACATCTTCGCCGTCGCTGCCCGCAAGGACATCATCGCCCGGCGAGCCATTGACAAGATAGGACGTGGAGGATGCATCGGACGCGATGTTGAGGTTCAGCACGTTGCCGGCAAAGCTGTTGGGTGCGCCGGTGTCTTCGGAATGCGCGGTCTCGAAGGCCCCCTCCTGCGTCAGGGCCCAGCCGGTCCCGGTGAGGCTGTTCCCGGTGATTGCGGAGGCTTCGGTATCGTAGAGGTAGATGCCGACCGAACCCGAGGTGGAGGGTGCGGTGAGCGTATTGCCGGTGATATCGACTACTCCCGCATCGTAGGCCAGGATCCCCGTCGCGCTCCAGGTGCCGGGCGTATAGGCGAAGCCCGAGATGGTGTTGCCGGACAAGGTGGCGTCGGCATCACTGACCAGAACGATGCCGTTCTGGGCGATCAGGTCGGTAGCTCCCGCGCCCGAGATCTGCGAGCCCGTTACCGAGAGATGGAGGCCTTCGCCGCGCGCGTCGATGGCGTTTTTCTGGATGTCGAGGAGCGTCGCATCGACGACCGCAACGCTGTGGGAGGCGCCTGCGGTGCTGCGCGCCAGCACGCCGTAGCCATGTTGCGCGCCGCTCAGCACGCTGTCGCGCATGCCGGAGATCGTGCCGTCGATATAGGCGCCATCGGCATCGAGGAAGGCGATGGCGGCGAACGTCCCGCTGACAAAGCCGTTGCCTTGTCCGCGCCCTTCGATGTCGAGGCCAGTCACGACAAGATCCGCCCCGCTACCTGCGGTGATAAGGGCAAAGCTGCCGCCGTTGCTGGCAATCGCGGCGTGATCGGGCGCCTCCAGAGTGGCGCCGTCCGCGCCGGTGATGCGCAGGCTCTTGCCCTCCACCAGAACCTGCTCGCGGTAGGTGCCCGCGCTGACGAGGACTTCCTGGCCATTGCCTGCGGCATCGACGGCATCCTGGATCGTGGCGAAGGTGCCCAGAAGGGCCCCGGACCCGTCGACCAGTTGCACCGGATCGGTGAGGTCGAAGACGGTCGGCGTGGGCGTGCCGTAGCCGAAGGAGAGGATCTCGATCCCGCTCAGCACGTCGCTGCCGTCCTCGGGCGTGGTCACCCCGGTAAAGGCGGTGACGAAGCCAATGGCATCGGTGGTGACTGCAAGGCTGGCTGCACTTGCGGGTGCCCGGTAAAAGGCGGTGTCGGTGTCCTCGCCGCCGTCAAGCGTGTCCGCGCCCAGCCCCCCGAACAGCAGATCGTTGCCGCCAAGGCCGGTCAGGATGTCATCACCGCCCAGGTCTTCCGCCAGTTCGGAGGGGTAGCCCAGCGCGTCATTGGCTTCGGTGCCGGTCTGGACATCATCGGCGGCCAGACCGCGCACGAAGACGTCGAATTCGGTTGGGCTGGGAGAGGTGTTGGTGACGCTCAGCCCGGACAGGTCGAGCGTACTGGTGTCGACGCCGCTGCCGTCGTAGGCACCGGGTCGTCCTGGCGTTCCGGGCACAGTCCCGGTTTCGGCATTGGAGATGGGATCGATGAAGACCAGATAGCCCCAGCCGCTGGCGCCGGTGAGGCTGGAACCGGTGATCTCGAGGCCGGACAGGTCGGTGTAGCCCTGCACCATGAACTGGGGCTTGTCGTAGTCGCCGGTGACGTGGACGCCGTCGAGGACCACATGGCCAATAGGGCCGGTGACATCGTAACTCGCCTGGGTGAAGCCGGCGATCTGGATGGCGTTGTCCGCGCGCGGGGTGGTTCCGGCCGCGGCGCCGGTAATGGCGATGTCGCGCAAGGTGATATCGCCGGTGTACTGGAAGAAGACGATGTCGCCGGTGCCGTTGGACCCGCCAAGCGCGTTGCGCTCGAACTGCGAACCGGTGATCGCGATGGCCGCGACGGCGCCCGTGTCGTTGGCGTTGAAGCCGCTGCCCGACATGTTCGCGATATGGACGTTGGCGAGGTTGAGCCCGGCCAGTTGCGCGCTGGTGGCGACCGAGACGCCGACGGCGCCCCCATCGGCCGCGATGTTCGCAATGTCGAGCGTTCCGGACGCGGCGTCGGCCGTGACGAGGAGGGCCGTGCCCGCACCGGTGCCGATGGTGACGGCAGGTTCGCCTTCGCTCGTTTGCGCGCCGAGGAGACTGACGGCGGTGGCGACTACGAGATTTTCCGCATAGCTGCCTGCGGCGATGTCAATCGTGTCGCCATCCCCACTGGCATCGAGCGCGGCCTGGATCGACATGCCGGGGACAACATGGAAGAAGCCGTCATCGCTGCCGGTGGTTTCGATGAAGAGCGTGTCGCCCGCGATCTCGCTTGCGGCAATGGCGGCCTTGGCCTCGGCGATGCTGGCGTAGGCGCCCAGGATCGTGGTTCCGGCGAAGACCTGGACAGGGGCGGTGTCCACCGTTGCCAGCGAGAGGTCGTCGACGGCGATACCGTCCGCGACATCAATGAGCGTGAACCAGCCGTAGCGATTGCCGCCGTAGCTTGCCGCGAAGTCATCCTGGGGCGCGCCGAGCGTTTCGCTGAAGAGGAGGCTCTCGCCCGGGCCATAGACGTTCATCACGACTTCCAGAGTGCCACTGAGGCTTTCCTGGAAGACATGCTCGAAGGTGTACCAACCCGAGGAAGAGACCTCCAGGTGTGCGCCGTTCTCGAGGTCCTGGCGCGGGGCGGCACTGGAATTGTTGCTGACCCCCAGCAGCAGTGCGTCCGAACTGGTGTCCTGCGTGACGTGGAAGACGAAGTCGCGCAGATGCAGGCCATTCGCTCCGTTGGCGGCGACCGAATATTCGAAGCCTTCCCCGCTGGCCATGCCCGTGTCGAGGTAGATCGTGATGCGTGTCGCGAGGCCTGCGTCGTCTCCGGTGCGGTATCCGTCGAAACGGGTGAAGGCGGTTCCCTCCGTCGAGGGGCCGATGCGCAGGTGTGCGGAGCCCGAGGCCGAGGCGATGCCGTTGGAGAGTGAGGCCTCGTTGATGAGGTCAATGTCGCCGCCAAAGGTCAGGAAGGGGCCGGTGCCACTCTCGAAGTTCTCGAAGATGCGTGTGAGGGTCATGAGTACACCTCCCGGTTCATGTGTGCTCGGCTGGCCGTACAGGTCTGTCCGCCTTTGGCTTCTGTATCCATTTCCACCCTCCTCTTGGATCCGACCCGGATGCCCCGCCCGGTTCGGACACGCGCAGAGGCATTCCCCGACATGGCAGGGGTCGAAGACCTCCGTGTCGGGGGGGGGAGCTGTCTGTCGGTACGAACTATCTGAGCGTGGTGCCGAAGAAATACCCGGCATTGTTGGGTCGCTGCACGTTTAGTTTGCGAAATGACATGTCGTCAATTCGCGCAACTCTGCAGTGCCCGTGCAGAAGGTACCATTATGGCGTAACTATCCGTGAAAGTTGCAAGGGGCTTTTCGTAAGTGTGTGCTCCAATCGTCCAGGTTTATACCGTCCCGGCTTGGAACCTCTGTATACAATACGTCTGAATTGCGGGGGTGAGGGCGTTTTCGAGGGTGCGCGGGAGAAGTTCTGTCGCTCTCTCGGGATCGGAGCGAAAAGTGGGCGTGGTGGCGGGCTATTTCCTTACCGAGGCTGCGCTCGCCGCAAGGTAGGCGGCGATGGACCCGATATCGGCGTCGCTCACCTCGGTCTTGCGGAACATGGGCATCGGGCCTGAGCCATGGCGCACGAAGTAGAGGAGCGTTTCGGCGTCGAGGTCTTTGCGCTCCTCGAGGGCCCCGGGCAGGCTGCCCTGATAGCGCGCGGCAAGGGCCGCAGTGCCCGGGAGGTGGGCAGAGCCGTCGTCACCTGGGCCACGGCCGTGGCAGGCCGCGCAGTGGCGCGCGAAGACCGCCTTGCCACGCGCGACCTCTTGCTGGGCAGGCGGCGAGCCTTGCGCGGGCAGGGCGCTTGCCAGCGTGGCGAGCGCCAGCCCGGTGGTGGCGAGGAGCAGATGGGGGATCGTAGGCATCGCGTTCACCTTTTGCGAAAGCGTTGGGGCCAGATGCCGCCGCGTCCCGGCGCGATGATGCCGGCCGGATCGATCGCGTCCTTGAGTGTCTCGTGGAAGCGACGCAGCGCGTGGTTGTTGAAGGAATAGGTCTCGGACACCGCATCCTGGTAGATCGGGGCGGCGCGGTAGTCGCCCCAGCCATGCTCGGCGGCGACCTCGACAGCCCGGCGCATGGCCGTGTCGACCATCGCGTTGAAGGCCGGGTCGGCGCGCTTGACGGGCGGGGCAAAGACCATCTGAAAGGCGTGGGGGTGCCAGTGGAGCGGGGCGCTCGCCGCGTTGAAGTAGCTGGGCAGCTGGTCGAATTCATGCAGGGCATCGCCCATCACCCGCTGCATGCGAAAGACCTCTTCGCCCGAGCGCGCCAGTACTGGGAAGAAGCCCAGGTGCCCGTCCTCGCGCACGATCTTCCAGATGCCGAGCGAGGGAACGCCGAGCGCCCCGTGGCGGCGGATCGAACTGCGGTAGGGCTGGGCGACGTTGGCCAGTTGCTCCTTGGTGGCAGGGAGCGGGAAGTCTTCGCCCGCGATCACGGTCGCGGTGGGAATGGCGGACAGGATACGCTCGCGCGCGTGTGCGAAATTGGCGCGCGTCGTGGCCTCGGGGCCGAAGAACTGGAGGTCGACCTGCCAGGCGGGCAGTGCGGCCTCGCTGGCCGCGGCATCGAGTGCGGCGTCCGAGGCGCCGCCCTTCTTCGTGGCGAGGGCGGCGAAGGACGGATTGCCCATGAGCGCCATCAGCGGGCTGGCGTAGACCGGCTCGCCGCACAGCATCGCATCGCTCAGGATGTTGCACTGCTCGACCAGTTTCACGAAGTCGCGGCGGCGCGGCACGGTGACCAGCGCGGTGCGGTAGTGATCGGGCCGGGGATAGAGGCGAAAGCCCATCTTGGTGACGATGCCGAAGTTGCCTTGCGCGAAAAGGCCCGCGGGGTCGGGCCCGAAGCCATAGCGGTACTCCTGCCAGGTCTTCGCACCGGGCAGCGCGCCCATGCCGGTGCGCATGACCTCGCCATCGGGCAGCACGACTTCCATGCCGCAGCTGGCCCCAAAGTGGTCGCGAAAGGCGCCCATGGTGTAGCCGATGCCGCGCTCCAGGCTGTTGCCGATGGGCGAGCCCCAGCCCGGATCGGGGCAGTCGATCATGAGCTTGAGGCCGCGCTCTTCAATGGCGCGATAGAGATCGAAGTAGGAGACGCCGGGTTCGACCAGCGCAAAGGCGCGCGCCTCGTCGACTTCGAGCACCTTGTCCATGCGCTTCAGGTCCACGATCACGCTGCCGTGGACATTGGGCGAGGGACCGCCGTAACCGAAGTTCTTGCCGGTCGAAATCGGGAAGAGGGGGATGCCAAAGCGCCCCGCGATGCGCACGATGGCCGAGACCTGCGCGACGTCGGCGGGCGCGACGGCGGCCGAGGCGAGGCGCTCGCGCTGGGTGTCCCAGACTGGCGAGAAGCTGTCGCGGTAGGGCCCGAGATCCTCGTCCGAGGCGAACACCCAGTCCGCGCCTGCGGCCTGGCGCATCTCGGCCAGGGCCTCGGCGAAGCGGGTAGCGTCGAGATCGGGGGGCAGAACGCTCATGGATGGGCCTTTGTACTGGGATGGTGGGGAGCGATGCGCCAGCGCACGAGTTGCGGCAGGCGGGTGGTTTCGGGAGCGTAGCTGGCGCGCTCGACCACGCGTCGGCCCCGGCTCCAGGCCAATTGCTCGAGGACGAAAAGGGCATCGCGTCCGGTGAGGCCGGCCAGGCCGGTGCCCGGCTGGCGCCACAGCGGATCGACGAGGTCGCGCCACAGGTCCGTCACGTCGCCATCAATGGAGAAGGCGCGCAAGGCAGGCGCCATCGGCGCGCCCGCAAACGGATAGCGGCTGTCCGCAACCCACAGGTCGACCGGGCGGGTATCGGCCGCCAGTGCCCGAGCGGGCAGGCCCAGCGTGAGCGAGGCGCCTGCGCCCAGCTTGATCACATCGCGACGTTCCATCATCGCCTCTCTCCCATGGCGGCCCCGCCTTCTTGCGTGGGTCCTGAATTACACATATGTGTAAATAGGCTGCGGGCAGGCGTCAAGCCGCCGCTTCTTTCGGAGGCACGCCCTTGCTAGGAGAGACCATGTCCCAAGCCAGCGAACCTCCCACGCCCGCTCCCGGCGCAACCCCTGCCAAGCTTCTCCATGCGGCCGAGCAGATCGTGATCGAGGAAGGCGTCCATGCCCTGAGCGTACGGCATATCGCGGCGCGCGCCGGGGTGAACTCGGCGCTCATCCGCTACCATTTCGGCAATGTCGACGGGCTGCTGGCGCGCCTTGCACATCTCAACGCGGCCCGGATTGCGGACCGCCGCACAGAGCTTCTGGAGGCTTTGGTCGGGGCGGATTTCGAGGGCGCGGTGGACGCGCTGGTGGTCCCGCTCTGGGCGCCGGCGGCGCATGTGCCAGGGCAGCGGGCGATCGTGGTGCTGGACGAGATCTTCTCGCGCGCAGGCGGGGATCTGGGAAGCGAGGTCTGGGCGCTTTTCGCCGAGGGTGTGGAGAGGGTCAGTGCGGCCTTGCAGGCCTCGCTCGGCGGCGTGGACGAGGCGGCCCTGGCCTGGCGTATCCGGTTCGTGACGGCGGCCGCGCTCGACGTGCCACCGCGCGCCTCGCGGGTGGAGGCGCGCGCGAGTGAGGGCGCTTATGGCCGCGACGATCTGGTCGAACGGCTGGCGCGTTTCCGGGGCTTTGCGCAGCAGGCGCTGCGGGTCATCGACTAGGCAATCGGGTCTCAGCGGCCCTCGTGCAGCTCGACGAGTTCGTAGGCCGCACCGATCTGGTCCCAGGTCAGGCGCAGGAAGAGCGCGTCGGGACCATGGACCCAGAGCTGGGCGGGCTCCCACTCAGGATGCCAGCGCAGGGCGTAGCGGCGCGCGGCGAAGGTGCCGGCCGGAACGGTGACGCTCTCTTCGCCGAGGTAGGCGACGTCGATCGCGGTGGGCATCGCGTAGAGCCCCTCATCGCCTGCGGGCGCAACCGAGTTGGCAAGGCCGTGGACGGTGCGGAAGGTGCCCTTGTCGTCGGTCCCGCGCGACAGCGCCACGAGGGCATCGCCCACGAGCGGGTGCAGGCCGAGATAGCCAAGCTGCCCATCGAGCGGGACGCGCTGAGACATGCGGCCCGTCGCGGCGATCTCGCCCTCGCATTCAAGCTGGCCGTCTTCGCACAGGAAAAGGGTCGTGCCCGCGCGCGCGCCGTGCTTGACGACGCGGCAGAAGGCATCGCGCGGGCGCCCGTTTGCATCGAGGAGCATCGAGACATCGCGCGAGAGGCCGACATCGTCCATCTCGCAAAAGGCGCGCAAGGTCCGGCCCGCGTTTTCACCATGGTCGATCATCTCGAACCATTCGCGGCCAGTCTGCTCCTCGCCACTCAGGTAATCGATCCGGCCCTTGATGAACGTGCCCACGTGCTGTTTCCCTTCGCGCTACGGTGACGGGCGGTGTGGACGCACGTCCGGGCTCGCGCCAGCGCAGAGCGCAAAGAGTTCATGGAGCGGAACCTGACGTGCACGGCTCAGGGGATCGGGGACGGGCCCATGCCTGCCAGCCCCAGCGCCTCGCGGTCGGCGGTCGCGGCCGCGAGCTCGGCGTAGGCTGCGGCAATGCGCGCGCGCGCTTCGATCAGCTTGACCTCGGCGTCAGTCGCGGTCTCCTCGCGCTGGTTGACGAGGAAGAAGTCGCTCGATCCCAATTCGAAGCGGCGCCGCTCGGCCGAAGCCAGCTTGCGGGCCAGGTCGCGCTCGACCGAAGAGGTGTCGATCAGTTGCAGCGCGGTGTCGACGGCGATGGAAATGCCGGCGACTTCGGCCTGGATCTGCTCGCGCAGGTAGCGCTGCTTGATGCTGAGTTCGTCGATCTTGGCGTTGGTTTCGGCAAGCTTGCCCTTGGCCGCGCGGTTCTGGAGCGGGACCGAGAAGTGGACGCCCACGATCACTTCGGTCGGCGTGCGGCTGTAGCCGCCCAGACCTTCCGAGCCGATGTCCTTGGCGACCTCACCCTTGAGATCGAGGCGCGGGCGCAGGTTGTTCTCGGCCAGCGCAAGCTGGGTGCTGGCCTTGTCGATCTCCTCCATCAGGATCTGCACGTCGGGCCGTTCTTCCAGCGCGAAGTCGGTGCTCACCGTCATCGAATCGAAGGCATGGTCCTGTCCGGGCAGGCGTTCCTCGGGCACCACGACAGGATTGCCGTTGAGGTCGCGGTAGTAGAGCGAGAGCTGGTTGGCCGCGCCCCGGAAGTCCCGCTCGGCCTGCACCACCAGCGCGCGGCGCTTGACGAGGTTCTGCTCGTTCTCGGTCAGCAGGATTTCAGGCCGCGCGCCCAGTTCGACCTGGCGCGTGATGGCGCGGCTGCGGGTCTGGGCAAGGTCGAGGAGGGCCTCATAGGCGCGCAGCTTGAGCCCGGCGGCGACCCACTTCTGGTAGGCCGAGACCGCGCGGCTCTGCACGCCGATGGCGGTAGCTTCGGCCTCGAAGCGGGCGATGTCGATGTCGTTGTCGGCAAGCCGCGTCTTGGATCGCCGTGAATCGATCAGACGGTCGCGTAGCAGCGAGTAGAGCGCACCGACCTTCAGTTCGCCCGCGCGGTTGGTGTAGGCCTTGTCCTCGTAGATCGGGAACTCGCCGCGCGAATTGCGGTAGGAGCCATAGACGTAGCCGCCGTTGTCGAGCAGCGGCTGTTTGGCCTCGCCCGTGATCGAGGTGCCGTCGTAATAGCCTTCCACGCGGCTGCGCCCATCGACCGAGAAGACGAGATCGAAGGCGCCCTCGGCCGAGAGCGCGCGGGCCTCGGCTTGCCGGGTGCGATTGAGCGCGGCGATGATCTGCGGGGCCGAACGGGCCGAGGCGCGCAGCACCTCGTTGAGGGTGAGCACGGGCATCGCCGCAGGCGCCGCGGCTTCCTGGTCAGGGCCCGAGGTGGCGCTCTGGGCCCAGGCAGGCACGGGGGTTACAAGGGCGGTGGTCAGGAGCGCGGCCAGCGCAAGTCCGGGGCGCATGATCACTTCTTGTCGCTGCTCTCGGCGGAGGCCTTGGGCGCGGCCGCGTAGGGCACGGCTTCCTTCTCCTGTCCGAAGTTGAGCGGGAAGTCGTTGACCTGACGCCACAGCTCGTAGCCCACCGTCACGCGGTCACCCTGGACCCAGCCCAGGACCTTGCTGCCCTGGCGTACGAAGCGGCGGTCGGGCCAGGCGGGGGCGTCGGGCAGGGGCTCAACCAGGACGCGGAACAGGCCGTCGCCGCGCGGGGTGGGATCAACCGAGCGGACCTGTCCGTCGTAGATGCCCAGCGCAAACCAGGGCCAGCCACTGAACTGGATCACCGGGAAGCCTTCGAATTCAAGGCGGACACGGCGGCCCGGCTCGACCATCGGGATATCGCGCCCGTCGACATAGAGTTCGACCGCGCGCTCGATCTGTTCGGGCGCGATGGAGGCGAGAGTCGTGCCCGAAGAGATGAGCGCGCCCAGCGCCTGGCCGTTCAGCTGCTGGATGCGGCCACTGCGCGGTGCGGGCACGACCTGTGCGGACTGGCGGTTGAGCTGGACCTCGATCTGCTTGAGCTTGGCACGCGCCTCGGCAAGCTTGGCCTCGGCGTCGGCGACCTTGATCTGGGTCTGCTCGAAATCGCGCCGGGCAGCCAGGCCTTCGTCGTAAAGCTGGCGGGTGCGCCGCACGTCGATCGAGGCGACGGCGCGCGATTGTTCGATGGCCTGGATCTGCGCTTCGACCTGCGCTTTCTCGGCGGAGAGGCGGGTGAGGTATTCGGGGTCGACATCGACCACGCGCACCACCGGGTCGCCGGCTTCGACGTAGTCGCCGTCATGGACGAAGAACGTGTCGACCCGGCCGCTGACAAGCGAGGAAACCTGGCGCGGACGGTCGTCAGGGTCGAGCGCGGTGACTTGTCCTGGCCCTTGTGCGGTCTGCTGCCAGGGCACGAAGAGAATGGCGACGGAGAGGACAAGCCCCATCGCAATGAGCCAGGCGACGACCTTGACCACGCGCGGCGGCTTCAGGCTCGTGAGCGAGGGAAAGTGCGCGATCTGCGCCTTGTCGAGAGTCACGAGCGGACCTCCTGCGCGGCCACGTGGTGGGTCAGCCCCTGCCGTGTGTCGAAGCGCCTCTGCTCGTTCGCGCCCATCCAGTAGTAGGCATCCGGAGTGATTGCCTCGGGGCGGCCGGTGAAGAAGAGTACGGTGGTCTCTTCCTTGCGCAGCGCCTCCAGCGAAGCCTTGAGCCGTTCGGTAGGCATCATGTCGTAAAGCTGGGAGAGCAGCAGCACGCGCGGCGCGCTGAGCAGCGCGTTGGCAAGCTTGAGCTGCATGACCTCGACCGTGGTGAGCGGCGAGCCGGAACCGGCAAGCTGGGTGTCGAGGCCCTTGGGCAGGCTCGAGATACGGGTGCTGAGGCCCACGGTTTCGAGGACGCGCATCATCGCCGCCCCGTCGATCCCCTGGGGTTGGGCGAGGGCGAGGTATTCGCGGATGGTGACCTCGACGATGCTCGAGCGGTTGAGCACGGTCACCGCCGAGCGCAGCAGGTACATGTCGAAGGTGCCCATCTCGCTGCCGCCGATGGAGATAAGGCCGCGCGCAGGATGGGCGTGGCGCTTCAGGAGCATGGCGATGTGGTTCTCGACATCGGGCGCGGCGACGGCGATGACCTGCGCGCCGGCTTCCAGCGCGAAGTCGAGCTTCGTCCCCTGGATTTCCACGTTGCGCATCTGGACCGCGCCATCGCTCGGCGCGGTTCCGCTGCGGTCGATGCGCTCCTGGGGGATCGCGAAGATCAGCGAGAGTTCCTCGGAACTCGCTACCAGATCGTAGAAAGTGTCGAGGTACCAGCCCAGCTGGTAGATGCCGTAGAAGACGCCCGAGAGGATCAGCTCGGCCGCGACAAGCTGGCCGATCGAGAGCTGCCCCGCGAGGATCAGGTTGCCGCCCATGGCGAGAAGCGCGGCGCCCGCGACGGCATAGACGAGGAAGAAGCCCAGCGTCTGCGCGAAGCTGTAGCGAAAGTACTTCTTGTGCGCTCGGATGTAGTCCGCGGTGACCGCCTCGGAGCGGTCCATCGCGAAGTTGAGGTGGCGCGCGGACTTGTAGAAGCCGTTCGAGGCGCCCACCGTCTCCAGCCAGTGCGCGGCGTTGTGCTTGGCGTGGCTGACGCCGACCGCGCCCGTGATCGCACCGCGCCGCCAGAGCAGCCAGATGCCGCCGCAGGCCAGCACCAGGACCAGGTTGAAGGCCAGGAAGAAGGGGTGGTAGAAGCTCGTCACCATCAGCCCCACCGCGCCCTGCAGGACGATGGTGAAGGCGCCGATCACCAGGCTGGGCACCGACTTCTGCACGATGGCCAGGTCGAAGTAGCGGTTGAACAGGTGGCCGCGGTTCTCATCGGCAAAGAACGGGTTCTGCGCATGGACCGCGCGCACCGTGATCTCGGCCACGATGCGGGCAAAGATGCGCCGCTCGAAGATGGCAAGGAGGTAGATGCGCAAGGCGCTGAGGCCCGCCACGATCAGCAGCAGCGCGAACAGAACGCCCGAGAGAATCCACAAGGGCGCGACAAGCGCCGTGCGCGCCACGCTGTTGATGAGAAGCTGGACCGAGATCGGCGTGGCCAGCGAAAGCAGGCTGATCGCAACGGTGTATACAATCCCGACATTCACATAGCCCGAATCCGGGCCGACAATCTCCGAAAGCCACACCGCGGCCTGCCGGAACCCCAAACGCTCAGCTACCAAAATTCAATCCTCTTCGAGGGTCCGCATTTGGCGCGGAGTCTATCCCCGGGCCGCGATGAATCCAACCGGGAAAGAGAGGCAGCAAAAGAACATTACGTTCGGCAAGGATCCGGCAGTGGGCGCCGGGTCCGAAGGGATGCGGACAGCCGCCGGAAAGGTACACTTTCCGGCGGCTGTGTTTATTTGAATGGGCGCAAGTTGCGCCCGGGAGGGCTCAGGTCGAAGCGCGCATTCAGAAGCTCGCCTGGATCGATGTGTAGAAGAAGCGGCCTTCCGCGCTCGCCAGGCTCGCATCGTAGCCGTAGGTCGCATCGAGGAAGGGCGGCTTGGAATCGAGCAGGTTGCGCACACCAAAGCGCACGCGGCTGCCCGAAAGGGCCCCCTCCTGAAAGGTGTGCTGGAGGTAGGCGTTCATGGTGAACCAGTCGTCGACCTTCCAGTACGCGTTGGTCTCGTCCTGCACGACGCCGGTGTCGTAGTAGGAGCCGACGTAGCGTCCGAACAGGCCTGCGGCCCAGCCGTCCTTCTTCCAGGTCAGCGTGCCCGAGGCCTGCCACTTGGGCCGCCCGTCGCGCTCGATGAGATCACCCACGGCCTCGAGCGGGACTTCGGCGCCCAGCACCGATTGGATCTGCTGCGCCTGGGGTGAAAGGCCCTGATACGCCTTGTCGAGATAGGAGGCGTTGAACTTGATGTCGAAGCTGCCGATCGGGGTCTCGGGCGGCTGATAGTAGAGCCCGAAGTCGATGCCCGCACTGGTGCGCGTGTCGAGGTTGGTGAAGATGTCGTCGATCTGGACCATTTCGCCCAGGGGATCGAGCCCGCTGCCCTGGTAGAAGGCGATGTCATCGGCGGTGGGATCGGCGCGGTGGACGCCCGAGAGGCCGCCATTGCCCTGAAGGCGCGAGACATAGTCGAGCGCGGCGATGTTCTCCGCGCCAAAGATGCCGACGAGGTTGCGCTGCTTGATGTGCCAGTAGTCGACCGTCAGGGTCCAGCGCGGGGCCGGTGTGAAGACCGCGCCGATCGAGTAGCTGGCGTTCTTCTCCGGCTTCAGCTGGGTGTTGCCGAAGCGGCGTTCTTCCACGCGGTCGTTGCCCGCGCACGCGCCCAGGCTTGCGATGTCGCCCTTGTTCACGCTCGCCTGGCAGGCGTAGTAGTCGATCACCGTGCTGACGCGGGTGGTGACGTCGGTGTTGAGCTGTTCGAGGTTCGGCGCGCGGAAGCCCTCGGCATACGAGCCGCGGATCTGCAGCTGGTCGAAGGGATACCAGGATGCCGCGAACTTGGGACGGAACACGCTGCCCACGTCCGAATAGTGCTCGAAGCGGCCTGCCAGCTGAAGGTTGAACGCGCGCACCAGCGGCACGTCCATGTCGCGGCTGACGAGCGGGACGGCGAGTTCGGTGAAGGCCGAATAGACGTTGCGCGACCCGCTGGCATCGCCCGCCACGCTCGAGCCCATGATGTCGGACTGGTTGATCATCTCGCCGGTGACCGCATCGATGAAGTTGGTGGTTCCGTCGAGCCGGTCGTCGTAGTCCTCACTGAAGCTGGTGCGGCGCCATTCCACGCCAAGCGCAATCCCGACATCACCGCCCGGAAGCGAGAGCAGGCTGCCGTTGGAGACCTTGAAGTCGGCAAGAGCCAGCGTGGTCTTGGCGTAGCGCGAAACGTCGACGAGGAAGCTGTCGATGGTTTCGGGCGAATTGACGCTGGCATCGCCCCAGTTGGGGTTGGCGAGGTTACCGCCGTTGAACGGGTTGTATCCGCTCGCATCGGTGCGGTTGAGCGCCTGGCTGAACAGCGTGTTGGAGATGCGGTCGAAGGTCACGTCCTTGGTCGTGGCCTCGGAATAGAGCCCGGCGGTGTCCCAGTCCCAGTTGCCCCAGGCGCCGCGGAAGCCTCCCAGCAGGCGGAAGCTGTCGTTGTCGACGCGGATGTGGCGAAGGCCTGCATCGACCACGCGGTAGTTGGTCAGCGTGAGGTCGACGCCCTCTTCGGGAATGTCGAAGCCCGACACGCGGTTGGGGTTGCCGACCGCGCCCAGCGGGTTCCAATAGGCATCGCGCGAGATGTTGAAGCGGGCCGAGCTCAGGATCGAGCTCTCGCCGCGGTACTCATCGGTGCGCGCGCGGTAGTAGCTGAGTTCGGAATAGAACTCGAAGTCGCCGAAGTCGTGGGTGATGAAGGCAAAGGCGTTGCCGCGCTTGATCCCCGGCGACATCGTGCGCGAGGAATTGATGTCATAGCGCAGATCGCGCTGGAGGCTGCCATCGGCAATGCACAGGCCGTCCGACAGGGCGCCGCTGCACCCGGACATGGAGCCGGGCTGGATGTGGAACACGCCGCCCGAACTGGTGAGGCCGGGCACCGCGTTCGCGGCGGTGAACTGGCCCCAGGGCGTGCTGCTGGAACGGTTGTCGAAGCTGAGGTCGCCGGCAAAGGGCGTGTCGGCCACGAAATCCCGCCGGTCGCTGGCGCCCGCATAGTCAAGCTCGCTCGCCCAGACCTTGGTGGCCTCGTAGTAGCTGAGCGCCAGAGAGAGGTGGGTGCGCCCCTCGTTGAAGGTCCAGCCACCCTGGAGGTCGGCGGAGTACTTCATCTTGTCGGTGTTCTCGGCAAAGCCCAGCTCGCCACCCACGCGCAGGCCCTCGAAGCTGTCGTCGAGGACAGTGTTGATGACGCCCGCCACCGCGTCCGAGCCGTAGATCGCCGAGGCGCCGTCGTGGAGCACTTCCATGCGCTTGATCCCGCGCACGGGCAGGGTGTTCATGTTGACGGTCGAGACCGGAACCGAATCCTCGGTCTGCGTGCCCGGGTGCTGGACGAGGCGGCGGCCGTTCAGGAGGACCAGCGTGTTGCCCGAACCGATCGAGCGCAGGTTCACCGAGGCGACGTCGCCGCGCGCCGAGTGGACGCCGCCCGAGACCGTGTCGGTGCCGTTGAAATTCATCGTGCCGTTGGCGGGCAGGGCCTGCAGCAGGTCGGCCGCCGAGGTCGGTGCAATCGCGCTGATGTCATCGTCGCTCACCACCGAGACCGGCAGTTCGCCTGCGGTCTTGAGGTTCTTGATCTGCGAGCCGACGACGACGATCTCGTTGGCGATTGCATCGTCCGGGGCCGGTGCAGGAATGGTGTCCTGCGCGTGAGCGGCCAGCGGAAGTGCGGCAAGGCCACTGGTGATGAGCAGGCCGGCGCGCAGCCGGTGTGAACGTGCAGACAAGAGCATGGTCTATCCCCCTGGATGTTGGTTCGGGTCAGGCCGTCCGTCAGCGCTGACACAAATCTGCAACGGTGATCCGGGATTCACCGGGGATGGTCCAATGATGGCTTTTCCTTAGGGTATAACCGTTGTCTATAAGAGCGGCTGTTGTCAGGAAAAGGAGGGCGGACATGCGCTTGCGCCACATCGAGATCTTCCACGCGGTCTACGAGCAGGGCTCGATCAGCGAGGCGGCGCGCGCGCTCAACGTCTCGCAGCCGTCTGTCAGCAAGGTCCTGCGCCATGCCGAGGACCAGCTTGGCTATGAGCTCTTCCAGCGCACCCGGGGGCGTCTGGTCGCGACCGAGGCAGCGCACGAGCTCTTCGCCGAAGTGGCCGAGGTCTACAGTCGGCTCGGGCGCCTGTCGCGCGCGGCGCGCAATATCGGCGCGCGCAAGGGCGGGCATCTGCGGGTCGCGGTGCTGCCCTCACTGGGGCTCGTCGTCGCGCCGCGTGCGGTGGCGCGCCTGCGCCGCACGAACCCCGACGTGACCTTCGAAATCACCACCCTCCACAGCCGAGAGGTGGAGCGCAGCCTGTTTGAGCGTGAGTGCGACGTCGCCATCGGTTACCGGGTCGTGCGGCAGGTGCCCTTGCGGCAGGTTCCCGTGGGAAATGCGGCACTTGTCGTGGTCGCGCCCAAGGGAGAGCTGCCGCAGGGCGCGGCGCCGGTGGCGATGGAAGTGCTCGACGGGCGGGACTTCATCGGCCTTCGCGACAGCGGGCCGCTCGCTGATCTCTTCGTCAACGAGCTGACCCGGCTCGAGATCGTGCCCAACGAGATCGTGACCTCGCACACCTACTACACCGCGCTTGCCCTTGTGCGCGAAGGGCAAGGGGTGACGGTGACCGATGCTTACACCGCCGCGGCGCTCAGCGCGCCGGACCTGACCTTCCATGCGCTGGCTCCCGATGTCCGCGCGCCGATCAACGCGATCACGCTGGAGGATCCACCGGCCCTGGCCCTGATCGACCTCTTCGTGGAGGAGATGCGCGCGGTCATGGCCGAGGCGATGGAGGCAGCCCCTCCAGGTGTCGGCTTATAGACATGGGTTATGCCCCGGCCAAGAAGCCGACATTGCCTTGGCCGCATCGAGGCGGCACACCAACGCCGTGCCCTTGCCAGCCCCGCTTTGCCCTGCCTGTAAAAGGTGTTGATGTGACTGCCCTTCGTTCGTCCCGTTCCCGCATCGCTGCGCTAGCCCACGTGACCTGCGGGGCGCTGGCGCTGCTGGGAGCAGGCGGCGCGGCGGCCGAGCCCCAGGGAGAGGCCGCGATCCGCGCCGTCCTTTCCGGTGGAGCCGAAGCGGAAAGGCGCGCGCAGCCGGGATGTGTGTTCGGCGCCTTCGAGAATGGACGCATGGTGCGTCTTGTCGCGCAGGGGGAGGCCGATCTTTCCGCGCACCGTCCGCTCGATGCCGACACGCTCTTTTATGGGGCGTCGCTCAGCAAGCAGTTCACCGCGCTCGCCGCGGCGACTTTGGTGGAGCAGGGCAAGTTGTCGCTGGACGATGACGTGCGCCAGTATCTGCCCGAGCTGCCCGCCTATGCGCGTCCGGTCAGCGTGGGCATGCTGATGCACCACACCTCGGGCATCCGCGACTTCCTCGCGCTGCTGCGCCTTGCGGGCATGGAGGACGTGGGTGAGGCGAGCCGCGCGCAGGCGCTCGACCTGCTCTTCCGCCAGCAGGATACGGCCTTCATGCCGGGCAGCGCCTACAGCTATTCAAACGGGGGCTACCTGCTCCTGGCCGAGATCGTCGCGCGCGTCTCGGGCCAGTCCTTTGCCGACTATGCGCGCGAGGCGATCTTCCGCCCGGCGGGCATGCCCAACGCCTATTTCCTCGACAACGCGAACCCCGTGGCGGGGACCTTTGCCCACGGGTATCTGCCTGAGGGCGATCACTTCGTCGCGCGCGATACTTTCCCGCGCTTTTCGGGTTCGGGCGGGCTGATGCTTTCCCTGGCTGATCTGGCTGCGTGGGAGCGCGAAGTTGCGCAAGGCGGTTCTGTCTGGACACCCGCAGTCGCCGAAATCCTCCTGACGCCGGGGCGGCTGGCCGATGGTAGCGTGCTCGACGATGGCAAGGGTCTGGCCTACGGCGGCGGCCTGCATATCGGGCGCAAGGGTGGTGAGCGGATCGTCACGCATGGCGGCTCGGCGCAGGCCTTCAAGCACGCCTATCTGCGCCTCCCCGATCGCGGGCAGTCCTTTGCGCTCCTGTGCAACCGGGGTGACTGGAAGGCGAGCGCGACGCTGGAAAAGGCGCTGGACGCGGCCGGTGTACGTCGGCCCGGCATGCCCGAAATGCCCGCATCGGGCACCTACCATTCCAAGGAACTGAACGCCGACTATACGCTGGCACGCGAGGGGGAGGGCCTTGCCGTCACGATCGCCTCGCCGCTGGTGGAGAGCCCGCGCGGACTGCATTTTGCGCCCCAGGATGACGGCGCGTTCCATGCAGGTCCGATGCGGCTTGTCCCGACCCGGGACCCGGCGCGCCTGACCCTCAGCCGGGGACGTTCGGGCGAACTTGTGCTGCTGCGCGGCGATGAAAGGAAGACGCGATGAAGACACTCTCGCTGCGAAAAGCCACGCTTGGCCTGCTGGCAGGTGCCGCCGCGCTCGCACCGCTTGCTGCCATTGGTGATGGGCACGAGCCGGATGGCACCCTGACCGTGATCCGGGGCGGGACGATCTACGATGGCGCCTCCACGTCGCCCGTGACAGGCGACGTGGTGCTGCGCGGCGATGCCATCGTCTATGTCGGCCCGGCGCGCAGCGTGCCCGAAGGCGCCCGCGTCATCGATGCCACGGGCAAGATCGTGGCGCCCGGTTTCATCGATCCGCACACCCACGCCCAGCGTTTCCTGGAAAGTGCGGGGGGCGAAGGCCGTCTCAACCTGCCCTGGCTGATGCAGGGCGTGACGACGATCTTCACAGGCGTCGACGGAGGCGGGACGCCCGAGGTGAAGGCCTTCCTCGACGATGTCGAGGCGCGCACCTTCGGGACCAATGTCGCGGCTTACGTCGGCTTTGGTCCGGTGCGCCGCGCGGTGCTGGACAACGATGCCCGCGCGCCTACAGGTGAGGAACTGGAGCGCATGCAGGCGCTTGTCGCCAAGGGCATGTGCGAGGGCGCGCTCGGCCTTTCGACGGGGCTGTTCTACGCTCCGCAAAGCTTCTCGAAGACCGGTGAAGTGACCGCGCTGGCCCGCGAGGCGGCAAAGCGCGGGGGGATCTACGACACCCACCAGCGCGACGAGGCCACCTACACCATCGGCATCGAAAAGTCGGTGGAGGAGGCCATCACCATCGGGCGCGAGGCGGGCCTGCCGGTCCACTTCGCCCACATCAAGGTGCTGGGCGTCGACGTTCACGGGACTTCCGGCGCAATCATCGCGCAGATCGAGAAAGCGCGTGCGGCAGGCCAGAACGTGACCGCGGATCAATACCCTTGGGAGGCCTCGGGCACGAGCCTGCAGGCCTCGCTCCTGCCGGGCTGGGCGCAGGACGGCGGGCGCGAAGCGCTGCTGAGGCGCCTCGACGATCCGGCAACGCTGCGGCGGATCAAGGCGGAGATGACCGAGAACATGCGCCGCCGGGGCGGCCCGCACGCGCTGCTCCTGACCCACCCCGGGCACGAATGGACCGCGATGCGTCTCGATGAGATCGCCGCGCGCTGGGAGCTGGACCCGCTCGACGCCGCGGTGCGTATCATTCGCGACGGGGATCGTTCGGGCAAGCTGGTCTCCTTCAACATGGCCGAACGCGACATCGCCGCATTCATGCGCCAGCCCTGGGTCGTCACCAGTTCGGACGGCTCGGAAGGCCACCCGCGCATGTACGCGAACTTCCCGCAGAAATACGCCAAGTACGTGAAGGCCGAGCACGTGATCGACCTTGCGACCTTCATCAATTCAAGCACGGGACGGACCGCCGAGATGTTCGGGCTGACCGATCGGGGGCACTTGAAGCCAGGGTACAAGGCCGATGTCGTGGTCTTCGATCCGGACGGCTACCGGCCGGTCGCGACTTACGTTTCCCCGCGCGAACTGACGGTGGGCGTCGATGCGCTCTTCGTGAATGGCCAGCAGGCGATCCGCGAGGGCAAGCCGACGGGAATCGCGGCGGGCAAGGCCCTGCGCCACGCGCCGA
Organism: Novosphingobium mangrovi; assembly: GCF_022818885.1. Taxonomy (NCBI): domain Bacteria; kingdom Pseudomonadati; phylum Pseudomonadota; class Alphaproteobacteria; order Sphingomonadales; family Sphingomonadaceae; genus Novosphingobium; species Novosphingobium mangrovi. Next base: position 19,605 of record NZ_JALHAT010000008.1, on the reverse strand, counting down.
CACCGGGTACGTGCCCGGCCTGAGCCACGCTCTGCGCAGGACGCGCGGCAAGGCCCTTGCCGGGGCCGAACACGATAGGACGAGGTACGAGATGGACCATTCGCGATCCGCGAAGGGAGAGCCGCGCGCGCGCTCTGCGAAGGCGCCGGACGAGGACGCGCCGGTCGATGTGGCCGTGCTCGGCGCGGGCGTCGTGGGGCTGTGCACGGCCTATGCGCTGGCGCGGCGCGGGCTTCGCGTGGCGCTGGTCGAGCGTGCAGGCGAGCCGGGGCGGGGAACCTCCTTTGCCAATGGCGCGCAGCTCAGCTTTGCCTATACCGACGCGCTGGCGCAGCCTTCGCTCTGGCGCAAGATGCCGGGTATGCTGGCCGGGCTTGACCCTGCGTTTCGCGTGCGCCCCTCGCTTGATCCCGAGTTCCTGCGCTGGGGCCTCGCGTTCCTGCGCAATTGCACCGCGGCGCGGTTTTCACAGAAGACCTGGGTGGCACTGGAACTGGGCGTGGAATCGCAGGTCGCCCTTGCCGAGCTGCGCGCGCGCCACCCCTTCGCCTTCCATCACGCGCGCCCGGGCAAGATGCACCTGTTCCGTGACGGCGCGGCGCTGGCGCGAGCCGAGGAGGTGTCGCAGATGAAGCGCGAGGCCGGCTTTGAACAGCATGTCGTCGGGGCCGCACAGGCTCGGGAGATCGAACCCGCGCTCACCGAGGCGGGCGACTTCATCGGCGCGCTCTGGACGCCGGAGGAGGAAGTGGGGGATCCCTATCTCTTCTGCCGTGGCCTGCTGGAGGTGCTTACGCGCGACTACGGCGTCACCGCGCAGTTCGACTTTACCGCCGGTACGCCGATGGTGTCGCCCGACGGCGTGACGATCCCCGAGTGGGGCTCGCCGCGAACCATCCGCGCGCGCCGCATGGTGGTGTGCCTGGGCATCGATGCGCCCGCCTATCTTGCCCCGCTCGGCATTCGCGCGGCGATCCAGCCCATGAAGGGCTACAGCTTTACGGCACCGCTCGGTGCCCATGCTCCGCACGTCAGCCTCACCGACACCGCGCGCAAGATCGTGTTCTGCCGTCTGGGCGAGACCATGCGGATTGCCGGGCTGGCCGAACTCGGCGTGCACGATACGGCGGTCGATCCGGCGCGGCTGCGGGCGCTGGTCGAGGGCGCGCGCGCAGGGCTCCCCCATGCCGCGCGGTATGACGAAGCCGGAGAGGGCTGGGCAGGCCTGCGTCCGATGCGCCCGGACAGCGTGCCCGAAGTGCGGCGCGCGGGCGCGCGGATCTTCCTCAATATCGGGCACGGCATGCTGGGCTGGACTTTCGCGGCGGGCTGCGGCGAACGCGTTGCCCGGCAGGTGCTGGCCGCAACCCACGAGACACCTTGAAGGAAGGACTTTACCCATGACCACGCCGACCCGTCCCCCGCTCAGCCGCTTTCGCCGCGCGGGAGATCTCGTCTTCACCTCGGGCCAGCTGCCGCGCGGCGCCGACGGCGCAATCGTGTCCGGTGACATCACCGTCCAGACGCGCCAGGCGCTGGCGAACCTGGAAGTTGTGCTCGCGGAGGCAGGCGCGCGGCTCGACCAGGTCGTCAAGGTGACCGCCTGGCTGACCGATGCGGCGCACATGGCCGGCTTCAATGCGGTCTACCGCGAGGTCTTCGGCGACCCCTTTCCCGCCCGATCCACCGTTATCTCCGGCCTTGTTGCCGGGGATGTCGAGATCGAGGCGGTGGCCTGCCTGGCGTGACCCCACCCACCCCCAGACCGGGCAGGTCATAGAAGAAGAGGCGCTGCGTCCACGGGGATGCAGCGCCTCTTTTTTGAAGGGGGTAAGAGAGAGAATCCGAGGGCTATTGCACTCGGGCTCCCCGAACGGTCGACCTCACCTTTCGTGCGCCGCCTTGGCCCGGGGAACGTGAGGTCGCCCATCGCGGGGGCAAGGGGTGAATTGCCTGCCTTCTTCCTCAGACGTCGTCGGCCGAGATATATTCCTCGACGTCGATCTCGCCCGCCATGCGGCCTACCGCGACCGCGACGGTGGCATCGCCGGTGACGTTGGTCATCGTGCGCGCCATGTCGAGCAGGTGGTTGATGCCCGCGACGAAAGCGATGGTTTCCAGCGGAACGCCGATGGAGGAAAGAACCAGGCTCATCATCACGAGGCCAGAGCCCGGCACGCCCGCCGCGCCGATCGCGCCGAGCGTCGAGGTGAGGGCGATCATCACATAGGAAAACCAGCTCAGTTCGATGCCGTAGGCCTGCGCGCCGAACAGCGCGATGACGCCCAGGTACATCGCGGTGCCGTTCATGTTGATCGTTGCGCCCAGCGCCACGGTGAAGCTGGCGATGGAGTTGGAAACGCCGAGGTTCCGCTCGACGCAGCGCAGCGTGACGGGGAGTGCCGCGTTGGAGGATGCGGTGGAGAAGGCAACGGCCTGTGCATCGATGATGCCGCGGTAGAAATCGCGCACGGGGAGGCGCGCGATGCCCTTGAGGATCAGCGGGTAGACGATGCCAAGAATGATTGCGCAGCCCAGGTAGTTGAGCCCGACAAGCTTGGAGAGCGGCACCAGCGCCTCGAACCCGAAGGTGCCCGTTACCCAGGCGATCAGCGCGAAGACGCCCAGCGGCGTCAGCTCCATCACGAAGATCGTCATGTTCTGCATGACGACCGAGCCCGCGTTCATCGCCCTGGCAAGCGGCTTGCCCTCCTCGCCCGAGACAAGGATGGCCATGCCGAAGAGCACCGAGAAGACGATGACGGGCAGGATCGAGCCCTGCGCCATGGCCATGATCGGGTTTTCCGGCACGAGCCCCACGATCATCGCGATGAGCGACTGGTCGGGCGCTTCGGGCACCGCGCTGCCTGCGGGAAGGGCAATGGACAGCCCCTCGCCCGGCTGGGCCAGCGTGGCGAGCCCCATGCCCAGCGAGACCGAGATGAGCGCGGTGCTCATGAAGAGGAGGAGCGCGCGTCCCCCCACCTTGCCCAGGCGCCCGATGTCGCCCACCGCGGTGATCCCGGAGACCAGCGAGAAGAAGATGAGCGGCACCACCAGCATCTTGATCGCGCGGATGAAGAGATCGCCGATCCAGCGGATCGCGTTCGCCTGCTCGCCCAGCACAAGGCCTGCCGCGATGCCCAGAACAAGGGCGGCAAGGACGCGTTTCCAGAGCGGGGTCTTGAACCAGGCTTTCAGCATCGGGCGGGGGGATCCTTGTCGGTCTGCAGGAGGGGGGAAGGAAGAGGGATACCAGAAGGCGGCAAAGCCCGTGCTGCCAAGACTTGGGCAGCCCATAACCCATGTCTATCAACGCCTTTCTGCGCGTGGAACGAAGATACCCGAACGCAACAGGCCCCGCATGTCGGATCGGACATGCGGGGCCTGGGGTTGGGACGGCTGAAGGGTGCGGATCAGTAGTCGATGCTGAAGCGCACGCCGTAGCTGACCGGACGCGCGGGCTGGGCGATGTCCGCGCTGGTGAAGTAGTTGCGGGTGAGGTCGTACTCTTCGTTGAAGATGTTGCGGCCCCACAGGCTGAGCGTCCAGGGCCCGTTGGTGGGCGCCAACTGTACCTCGGCGTTGACCACGAAGTAGGCCGCGATGTCGAAGGTCTCGCCCAGCCACGAGGGGTATTCCTCGCGGAAGGAGTAGGTCGCCGATGGGGTCAGCGTGTAGTCGCCCATCGGGATCGCATAGCGCATAGAGCCGCCCAGCGAGAGGTTGGGGAAGGGGATGTCGGTGTGCGCGCGGTCGGTGTAGACGGCTTCGCCCACCAGGTTCGAGGCCGGCACATCGAGATCGAAGAACTCGAGGTAGCGTCCCTTCTTGTAGCCTACGTACTGCGTGACGGTGACGCCCTCAATGGGGGTCACGACCACTTCGAGCTCGGTACCCCAGATGCTCGACTTGGGCGCGTTGGCAAAGCGCCCGACCGCGCCGTTGTCGCCCCAGACCGCCGAGAGCACCTGCTGGTCGCGGTAGTCGTAATAGAAGAACGAGCCGTTGATCTGGAAGGTGCGCGAGGGGTTGGCCTTGAAGCCGACCTCGTAGGCGTAGAGCGTTTCAGGCGCGAAGGGCTCGATGCCGCTCTCGTTGCCGGTGTTGTAGGTGGTGAAGCCGCCCGACTTGGTGCCCTTGCTGGCCGAGGCGTAGAGCAGGAGGTCGTCGCTCGGCGTGAATTCGAAGGCGAGCTTGCCAGTCAGCGGCTTCATCGAGGTGGTGACGTCGGTCGGCGGGAGGGCCTGCGCGCCGCCGAAGGCCGAGCCGAAGCCCTGAAGCTGGCGCTTCTCGTACTCGTAGCGAAGCCCCGCGATGGCCTTGAAGCGCGGCGAGAAGGCGTATTCGAGCTGGCCGAAGCCGCTGATCGATTCCACCTTCTGCGCATAGTTCACGCGGGCATACGTGCCATAGACATCGACGAAGTCGGAGTAGTAGCGCTCGTCGAGGTTCTGCTGCGAATAGTAGGCGCCCACCACCCAGGTCAGCGGACCGGGTTGCGAATTGCTGAGGCGGACTTCCTGCGCGAACACGTCGACGTCGCTGCCGAAGAAGGTGTCCGCTTCAACGGAGGCGGAGGAGTCCCAGTCGCCGAACTGTTCGCGGTGAAGCCAGTCGTAGGCGGTCACGCTGGTCAGCGTCACGCTGCCAAAGTCGTAGGAGAGATTGCCTGAAACGCCCCAGGTCTCGTTGTCGACACCCGGCACGTCGCCCACCGAAAGTTCGGTGTCCGCCAGGAGCTGCGGCGAGAGGCCCCAGCCGGTCGCGAAGCGGTCGGTGTCGGCGGGAATGACTGGCCCCGCGCCCGCCTGCGTGGGCAGGTCGTTGAGGAGGTAGAGGCCGATGGCATCTGACTTGTCACGCCCGTAGTGGAAGTCGAGCAGGCCTGAAAAGCCGCTGCCCACAGGCTCGATGGCGAGCAGCGCGCGGCCCGCCCAGCGGTTGGCATCGCCGATGTCCTCGCCCGTGTCGCGGTTGTACTGGTAGGCGCCGCCCTGCTGCGTGGCGCCCGAGACGCGCAGGTTGATGCCCTCCGTAATCGGACCCGAGACGTAGGCCTCGCCGCGCAGCGCATCGAACCGGCCATACTCGACCATGCCGCCCGCGGTGAAGTGGTCGGTCGGCTTGTTGGTGGTGAAATTGACCGCGCCGCCCGTGGTGTTGCGTCCATAGAGCGTGCCCTGAGGCCCGCGCAGAACCTCTACCCGCGCGACGTCGAAGATGAGCCCCTGCGTCATCACTGGCACCGGGTACGCGACTTCGTTGACGTAGACGCCGACGGTGGGCGAGTTGTTCGAGGCGTAGTCCTGGAAGCCCACGCCGCGCAGGCGAAACTGCGCCGCGCCGCCGCCGAAGGCGGGCTCGATCTCGAGGCTGGGCGTCGCGTCCTGCAGCTGGTTGACGTTGGTGACGCCGCGCTGTTCCAGTTCATCGCTGCCGATGACGCTGAGCGCGATCCCTACGTCCTGCGCGTTCTGTTCACGCCGCTGCGCGGTCACGACGATGCTGCCGTCCCCGCTCTCGGATACCTGTGCATAGGCGGGCGCGCAGAGCGTGGCAGCCACGATCGCGCCGATTGCCGTCCGACCCAAATACGTCTTCATGTCAGCTCCCTTGTATTTGGTGAACGCATGATTGCGTTTCCCCCCCGTTTCAGGCCTCTCCCAAGAGCCTTCGACCGCAACCCTCTGTCTCGCGGTCGGAGGCCATAGTGGTGTTTTCGCTTTTTTATCAGTGAATTTTCGCCAGCGTGTCGGCGATGGTGACCGCGATCCGTTCGAAGTGATCGGGCGTGGCGATGAGCGGCGGCGACAGCGCGACGATGTCGCCTGTCACCCGGATCAGGACACCGGCATCGAAGCAGGCGTGGAACAGTTCCATCGCGCGCGCGCCGGGTGCGCCCTCGCGCGGGGCCAGTTCGATCCCGGCCACCAGCCCCAGGTTGCGCACGTCGATCACGTGGCGCGCATCGGAAAGGGCGTGGAAGATGTCCTCGAAGATCTCTTCGAGCGAGGCGGCGCGCTCGAACAGACCTTCTCCCTCGTAGACATCGAGCGAGGCAAGCGCGGCGGCGGCGGCCAGCGGATGGCCGGAATAAGTGTAGCCATGGAAGAATTCGATTCCTGGCGCCGCGGCCTGGGTGACAGCGTCGTAGATGTCCTGGCGCACGGCGGTGCAGCCCATGGGGACCGCCCCGTTGGTGAGGCCCTTGGCCGTGGTGATGATGTCGGGCGTGACGCCGAAACGCTGCGCTGCCGTGGCCGCGCCCAGACGCCCGAAGCCGGTGATCACCTCGTCGAAGATGAGGAGGATGCCGTGCTCCTGCGTGATCGCGCGCAGGCGTTCGAGGTAGCCCTTGGGCGGCACGAGCACCCCGGCCGAGCCCGACATCGGTTCGACCATGACCGCCGCGATGGTTTCGGCGCCGAACTCCTCGATGAAGCCGAGCAATTCATCGGCGAGGTCGGCGCCGGTGTCCGGCTGGCCGCGCGTGAAGGCGTTGTTGGCGATGTCGAGCGTGGCGGAAAGGTGGCTGAAGCCGGGCAGCAGTGGAAAGCCGCGCGCGTTGTTGGGCAGGCCGCCCACCGAAATGCCGCCGAAGCCCACGCCGTGGTAGCCGCGTTGGCGCCCGATGATGCGCTTGCGCGCCGGTTCGCCGCGGGCCTCATGGTAGGCGTAGGCGATCTTCAGTGCCGTATCGCCGGCCTCCGAGCCCGAGTTTCCGAAGAAGAAGCGGTTGATGCCCTTGGGAAAGATCGTCTCCAGCCGCTGTGCGAGCTGGAACACCCTGGGGTGGCCGAGCTGGAAAGTCGGCGCAAAGTCGAGCTCCTCGGCCTGTTCGCGGATGGCGGCAACGATAGGGCCGCGCGCATGCCCCGCATTGACGCACCACAGCCCCGAGGTGCCGTCGAGGATCTCGTTGCCCTTGGCGTCGCGGTAGTGGCAGCCGCTGGCCGAGGCGAGCAGCCGCGGTGTCGCCTTGAAACCGCGGTTGTCGGTGAAGGGCATCCAGAAATTCGCGAGGTCGTCCACAGAACTGGCATCCTATGCTTGAGCAATTGATGACAGAGTGATGGCAATTGCGCCGCTGCGACAAGTCTATTTCTTGCGTTGCAAAAAACATGCGGCAATGCACCGCAAAATAGACTTTTCTGCAATTTGGCGATCAGCATATTGAGCAAGTTGCATCAGCGCCTGGGACTTTTTCTAGAAGCTGGGCGGGGTGCAGGCGCTCACCACGATGCACGGTTCCTTGCCCGTATTGCGAAAGCGATGGGGCAGCTGACTGGAGAAGAGATAGGCATCGCCCACCTGCAGCACGCGGGTTTCGTCATCGACGGTCACTTCCAGTTTGCCCGAGATGATGACGCCCGCTTCCTCGCCTTCATGGGTGAGCATCACCCGCCCGCTTTCCGAGCCCGGCTGGTAGGTTTCGTAGAGCATCTGGATCGAGGAACTGCCGCTCTGGCCGACCTGGCGATAGCTGACGCCACCGCGTCCGATTTCCGAAAGATCGTTTCGTTTAAAGAAGATGCTTCGGTCCTCGGTCACGTCAAGGTTGAAGAATTCGCCCAGTGTCATGCCAATCGCATCGAGGATTCGCTTGAGCGATCCGACCGAGGGGTTGGTGCGTCCGCCCTCGATCAGGGAGATCGTGCTGCTGGGCACGCCGGCCAGTTTGGCCAAGGCCCTCTGGCTGATGTCCTTGCGCTCGCGCACGGCGCGCAGGCGCACGCCTACTTCGTCCTTCATGTAAGGTAACTCCCTGTTCCAGGGGCACTGGCCTTATCTGTTCTGGTGCGGCCCCAGTCGTTTTGTCTGGAATGGGACAAGCCTATGTGACGCTTTGAGGATGATCAATATTTCATATTGGTTGCAGTGCAAAAAACAGTCTTGTTACCAAACCGCCTTCGATGTGTACTCGCTGCATTCGCAGGAACGGGGGTTTCATGCACATCAAGACATCACTTCGCCTTGCATCGGCCCTGTTGGTCCTTGCACTCCCGGGTGCGGGCATGGCCGCGCAAGGCCAATTGCCGCCGCCGCTCGAAGAGGAAGTCAGCGACGTGGCGGTCATGGGCGCGCCCGGGCCGCACCGGCTGGTGCTGGCGGGCGGCTTCGGGTCGGGCGGCGCGCAGATCCGCGACGGTGAGGACGGCAAGCTCCTGGGCACCGTGTCGCTCGGTGGCCTCGCCAACATCGCCTATGCGCCCGACCAGTCGCGCATCTACGTGGCCGAGACGATCTGGACCAAGGGCAACCGGGGTACCCGTCAGGACATGATCAGTGTCTATGACGGCAGGACGCTCAACCTCCAGGAAGAGATTACCCTGCCGGGCCGGGTCTTCATGGTTCCGCGCCGCACCAATTTCTCGATCAGCACCGACGGTGCGCGCGCCTACATGTACAACTTCGACCCGTCGGCCTCGGTCAACGTGGTGGACCTTGCAAGCGGCGATGTGCAGGTGGTCGACACCCCCGGCTGCGCCCACGCCATGGCCTGGGGAAAGACCGGCTTCGCGGTCATCTGCGGCGACGGTTCGATCGGCTCGGTCGATACCGCAAAGGCGCTGGAGCTCAAGCGCTCGGCCGCGTTCTTCGATGCGGAGAACGATCCTCTCTTCGAGGAAGCCGCGATTGATCCCAAGGCGGGCAAGGGGGTGTTCCTGTCCTACACCGGGGTGATCCACGAGGTGTCGCTGGAGGACCCGAAGGAACTTGCCGCCTGGCCGATCCAGGAGGCTGCGGGGCTTGAACTGGCGCGCCCTGATGACCTGCAACTGGCCTGGCGTCCGGGCGGCGGCGTGGTTTCCGCCTGGCACCATGCCAGCAACCTGCTCTTCGTGCTGATGCACCCGGGCGAGCACTGGACGCAGAAGGAAAAGGGAACACAGCTCTGGGTTGTCGATCTGACCAAACGCGAGGTCGTGGAGCGCGTGCCGCTCAAGACCCCGGTGACCTCGGTTGAGGTCAGCCAGGATGCCGAGCCCTTGCTTTACCTGATCACCGAGGATGGTGGCCTGAAAGTCCTCAATGCGCTTGATCGCAGCGAGAAGACCTTGGTGAGCAACGTGGGATCGGTCGTGCCGGTCACTCCGATGCCATGAGCGTGCTCGACACAGGCCTTCTCCTTGCCACCGGGGCAGGGGCCCTGCGCTTCGGAACGGCGCTGCTCTTCGTGGGCGCTGCGCTTCCCAAGCTGCGCAACCGTTCGGCCTTCGCGGGCGTGGTCGCCAATTACAAGCTGCTCCCGCGCCCCCTGGTGGGCGTGGTGGCGGGGCTGCTCCCGTGGGTTGAACTGGCGCTCGCCGCAGCGCTTCTCGTCCCGCTGACGGCTTCGCTTGCGGCCTTCAGTGCGGCCCTGCTGCTCACGCTCTTTGCAGGGGCCATCGCCATCAACATCAGCCGCGGGCGTGCGCATATCGACTGCGGCTGCCGAGGCGATGAGCTGCGCCAGCCGCTGCGTGCCGGCATGGTCGTGCGCAACCTTGTCTGGGCAGCGCTTCTGACCGGCTCGGCGGGGATTGGCGGGCTCGCGCCTGCCTCCATGGCGCAGGGGCTCGCGCTCCTCGTGGCTCTTGCGGCCGGTATGCTGGGCGCGGTGCTGCTCCACATTCTCGAAATCTTCTGGGCGCTTCCGGCTCGGCGCGCCCGCCCCCAAGTCGGAGGCTGACCGATGCTTCTTGTCACCACTGCCCTTGTCCTGCTCTGGATGCTGGTCATCGCCATGGCCTTCGTGATCCTGGCGCTGGCCCGCCAGATCGGCGTCCTTCACGAACGCCTTGCCCCCGTCGGTGCGCTCGCCACCGCGCAAGGAGCCCAGGCGGGCGAGCAGGCTCCCGTCATGCCCGGCCATCTTCTGGGTGGCGGCACCATCGAGATCGGCGGCGCGCTTCCCTCAGGTTCGCTGCGCCTGCTCCTCTTCGTCGCGCCGTCCTGCCCGATCTGCAAGAAGCTCATCCCCATTGCGCTCGACGTGGCGCGCGACGAGCGTGTCGATCTCGTCTTCGTGGGGGATGAGGACCCGGACGAGCAGCGCCGCATGATTGAGCGCCATGGCCTTGCAGGCCAGACTTTCGTCAACGGGCCCGAGGTCGGCATGGCCTTCGCGGTTGCCAAGCTGCCCCACGCGATCCTGCTCGATGACGCGGGCAAGGTCGTTGCACGCGGTCTCGTCAACAGCCGCGAACACCTGGAGAGCCTGCTGGTCTCGCACGAGACCGGTCACGCCAACGTGCAGAGCTACCTGCGCGCAAGCCGCGCCCCGGCGCTGGAGGCCGCCGAGTAAGGCGCGCCCTGCAAGGAGAAATGCACCCATGAACTGGAAACTCATCGACAGCGCCAGCGAGAAGCTCTCACGCGGGCTGGCCAAGGGAACCTCGCGCCGCTCGCTTCTGGCCAAGATCGGCGGCGCGGCAAGCTTTGCCCCCTTCTTCCCGGTGCTGCCCGTGGCCCGCGCGCAGGACGCGGACGTGCCGCTCAGCAACTTTGCGCGCACCGCGCAGACCAAGGACGATACGCAGTGCAACTACTGGCGCTACTGCGCCATCGACGGCGCTCTGTGTACCTGCTGCGGGGGCGGCATCCACACCTGTCCGCCGGGCACCGAGGCTTCGCCAACGTCCTGGGTCGGCACCTGCCGCAACCCCGAGGACGGGCGCTCCTACCTCATCGCCTACCGCGATTGCTGCGGGGCCAGCATGTGCCAGACCGATTGCCATTGCGACGGGACCGAGCGCGAGATGCCCGCCTACCGCCCGATGGCCGACAACGAGATCATCTGGTGCTTCGGCACCAAGTCGATGAGTTACCACTGCTCCACGGCCGCGCTCGTCGGGCCGGTATGACGGAGGGGCTTGCGGGGGAAGAAAGGGCCTGCTCGTGACGGTTCCGGCCGTACGAATGGTGGTGCGCGCGCTGATCGGCGCGGCGCTGCTGGCGAGCGGGGCCTACGCGGCCATGGCACGAAGTCCGCAGGAGGACACCTTTCATGCCGCGCCCCCGGCCTTCCCGCGCAGCGCACGTTCGAATTTCGTGGAGCGCTGTGGGGGATGCCACGGGCTGGAAGGGCGCTCGGTCGCCCGCAACGTGCCCGATCTGGCAGGCCGCGCCGGGTTCTTCCTGTGCACGCCGCAAAGCCGATCGTTCGCAGGGCGCCTTCCCAACGTGATGTTCGCGCGCCTGTCGGACGAGGATCTGGCGGATGTTCTCAACTACGTCATGTTCGACCTGGGAGAGACAGCCACTTCGAGGCTTGCAAAACCCTATACGTCGCAGGAAGTTGCGGCCTATCGTGCAAACCCGCTTTCGGTGACTGACCTGCACGCCAAGCGCCGCGAGGTGGTGGGCGAGATGGTGGCGCGCTGCCAGGCACCGCAGGCGATGCTGGACTACAACCGACCGCGCGGCCGCATTCCCGGCCGGGTCGAGGAGATGAAATGAACCGTCGCAACGTACTCATGGGCGCCGCTGGCCTTGGAGGCCTCGCCTTCGCCGCGCCGCTTCTCGCGCAGGACAATGCCCTGCGCAGCACCGGACGCACCGGCGCGCGCAATCTGATTACCGACGTGGCCGGGCTGACGGTTGGCAACGCGCAGGACGTGAAGGTGCGGACCGGCACCACCGTGATCCTCGCCGACAAGCTCTCGACCGCCGCCATCGACGTGCGCGGCGGAGGCCCCGGCACGCGTGAGAGCCACGCTCTGGAAGGCCACAACCTTGTCCATGCCGCGAACGCCATCGTGCTTTCGGGCGGGTCCTCCTATGGCCTCGCAGCGGCCGATGGCGTGGCTGCCGTGCTGGGATCGAAGGGCATCGGCTATGGCGGCATGGCGCGTCCGGGCGTCCCGGTCTCGCCCATCGTCCCCTCGGCCATTCTCTATGACCTCGCCAATGGCGGGGACAAAGGGTGGGGCACCGAGCCGCCGTACCGCGCGCTGGGCATCGCCGCGCTCGAAGCGGTGGACGCGGACTTTGCGCTGGGCACGGCGGGTGCGGGCTATGGCGCGCAGGCGGGCGGCCTCAAGGGCGGGCTTGGCTCGGCCTCGACGCTGGTCAGCGACGGCTCCACCGTTGGCGCCATCGTTGCGGTCAACTCGATGGGCTCGACCGTGGCGCCGGGCACCCGCAACTTCTGGGCGAGCCCCTTCGAGATCGGCGATGAATTCGGCGGACTTCCTCCCAGCGCCATGTACGCCTCGCCCGAGGAGTGGGGCTATACCAAGGCGCCTGCGGCCAAGGAAAACACCACCATTGCCTGCGTCGCGACTGACCTTGATCTGACGCCTGACGAGATGAAGCGTTTTGCCATGATGGCGCAGGACGGCATGGCACGGGCCATCCGTCCGATCCATACGCCGTTTGATGGCGATGTCGTCTTCGCGATCTCGACCGGACGGGTCGAGGTGAAGGGGCCGCGTCCCGTCGCGGTCTTGCGTGCAGGCGCCGTTGCCGCCGATACGCTGGCCCGCGCCATCGCGCGCGGCGTCTTTGAAGCCAGCACGCCGCCAGGCGCTGACAGCAAGGCCTGGAAAGACCTGACGCTGTGATCTGGCGCTCCGTTTCACTCTCCCATTCGCAAAGGTCCGGCGCATGAGTGGTATCCCACCGCGCCGCGCGGCCGAGATGCCCGATGGCGCGATGCCCTGGTGGCCTCCGCTCCTGGGCATTGCCCTGCCGCTTGCGCTGGTCCTGGCCTCGGCGCTGCTGGTGCCGGCTTCGGCCGGACGGTTCCTGGGCATCTCGTGGAGCAGCTGGTGTCTTTTCGCCTGCGCGCCGCTCACCAGCCTGTGCCTGCTGATCTGCTACCGCTTCGGGGGCGCGGCGAGTGACCGCGACGATGTGCCTGGCCACGGTACGTCCTCTGAGGGGGATAGCCTGTGATGCTGGCTGTCTTCATCGCCGTCATGGCGCTTTCGCTGGGTATCGCGCTGTGGTCGCGGCGCGGGCATTCCAACCCCGATGCGCGTGAGTTCTTCGTGGCCTCCGGGCAGTTCGGGCCGATCCTGTTCTTCTTCCTCTCCGTGGGCGAGACCTATTCCATCGCCAGCATGCTGGGCTTTCCGGGCGGGGTCTATGCAGGGGGCGAGGGCTTTGTCCTGTGGTTCTTCGGCTACATCCTGATTGCCGCGCCCTGCATCTATTTTGTGGGGCCCTGGATCTGGCGGGCGGGCGCGCTCTACGGCTCGGCCACGATCCCCGACTTCTTCCGCGACCATTTCGAGAGCCGGGGGTTGGAAATCCTCATCACGCTCAGCTCCATCATCCTGCTCGTTCCCATCGGCACGATGCAGTTCCTGGGGCTGAAGCTGGTGTTTACAGGGCTTGCGCCCGAGGCCCGCTCGATCTTCCTCACCAGCCTCGCGGGGCTCCTGACCTTTGCCTATGTCGTGATCGCAGGGCTTCGCGCCTCGGCCTTCGTGGCGGTGCTCAAGGACATCCTGATGATGGCCTCGATCCTGCTGGTCGGCTTCGTGGCGCTCGCCGCCTGGAATGCCGAGCCGACGATGCCCGTCAGTCTTGCCGAGACGATCCCTGAGCCGACCCGGCCCGACCTCGTTTTCGCGATATCCACCATCGTGCTCCAGGCCGTGGGCTTCTGCATGATCCCCCAGAACTGGGCGTTCATCTTCTCGGCCAATTCGCCCCGCGCGATCCAGCGCGCGCAGATCGTCGCGCCGATCTACATGCTGATGTTCCCGCTCCTCATGATGGTGGCCTACTACGCCAAGGGGCAGGGGATCGTACCGCCCGAACCCGACTTCGTGTTCCTCTCGACCGCAATTGCGCTGCTGCCAGACTGGGTGGTGGGGCTGGTCATGGCCGCAGTTGCGCTTTCCGGGCTCGTGATCCTGAGCAGCGTGTGCCTCGCTATCGGCCCGCTCATCACCCGTAACCTGGTGCCCAGCCTTGATGGCACGGCGCAGCAGCGCTGGTCCAAGGTGGTGATTGCGGCCTTCCTGATCTTCTCGCTCGTCGGCGCAGAGACCTCGGTGCAGCTGATCGCGACGCTCAACAACGTCTTCTACTTCGGCATCGTCCAGACCTTGCCCGGACTGGTTGCGGCCATGCTCTTCCCGCGTGTCCCAGCGCGCGCGCTGATCGCGGGCATCCTTGCCGCCGATGGCGCGATGCTGGCGTTCAAGGCGGCGGGCTGGACCTTTGGTGGGCTCAACGTCGGGGTGATCGGCCTTGCGATCAATGTCGCGGTCCTCGCCCTCGTCACTCTGGCCGCGCCGCGCATCGGTGCGCGCGCGGTCATTCCGCTCCTGCGCGAGGCCCATACCGGCCGCGCGTCCTCATCCACCCCCTGATCTTCAGCGAGAACGGATTTCTCCATGCGCACAATTCCCCACTTCATCGCCGGCGCGCACAGCGCCGGGGACGGCACCGCCATGGCCGACGTCTTCGATCCCAACACCGGCACGGTGCAGGCGCAGGTGCCGCTCGGCAGCGATGCCGAGCTGGAAGCTGCCGTTGCCGCTGCCCGCGCCGCGCAGCCCGCCTGGGCCGCGCTCAACCCGCAGCGCCGCGCGCGCGTGATGTTCGCCTTCAAGGCGCTGATCGAGGCGCACATGGACGAACTGGCCGCGCTTCTCTCCAGCGAGCACGGCAAGGTCTTCGACGACAGCAAGGGCGATATCCAGCGCGGGCTCGACGTGGTCGAGTTCGCCTGCGCGACGCCGCACTTGATGAAGGGCGAATACAGCAGCGGCGTGGGGCCGGGCATCGATGTCTACTCGATGCGCCAGCCGCTGGGCATCGTGGCAGGCATCACTCCCTTCAACTTCCCCGCGATGATCCCCTTGTGGATGAGCGCCCCGGCCATTGCTGCGGGCAACGCGATGATCCTGAAGCCCTCCGAACGCGCGCCGTCCGTGCCCCTGCGCCTCGCCGAACTGGCCAAGGAAGCGGGCCTGCCCGATGGCATTCTCAACGTCGTCCACGGCGACCGCGTGATGGTGGAAGCGATCACCGATCACCCCGCGATCAAGGCGATCAGCTTCGTGGGGTCCTCCGACGTGGCGCAGGCGGTCTACGCACGCGGAACCGCACAGGGCAAGCGCGTCCAGGCGATGGGCGGCGCCAAGAACCATGGCATCGTCCTGCCCGATGCGGACATGGACCGCACCGTCTCCGACATCATGGGTGCGGCCTATGGTTCGGCGGGGGAACGCTGCATGGCGATGCCGGTCGTGGTGCCGGTTGGTGAGGCGACCGCTGACCTGCTGCGTGAAAAGCTGGTCGCGGCCATCGCGGACCTGCGCGTGGGTATCTCGAGCGACCGCGAGGCGCACTATGGCCCCGTCGTCACCGCCCAGCACAAGGCGAAGATCGAGCACTACATCGCGATGGGCGTGGACGAAGGGGCCGAGCTTGTCGTCGACGGACGCGGTTTCTCGCTCCAGGACTATGAGGAGGGCTACTTCATGGGCCCGACGCTGTTCGACCACGTGACGCCCGAAATGCAGTCCTACCGCGACGAGATCTTCGGGCCCGTCCTGCAGATGGTGCGCGCGACCACGCTGGAGGAGGCGATCAACCTTGCCAGCCGTCACGCCTATGGCAACGGGGTCGCGCTATTCACCCGCGATGGCGGCGCGGCCAGGGACTACGCGATGCAGGTCGAGGTCGGCATGGTCGGCATCAACGTGCCGATCCCGGTGCCGGTCTCCTACCACAGCTTCGGGGGCTGGAAGCGTTCGGCCTTTGGCGATCACAACCAGTACGGCGAGGAAGGCTTCCGCTTCTTCACCCGCGTCAAGACGGTGACCCAGCGCTGGCCGGGCCCGGACGCGGACAAGGGCAACGCCTTCCTGATCCCGACCACGGCCTGAGATCGGAAAGGGCCTGAGACCTGAGACGGTCTGCACACGGGAGAGGGACCAAACCAGGGGGCGGACGCCAGGAGCGCCGCCCCGCAGCGGAGCGATGCGATGAAAGAGGAACTGGCCGATCTGACAGGCGTGGAGCTGGCCGAGAGCTTTGCTGCGGGCTCGCTCTCCCCGGTGGAGGTCGCCGAGGACGTGCTGGCCCGGGCCGAGCGGCTGGAGCCGCACGTGTGCGCAACTTACGCGCTGGAGCCCGAGGCCGTGCGCGCGCAGGCGAGGGCCTCCGAAGCGCGCTGGCACAAGGGCGCGCCGCTCTCGGTGATCGACGGGATTCCCGTGACGCTCAAGGAACTGATCGCCACCAAGGGAACGCCCAAGCCCGTGGGCACGGCGGCAGGCGACATGACCCCGCAGACCCACGATGCGCCGCCCGCGCAGCGCATGCGTGAGGCGGGCGCGGTCCTTCTCGCCAAGACCACGGTGCCCGATTACGGGATGCTGTCGTCGGGCCTCTCCAGCTTTCACAAGCTGGCGCGAAATCCCTGGGACCTTTCGCGCAATCCCGGCGGGTCGAGTGCGGGGGCAGGTGCCGCCGCTGCTGCAGGGTATGGGCCCTTCCACGTGGGCACCGATATTGGCGGTTCGGTCCGGCTGCCGGCGGGGTGGTGCGGCATTTTCGCGCACAAGCCCAGCAACGGGCGTATCCCCATCGATCCGCCCTACATCGGGCGCGTCGCGGGGCCGATGACGCGCACGGTTGCCGATGCCGCGCTGATGATGACGCACCTTTCGCTGCCCGACCGGCGCGACTTCATGGACCTGCCCTACCAGGAGCTGCCCTGGCGCCAGCTTGAGGGCGACGTGGCGGGCCTTCGCATCGGCCTGATGCTGGAAGCCGGCTGCGGTTCGCCGACCGAGCCCGAAGTTGCCGAGGCCGTCACCGAGGCCGCGCGGCTGTTCGAACATGGCGGGGCCATAGTCGAACCGGTCGAACCGTTCATGACGCCGGACATGCTCGATGGCCTCGATCGCTTCTGGCGCGCGCGCTTCTACGCCGAGATGCGCGATCTGCCGCCTGAAAAGTACGACCTGATCCTGGAGTACATCCGCAAGTGGGTGGAGCCTGCCGCGCACTACGACGGCATGGAGGTCTACACCGGCTTCGACCAGATCATCCAGATGCGCGAGCGCGGGCGCGCATACAACGATTACGATCTGCTGCTCAGCCCGGTGGCCCCGATGCCCGCGTTCCCGGCCGAGCTGGCCTCGCCGGTGAACGATCCGATGCGCCCCTTCGAGCACATCGGCTTCACCGTTCCCTACAACATGACCGAACAGCCCGCGAGCTCGATCAACTGTGGCTACACCCGCGAAGGCCTGCCCATCGGGCTGCAGATCGTCGGGCGCCGCTTCGAGGACATGGCGGTCCTGCGCGCCTCGGCGTGGTACGAGAAGGCGCGCCCGGCGCAGCGGCCCTGGCCCTGTCGGCGCGAGGCCATGGCGGACTGAAGCGGAAGGTATCCCGGGGCTGGGGGGCTTGCCCCAGGATACGCCAAGTTCCTGATCCGGGTCAGAGTTTGGCCCGGAGGGTCACGCTGTAGCTGCGCGGTTCGCCATAGATGAGGCCATCGTAGAAGCCGAACTGGCGGTAGTAGGTCTTGTCGGTCAGGTTGGTGACGTTGGCCGAGATCTGGATGTTCTCGGTCGCCTGGAAGCGCGCCATGAGGTTGACCAGCGTGTAGCCCGAGACATCGAGGTTGCTGTCATCGTAGGTGCCATCGCCAAGCGGCCGGCCCGGGTTGGTCGACCATTCGGTCTTGCTCTGGGCGGTGATGCCCCCGCCGATGGTGAGCCGGTCGAGCGCGCCGGGTAGCGTGTAGCTGGTCGAGAGGCGCAACTGGCTGTGCGGGTCGCGCTGGTAGCTGAGGCCACTGACGTCCAGGTAGCTGTAACCGAAGAAGACGTTCCAGCCGGGCAGCAGCTCGCCCGAGGCGTCGAAGTCGATGCCCTTGGAGACGACACCGTCGACCGTACGGTAGATGTCGAGCCCGGTTACCTCGTTGAGTTCGCCGGTGTTCTCCGCCACATTGCTCTGCTCGTTGCGGTAGAAGGCGAGCGAGGTGTTGAGCTTGCCGCCGTAGAAGGCGCCCTTGATGCCCGCTTCGTAGCTCGAGCCAGTGACGGGCGGCAGCAGCCGGTCGTCCTCGTCGCGCAAGTTCCCCTGCGGGGTGAAGACATCGGTGTAGCTGGCATAGACCGAGAGCGTGTCGGTGACGTCGTAGACCAGCCCGGCGTAAGGGGTGAAGACGCCCTTTTCGTGGGTCGGGTCGGTGTCGGCGGTGTAGATGTTGGCAATGTCGTAGTCGCCGCCGCTGGTCTTGTAGTCGCTGATGCGCGCGCCCACGATGGCGGTCAGCCCGTCGGCGAGGGAGAAGCGCCCGGCCGCATAGCCGCCGATGTTGCGGGTGCGGTCGATGCCGCGTGCATCGGTGCGGAAGGTCTCGAAGTTGGCGTAGGAGCCGTCCCAGCTGCGCCAGTCGTCGATCGGCAGGCCCTCGGCGCGGTACTGGCAGCCCCGGAACGTGGGAACGCCGCCAATGGTGCAGTTGCCCAGGTCTCCGTCGAAGGTCCAGCTGGTGCTCTCACTCCAGAAGCCGTTGAAGCCGAACATGAGCTGGTGCTCGCGGCCGAACAGGTGCAGCGGTCCGTTCAGCGTCACGGCCACGTTGTCACGGTCCTCGGAATATTCCGAGTGCATCGCGTTGAGGTAGGCGCCGGTGCCATCCTGGTTCCAGAAGCCCGCATAGCCGCTGCCGCCCCGGTTGATCTTGGCGATCCCGAGGTTGTTGTAGGCGCTGCTGTCGGTGCGCGCGTAGCCCATCTTGACGTGCCAGTCGTTGGCGAAGCGGTGGTCGAGATTGACGAAGGCGGTGGTCGCCTTGCGGCGCGAGACGCTCCAGTCGGCGACCGGGTTGGTGCTGCGCGGCAGGTTGGCCAGCGTGCCGTCGGCAAACCAGATCGAGACGTTGGTGCCCCAGGAGGAACCCTTGTTGACCGTCCGCTCGTACTGCACCCCGGCGTTCAGCACGGTCGTGGGGGTGAGGTTGGCCGCGAAGTTGGCGAGGATTGCGCGGCGATCGGCATGTTCGCGTTCGCGGAAGGTGTCGGTGCTCTCGTCGCTGAAGACGAGGCGGCCGCGCACGTTGCCATCGGCGGTAATCGGCGCATTGAGATCGCCCATGACACGCCGCTTGTCCCAGTTGCCCAGGACCAGGCTGCCGCTGGCGCCAAGCTCGGTGCCCGGCTGCTTGCGCTGGAGGTAGATCGTTGCGGACGGATCGCCGGTACCGCCCAGCAGGCCATTTGCGCCGCGCACGATCTGGACGCTGTCGTAGAGGTCCATGTTGGTCGAGGCACCGCCGCCGCTGAAGTTCGACTGGCCGTCCACCTGCATCCCGTCGATGCGGTAGTTGCTGACGTCGAAGCCGCGCGCGCGGTAGGTCGTGCGGCCCGCGTTGTCATTCTGGTACGAGGTGATGCCCGGCGCTGTGGCCAGTACATCGTCGATGGTCTCGATCTGCTGGTCGTCGAGCAACTGGCGGGTGATGACCGTCACAGTCTGCGGTGTCTCGCGCGGGGAGATGGGCAGGCCGATGGAAATGCTGGTTTCCTCGGCGGTGTAGGACTTGGTGTCTTCGGTGCGCTGTCCGGTCACGACGATTGTCGGCGGCGCGCTCGCGCCCGGCGCCGCGTCGGCATGGGCCGCCTGGGC
>NZ_JALHAT010000079.1:0-6016 GCF_022818885.1 Novosphingobium mangrovi | reverse complement strand
CCGATCTGCCCGCGCGCGAGGGCCGCGCAGGCGTGCTTGCCCGCGTCGAGGAAGCGCGCCACCGCCTGCGCTGCCGCGACCCGGAACGTGCCGAGGCGCTGCTGGCGCGCGCGCTGGAAGATGCGCCCCACGATGTCTCGGGCTGGGGGCTGCGCTCGCTGGCCTGGCGCATGCTCGACGACCCGCGCGAGGAATGGCTCCACGGCCAGCCGAACATGGTGCGCCGCCTGTCGCTCGCCATCTCCGATGCCGACTGGACAGAGATCAAGGCGCTGCTCCACGCGCTGCACGAAACCTCCTTCGTGCCGGTGGGGCAGTCGGTGCGCGGCGGCAGCCAGACGCGCGGCGGGCTCTTTGCGCGCACCGAGGCGCCGCTCAAGATCCTGCACGATGCGATTCTGGAGGTGATCGAGACCTACCGGACGGGCCTGCCGCCGCGCGACCCCGGTCATCCGCTGCTTGCACGGCGCGACGAGGAACTGGCCATCGCAGGCTCATGGTCGGTGCGGCTGGGGCCGGGCGGGCGGCACACGGTCCATATCCACCCCCAGGGCGTGCTCTCCTCCGCGCTCTACATCGACCTGCCGCCACTTGCTCAGGATGTCCCCGGCGCAGGCTGCCTCGAAGTGGGCGGCGCGCCGCCCGAAATGGGCCTCGACCTGCCCCCGCGCCAGATCGTCCCCCCGCTAGAAAAGCACCTGACGCTCTTTCCCAGCACGCTCTTCCACGGCACCGCGCCGTTCGCGCAAGGGCGCCGCATGACCGTGGCCTTCGACGTGGCGGTGCGCAGTTAAGGCTTAGAGGGCTCTCGAAAAGGACAGGAAGAAGGAATTCCGAGGGCCATCGCCCTCGGGCTCCCGATACTGTCTGGCTCAGCTTGCGCGCGCGGCGGTGGCTTGGGAAGGTGAGGTTGCCCATTCTGGGATCAAGGGGCAATGGCCCCTTGAGAAGAGGTCCTTCCAGCTTCCTCCGGTCGCTGTTCCCGATCAGGGGCCTCGGGCCGCGCGGTCAAATTTGGCATCGGTTGGAATGTCTGAAAGGGGCCGTTTGCGGAATGGCGGCTCACGACCTAGGAAGGACAGATAGCTGCCTTTCGCCTTCAAGTGTCGCGCATCACCGAGAAACGAGATTTTCTGAAGTTCGGCACACGCTCCGTTGCAGTCATCGGATTGGTTAGGCATTTAGACGTCGATGCGCAGACGACAGCACGACCGCTATGATTACCTGTTTCAAATAGTCAGCGTCTTCCTGACATTTGCAGCCATAGCTTTTTCAAGGGGTCAAGGCTGGTCTTGGCCACTTTCGATCACGTTCTTAATCGTCATCTCAATACCCGTTGGCCTTGGTCTCGCTTGGTTAAAGCACCAACTACAAAAGCGGAGGCGCTAAGGCAGCTTGCCACCCATCTGGGCCGCTGAGGAGCCTGGGCGGCAAGAGTAACTGGTCGGTCCGCTGCCAAGCGTGCCAAATCGGCTCTCGACCGACCGACAAGGGCGCCTATCAGGCACTCCGCCCGTCGGCACGGCGCAGCCCTTCTGCTCCCGACCCTTTCTTGCCGTTCATGCGCCGATTTTCGCTCACCAGGAGCAAACAGGAAGCTTCTCCATCCTCAACACGCAACGGGGGCGGTAGAGGACTTGCGAAGCACGCAATCAGCGACAAATGCCTTTGGCTTTCAAGAATTTCCCGCGAAGTCTATCTGTTACGTATGTGGAACGAGCATTACATCTTCATCGTCTGCGCGGCTCGGGGAAGCTTTTCCGCTGCGGCTGTTGAACTGGACATGCAGCCCTCCAGTGTCAGCCGTGCGGTGACCCGACTGGAGGAGCACCTTGGCGTGCGCCTGTTCGAGCGTACCGCACGTGCGCTTGTGCTGACGCCTTCGGGCCATGTCCTGAGTGAGGCGATCGGTCCTCATATGACCGCGATCGCCGAAGCCAGCGCCGAAGTACGGCGCAGCAATGCGCGGGCGGAAGGAGGGCTGCGCATTGCTGCCCCGCATGAATTCATTACCGCCTGGATCGAGCCCGTGATCGAGAGGCTTCAGGATGAGGGGTTCAACCTGCGGTTCGAACTTTTGGCGTCGGCCCATTTGCCTGATCCCGTTGGTGCTGGGGTCGACATCTTCTTCAGTCACCGGCGCGAGGATGTTCAGGATGCTACGCTGGTCTGCTCGCGCCTTCACGACGTGCCGCAAGGTCTGTATGCGTCACCCGCGCTGGTCACCCAACTGGGTGCTCCGGCGGCTTGTGCCGAACTATCGGACTGGCCCTGTCTGGTGCGGCCGGGAGAGACTTCCTGGCACTTCACCGATGCCGAAGGGGGCTCGGTGACGGTTCCCGTCAGCGCCGTCATTGCCGCGACACCTAGTCTGCTGAGACTTGATTTCGCGCGGCGCGGACGTGGCGCGATGATTGCCACCCGACAAGTGTGCGATCCACTGGTCACAGAAGGCCAGTTGGTAGAACTGCTGCCGGATTGTCACCCCGATCCTGTTTCGGCCTGGGCGTTTACCCCCGCACGGCGCCTGCCAACGCGGGCCCAAGTGCTGTTTCTGGAGCGTGTACGCGAAGCGCTCGAAAGCGATCAGTTCCTTGCGTAGACGCAAGGGCGCTTTGCGCCTACGAATCTACTGGCATGATCGAAAAGGCTTAAATGGACGGGAAACACGAAAGGTTGTTTCCCATGGATCTTCCCGAAGAAGCCACGATTGACCAGCGGCCCATGGCCGTTCTGGGCGCTGGTGTCCTCGGTCGCCGCATCGCCATGATGTACGCGACGCGCGGCGCTGAAATCCGCCTCTACGATACCAACCTCGACGCCGCCCAGAACGGTGCAGAGTGGGCGATGCAAGAACTACCCGAGGTGCTCGCGTCGATCGACGGCGCGCAAGCGGGAACCATCGTCCCGACGGACGATCTGGCCACCGCAACGCGGGACGTCTGGCTCGTGACCGAGGCGGTCCCCGAGAACCTGGAGCTCAAGCGCAGTGTCTTTGCACAGCTCGACGAAATGCTAGAGCCCGATGTGATCCTGGCCAGCAACTCCTCCTCGTACCCGAGCAGCGCCTTCAGCGATCACCTGTCCCATCCTGAGCGGGTCCTCAACACGCATTTCATGATGCCCCCCTCGGCGCGTCCGGTTGAGCTGATGAGCAACGGACATACCGCGCCTGAGATCATAGCTTTTCTCGCGGACCTGCTGGGACGCTACGGTCTTTCGCCCTACGTGGCGCAAACCGAGAGCGTGGGCTTCATTTTCAACCGCATCTGGGCGGCCATCAAGCGTGAATCGCTGCTGGTGCTGGCCGATGGCGTCGCGACGCCCGAGACCATCGATGCCATTTTTCGGGAGGCCACCGGTGCACGCGTCGGACCATTTCGGCTCATGGATAACGTCGGCCTCGATGTCGTTTTGGATATCGAAGAGCACTACGCTCAAGAACGCGATCACCTGCCCCTTCAGATCCGCACTCTCCTGAAACACTACATCGACGCCGGAAAGCTGGGCTCCAAGTCCGGTGTTGGTTTCTTTGACGACTACCAGAAGGCCTCCTGACATGACGATCCCTGCCGAAACCCGCTCGCGTCTCTATATCCTGCAGGCCCGTCCCCCCGCCATGCTGTCGCAGTCGCCCGAGGGTGGCGAGGTCGAAACCCTGTTCGAGGACCTTGGCGCGACGCCCGATGGTATCCAGGTCGATGCCGAGGCCGGCTACCTCTACTGGACCAACATGGGCCCCGATTTCGAGGCCTTCGACGGCACGCTTGAACGCAGCCGACTGGATGGCTCCGAACATGAGGTCATCCTTGGCAATGGCAAGCTGGGCACCCCCAAGCAGTTGTATCTCGACCGCGAAGAGGGGTGGTTTTACTGGTCCGAGCGCGAAACAATGCGCGTGATGCGTTGCCGCCTGGATGGGAGCGATCTGGAAGTGCTTGTCCAGCGTGGGCAGTCGCCGGCCGACAACGCCGACGTTAAGCGCCACTGCGTCGGGATTGCTGTCGACAACGCGCGCGGCTGCATCTACTGGACCCAGAAGGGTAACGATAACGCAGGTGAAGGTCGGATATTCCGCGCCCCGATCGCGCTGCCCGAAGGCGCGACACCGGAAAACCGCCAAGACATCGAACTGCTCGCTGAGGGTCTGCCCGAACCTATCGACCTGCACTTAACCCGCGACGGCAAGATACTCTACTGGACCGATCGCGGGGCGCCTCCTGAGGGCAACACGCTCAACCGTGCGCCAATTACCGAGAATGGTCTGGGTCCGGTCGAGATCCTGGCCTCAGGATTCGAAGAAACCATCGGTCTCGCCGTCGATGAAGACACCAACGAAATTTGGGTAAGCGATCTGGGCGGCGAGGTTCGTCTCGTGAATCTGCAGACCCGGGAAGAACGCGTTACTGGCAAATACGGTTGGCTGACCGGTATCGCCCTTCTGCGCCAATGAGTTGAAGGCGCTGCTCGGCTCGGGCCGGACAGCGCCTTCGCACGGCGGTGCCGACCACAAGGGAGGAACTCGGAGTCCGATTGAAGAAATTAGGGCGTAGACTCATAAACGCGCAGCCACAGCCGCATTGAGGCGAGCTGGACCATGGCGAGGAAGTTCTCGGCTATCTTGTCATAGCGGGTGGCCACCCTACGGAAGTGCTTCAACTTGGAGAAGAAGCGCTCGATCAGGTTTCGTTCGCGGTAGAGCCATGTGCTGAAGTAGGGCTTTGACCGCCGGTTGGACTTGGGCGGAATGTTGGCGAACGCCCCTTTCTCGCGGAGAGACGCCCGGATGCGGTCGGCATCGTAGGCCTTGTCCGCCAGAACGATTGTTCCGGCACCAACATGCTCGAGCAGATCGTCAGCAGCTTGCCCGTCATGACTTTGCCCGGCGGTCAGGCTCAACCGGATCGGGAGACCTTGCCCATCGACGACCGCATGGATTTTCGTCGTGAGGCCGCCTCGGGAACGACCGAGACAATGATCTCGATCCCCCTTTTTGCCGTCGCAGCTTGTTGATGGGCGCGAACGGAAGTGCTGTCGATCATCTGGATGTCGCCGTCGTGGGCAGCGGTGATGGCATCCATCATCCGATCCAAAACGCCAGCTTTTCGCCATCGCACGAAGCGGTTGTAGCAGGTGGTGCGCGGACCGTAGCGCTCCGGTAGGTCGCGCCATGGCGCGCCAGATCGCAGCACCCAAAATATGCCGTTTAGCACACGTCGGTCATCGACACGTGGGACGCCTCGCGGCTTATTGGGCAGCAATGGTTCGATCACGCGCCACTCAAAGTCGGTCAGATCATATCGGCTCATGCCGACGCTGAATCAGAGTTCCGATTACGGGTAAAGTCCGCAGTTTGGTCCATGCACGCCCAAAGATCAGCTTGCAGACATAGCTTTGCATTGCATGTCCGTGCGGCTGTGCCTGGAGCCGCGCGGCGGTCGATGCTTCACCTTCCACCCGTCAGTTTTTTCCTGACGAACGAACTGCGCAGTGCAATTGAGTCGGTCAGGGGCTGCTTCGTTGAAGGCCATCCGCACGCCGCCGTCACGCAACAGTGTAAAGGAGCAACGATGTCCCTCGCGGTTGCTGCCACAGGACATATCCAGAATGTGGAGGTCAGGCGTCTTGGCGTCTTCCTGACCCGCATTGTACCAAAGCGATGCCAGCCAGTTACCGTTGCCAATCATGGCGTTGAGTTGCAAATCGTTCCAAATTGCAGCGCGAAGCTGACCGGCTAACGGTTCCTCGGGCGGAGAGAGAGACGCTGCGGCCATGATGGTCAGCATGAACAACATGTGGCCAACGATACCACGCCAGACGGCCCTTTCCACCCCAACTGCAACGAAGTTAATTTATGGGTTCACGACCTAGATATGAGCTGCTCGCCTTAATTGATAGCAGCTTATGGCAAAAAGGCTCATTGCCTGCGAGACGTCGAAGCGCTTCTTGTCATCGCGAACCCATCGCGTCACTAGATACTAAGCAGGGGGCCGCGCCCATCACGGTAGCCGGCAAA
>NZ_JALHAT010000078.1:0-2028 GCF_022818885.1 Novosphingobium mangrovi | reverse complement strand
ACGAAGTTAATTTATGGGTTCACGACCTAGATATGAGCTGCTCGCCTTAATTGATAGCAGCTTATGGCAAAAAGGCTCATTGCCTGCGAGACGTCGAAGCGCTTCTTGTCATCGCGAACCCATCGCGTCACTAGATACTAAGCAGGGGGCCGCGCCCATCACGGTAGCCGGCAAACTAGGTCGCGTTGACAAAATGCTTCAACCATAGCCTTGCGGCGGCGAGGTTAAGAAAGCTGAGGTAGGAAAGTGCGGTTTTCTCGAAGCGTGTCGCGATGCGGCGCTGGTGTTTGAGGAAGCCGAACATGCGCTCGACGCGATTGCGATCTCGATAGCGTCGATAGTCAGGATGCTCTGGTGCCTTGCGGTTCGAACGCGGCGGGATGACCGGCCGGACGAGCATGCCTGCCACGCTCGGGTGGGAGCAGCGGCCCGATTAATTCCCATTCTGCGTCGCTCAGGTCGCCGCGATCCATGCCTGCCCTTCCAAAAGGTAGGCTTGAATCAGAACTTCGCCGGGTTGGGAATCTCTTTTGTCAACGCGACCTAGCGTTTCACCGTCTGAACAGACTTCAACGGGAGCCACGAAAAGGGATGCAAGCGCATCGACATCTGGAACCTGAAGCATCGTACGATTGAGATCGACCGAAAAGATGTGCTTTCCGGTATGGCCGGTTTCTGGAGCGCACCTTCGGTGACTGAGCGACCGACAAGGGCGCGAAGCGGTCCAGTGCACGCGCGCCCTTAGCTTCCCCGCTGTCGTCGGAAAATGATGTCAGAAAGCGCAGGCCCCGCCAACATGACACCAAAGACGCCAATTGCGCCGATACCGATCACAAGCATCTCGGCAGTGGCGTCAGATAGATCGCGAGTCGCAGGCATCACCGTTCCCGCAAATGCCGCGCCAAGCGAAACCATTATTGCAAGTCCACCGGAAGCGATGAGCTTTATGGGCGCGATCTTGCCTTGAACGAAATATGCGACGAGGGCCAACGGCAGTATTGCGATGCAGAGGCTTCTTTCCATCCCTTCAACATAGCTGCTGCCTGGTTGAAAGCTAGCCATCCCGACCGCTGAGGAACCTGCCCTGGCAAAGGAAACCGGACCGACCGCTCCTCGGCGCGTCAAATTGGCCCCTGAACGGCCAACTAGGGCGCCTGGCCGACCTGCGGCCCTCGGAGGCTGGGCGCGAAGCGGGCCCCAGGCCGTCGAAAAATTTGGTCTGAGACCGGGCCAGCGGCATACGCCCCACTGCGGACGTCGCCAACGGTGTCCGCTGATTGTCCAAAAATCGAATTACGATCTCGCGTCGCGCCAATTGCAATTCTGGCAGGAACTCGAAGAAACAAAAAGATAGCAGAATGAACGGGAAATATCGCTTTCCACAATTCGGGCATTTGGTGGTTGCAGCGAGAAAAATCATCGCAAAAGAAGAAATGGCCGCTAAAATCATAAGAATGATCAAGCTTGATGCATAGATGGTGCTACTTCTCAAATTGATCACCATTCCGAGTGCGCCAATCGGAAAGACCGAAAATGCACCAAAGCAAGCAATATGTCTTTTCGTTTCGAGATGCATTCGGATTGTCCACCGTCAAAAACCGAGATGCGAATAGCTCTTCAACGCGGGTAATGCCATCAGTTTGAGCAACTACCGCTTCCACCCATCTGGGCCGGTGAGGAGCCTGGACGGCAAGGGAAACCGGACTGGCCGCTCCCTGACGCGCCAAATCGGCCCTCGAGCGACCAACAAGGGCGCAGGGCAGAATTTCCACCTGCATCCTATAGTCGCTGTCAGTACATTGTGGCACCATCGGGGTTATGAACGCTTTTCTGTTGCTCGGTTTGGCAGCTGCTGCCGTCCTCCCCAATCCTGCGGGCATCTGGGATCTTGAGGTCGATCAAACCACAATTTTCCGTTTCGAGCTGCGCGATACGCCGCATGGAATAGAGGCAACTTGGGAACGCCCAGAGCACTTCCAATTAGATGGAGACACATTCTCCCAAGTCTCAGGGCCATCCCTGCGCCGC
>NZ_JALHAT010000077.1:0-8480 GCF_022818885.1 Novosphingobium mangrovi | reverse complement strand
TCTCGCGCCGGGGGGCTTGGCGTATCTGGAACACACCTGCGCACCTGTCCCGATCGCGCTGCGCGCAGATCCAAGTTCATCTCGCTTCGGCAGCTTATGCTCGATGGCACAAGGGCATCCCGAAAGCCCAGACCAAGCAAGGCTTGGCCACGATGATCCGTAGACGCGGACGCAGGCCATGCCGATGGAGAGGACCACCACCATGACCAACGTGATGACCGCCCCGCCCTCGACCAAGGCGGAGATCGTCGATGTGCCCTTCGCGCACCGTGAGCTCGTCGAACGGCTGAGCCCAGGCGGGCGCTATATCGATGCGCAGACCGACGTCGACAGCCCCTGGGTGCCCTTCGGCGACAACGCGGCGATCAAGCACCTGGCTTTCGACGTGCGCCAGGGCATCTTCTCGAACATCTTGTGGATCAAGGAGCCGGGCGTGGTGGGCACGCACCTGCACCGCGGCACGATCATGATGGTCTGTCTCGAAGGCTCGGTGAAGTACCTGGAGTACGACTGGGTCGCGAGCCCGGGCGGCCTGATCCTGGAAGTGCCGGGCGAAAGCCACACGCTCGTTACAGATCACCCGCAGGGCGTGAAGCTGTTTGGCTGGATGCAGGGGCCCATCGAATTCTACGATGAGAACGCCAACTACGTCGACACCGCCGATGTCTGGTGGTTCATCAACCACTACGAAACCTACTGCCGCGAGAAGGGCATCCCGCTCAATCCCAAGCTTTACGTCTGAGGAGCGCGCCATGGGTACGATGACCGCGCCGCCCTCGAGCGCGTATGAGATCGTCAAGGTTCCCGAGCTCTATGGCGCCCTGATCGGGGCCAAGGGCGTGGAGGGAACCTATGTGGGCGCGTCCGAAGAGGAGAGCCCCTGGGTTCCCTTCGGCGAGAACGCCGCGATCCGCCACCTCGCCTTCGACGTGCGCCAGAATGTCTATTGCAACGTGCTGTGGATCAAGCAGCCGGGCGTGATAGGCACCCACAAGCATCGCGGGCCGGTCTGGGCGATCGGTCTCGAAGGCTCGTTTCGCTATCTCGAGTACGACTGGGTGTGCCGCCCCGGCGACTTCATCACCGAGACGCCGGGCACCGCGCACACGCTTGTCACCGACGACCCGAACGGAATGAAGGCGCTGTTCTGGATGCAGGGCGCGAACGAGTTCTTCGATGCGCACGGCAACCATGTCGAGACGCTCGATGTCTGGTGGTTCATGAATCACTACGAGACCTACTGCGCCGAACATGGCCTCACGCCCAATCCGCAGCTCTACCTGTGAAGACGCTTGACCAGTTCGACATCGCGGGCCGCTCGGGTCTTGTGACGGGGGCGGCTTCGGGCCTGGGCCTCGCCTATGCCGAGGTGCTGTGCGAGGCGGGGGCGCAGGTCACCCTCACCGATTTTGATGGCGACGGCGCTGAGCGTGAGGCCGCGCGGCTTCGCGAGGAGGGCTATGCGGCCCGCGCCGCCCGGGCTGATGTCTCGGACCTGGCCGAAGTCGCGGCCGCGTTCGACGACCATGTCGCGGCCTTTGGCGGATGCGACATCGTCTTTTCCAATGCGGGGTACGATGCGGGCAACGGCTTCTGGACGCCCGAGGACACGCGCAACCCGCAAGGCCAGCTTGATGTCTACGACCCGGCGGCTTGGGAGCGTTCGATTCAGGTCAACCTCACCGGCCAGTTCCACACCCTGCGCGAGGCCGCGCGGGTGATGAAGCGTAACGAGGAACGGTCCGGGCGGCGGGGAGGCTCCATCGTGTGCACCTCTTCCAACGCGGCCGTTGTCAACGAGGCCATCGTGGGCGTGCCCTATATGCCTGCCAAGGCCGGGGTGATGCACTTCATGCGCCATGCCGCGCTGGAACTGGCCGCTTTCGGGATTCGGGTGAACGCCATTGCACCGGGCCCCTTCGTCACCAACATCGGCGGGGGGTGGCTGAAGAAGAACCCGGAGGCCCGCAAGGCATGGGACAAGCTGGTGCCAACGGGCGCTGTGGGGGAGGTCCACCAGATCAAGCCGCTGGCCCTGCTGCTCGCTTCGGATGCGGGCAGCTACATGACAGGGGCCCACGTGATGATTGACGGGGGCATGCAACTTGGGCCCGTCAAACCGCTTGCCGGACTGTGACCGCCCCTCCGGATCGCACTGAACAACGCCAAGGAGAGACGCCATCAAGGCTGCCGTATTCCAGGGCCTGCATGAACCGCTGGCCATAGAGACGATACCCGATCCCACGCCCGATGCAGGCGAGGTCGTGGTGAAGGTCGCGCGCTGCGGTATCTGCGGGTCGGACCTGCACATGACCGAGGATGCGGCCTACGGCTGCCAGCACGGGGATGTCCTGGGGCACGAGTTTGCAGGCGAAGTGGTTGGCCTGGGCCGCGAGGTGACGGGGCTTGGCATTGGTGACCTCGTCTCGGTCGTGCCTTTGCGCAGCTGTGGCCAGTGCGAGGCGTGCCGCCGGGGCGAGGTGGCCTGGTGCCGTGAGTTCAGCCTCCAGGGCGGAGGCTATGGCGAATATGCCCTGACCCGGCCCAACCAGTGCGTGCCGCTCCCTGCCGATGTATCCCTCGCCGATGGGGCGATCATCGAGCCGCTTGCGGTTGCGCTGCATGGCGTACAGCTGAGTGGCATCACAC
Source organism: Novosphingobium mangrovi (assembly GCF_022818885.1). Taxonomy (NCBI): domain Bacteria; kingdom Pseudomonadati; phylum Pseudomonadota; class Alphaproteobacteria; order Sphingomonadales; family Sphingomonadaceae; genus Novosphingobium; species Novosphingobium mangrovi. Next base: position 5,831 of record NZ_JALHAT010000077.1, on the reverse strand, counting down.
CCGGAGACCGGGTGCTGATCCTGGGCGCGGGCCCGATCGGCCTTGCCGTCGCTTTCTGGGCGCGGCGCTTTGGTGCGGGGGCCGTGGTCCTGCAGGACGTGGTGCCGGATCAGGAGCCGCGCGCCATGGGGTTGGGCGCGAGCGGCTTCGTCGTGAGCCCTGAGGATCCGGTGGGGGGAAGCGACGCGGCGCTTGGTGGCAAGGCCGACATCGTTTTCGAGTGCGTCGGAAGGCCCGGGCTGATTGCGCAGGCCGTCGAGCAGGTGCGCGCGCGTGGGACGATCCTGCTGCTGGGCCTGTGTACGCAGCCCGATACCTTCAATTCCTTCGCCATGCTGTCCAAGGAAGTCCGGCTCGTCACCAGCGCCTTTTTTACACGCAGCGAATACGAGGCGGCGCTGGACGCGCTGGCGAGCGGTGCCATCGCGCCGCGCCTGCTGGTGAGCGAGACCATCGCGCTCGACAAGGTGCCCACGGTCTTCGAAGCGCTCAAGAGCGCGGGCCACGGCCAGTGCAAGGTCCTGATCGCGCCCTGATCTGCGATGCTCTTACCATGACGGCAAAAGGAAAGGGCCGGGCGCCTTGCGGCGGACCGGCCCTCAAGGGTGGGTGACGCGTTCATTCTAGACCCGTTTTGCAAGTCGGGCTTGGACAGGTGCGCAGACGCATCGGGAACTGCACGCAATTGCTCAGCCCCGGCGCGGTCTCAGCCGCGCTTTCGCCATTCGCGCGGCGAGGCGTCGTAGCGGCGGCGAAAGCACCGCGCAAAGTAGGCGCTGTCGTTGAAGCCCAGTTCAAAGGCGATCTCGGTGATTGAGGTGGCGTGATCGCTGGTGAGACGGTCGGCGGCGCGTTCAAGCCGGGCGTTCAGGATATGGGCAGACGGGGTCGTGCCGAGCGTGGCAAAGCCGTTCTGCACGGTGCGGGGGGATACGCCCAGCGCTTGGGCAATGCTGCCTGTGCGCAGGTCCGGATCGCCAAGGTGGGTCTCGACATGGCGCAACAATTGGCGCGCCAACGGGGGCGACGCGTCGGCGGCCGTGCGGGGCTGGCGGCTTTCGCGCAGGGTCAGGCCCAGCATATCGTAGAAGACATCGGCCATTGCGCCTTGCCAGCTCGCATCACCGGGAATGGGAAACTGCGCGTTGCCGGCCTGGCGCCAGAGCGACTGCAGGAAATCGATAAGGACACGGCCACCCGCGAGGCTCGTGGCGCGGATGCGGCGCGAGAGCACGCTGTCGAGAGCCTCGCAGCGCTGCAGGATGGGCGCGCCGGGAAATTCCACGACCAGCAACTCGTGCGCCTCCAGGTCCATCTCGTAGCCGCTGGCGGCGGAGGAGAGGACAAAGTCGCCCGGTTCGAGGACGATGTCGTCCTGGCCATTGCCCTGGCGATGGCGGCAGCGTCCGCGGGTCTGGAGGTGTAGGATGATGTTGGAAGAACCGGGTGTCCGGTGACGCCGCCCGACCTGCGAGGGGCCACCGGCCGGTCGTATCATCTGCAGGTCGCCCAGCCGCCAGGTCTGCATGCGTCCATGAAAGCTGTGGTCACCGTTGATGTAGGTGCCAGCGTAAATGCGCTCGGCAAGCTCGTTCCAATAGCGCAGCCGCTGGCTTTGCGGCAGCGCCGACGTCGCGAATGTCTGGATTGCCTCCATCGCACACCTATCCGTCCTCTCCGTTCGGGCTCCGGTCTCGTGATGTACCGGATTTTCCGCACGCACTGCGCCTGTCTGGCTCTGTACGTGTGTGCAAGGATCGGAGGGTGGGGGGCATCTTGTCAAGCGAGGGCTGCGCCCGAACGTGGCACGGGGCGGTCCGGTCGCTCAGGAGCCGCGCACGCGGCGCAGCAGGCGCTTGAGTGGGGCGTGGGCGTGCGGGTCGAGGTAATGGTAGACCGCAGTCGCGCGGATCGCGCCGTCGGGGGCGGGTTCGTTGGTGTGCAGCGTGCGGTAGCCCCAGAAGAAATAGAGGTTGCCCGGCTTCAGGACGAGCCGCTCGAATTCGCACGCGCCGCCTGCGTAGCGCCGGGCAAGGCGCTGCTGCGCGCGCGCATTGTCGACCTGCAGCTTGTCGAGCAGGTTGGCGGCGTAGCTGCGCCGCAAGGGGCGGCGCTGTCGGCCCAGAATGAGCCGCCCTTCGCCTCCGCTAGGAATGAGAATCGGGAGGAGGGCGGTCAGAACATAGGAATCGTAGTGAAAGCGAAGGGCGTGGCGCGCCTGGTCCTGGCCTTCGAGGGCGCGCAGGATCTGGTAGAAGCCAGTTTCGGGGGCTTCACGCCCCGTGGCCAGGGTGCAGAGGCGGCGGCACAGGCTCTGGAATTCCGGCGAATCGCGCAAGGCCTCCAGGAATGTGCCGCCCAGCGGCCCTCCATTGCCTACGCCGAAATAGCCCGTGGTGCTGACCGCCATGCCGGCCTCTGTGAAACGCCGGGCCGCTGCAAGGTCAGACTCCGGGACGAAATCGGCCACCATCGCATAGCCATCGGCTTCGATGGTGGCGGCCAGTTCGGCGGGAGCAAGGTCGGCAAGCGCGCGGCGCATGGAAGGTGCCAGGATGGGAGACTATCCTTATTTCGCCAGAGAAGAACAGGACGCACGGGCACACGGTTCGTGGCGGCGCGCTGGCATGCTAGAGGTAGCGTTCGCCGATCCGGATGGTGTCGCCCGGGTGGACGTAGATGACCCTGCTCTCGCGGCCGAACTTGACGACCTGCTCGTCCTCGCCCGCGCGGCGCAGATAGGCCTTCTTGCGCGCCGCGCGGTACGTGTAGCCTCCCGCCGTGGCGACCGCCTGCTCCAGTGTCAGGTTGGGCTTGTAGGCGAATTCGCCGGGTTGGTTCACCTCGCCCAGGATGTAGAAGGGGCGGTAGCTCAGGACTTCCACGGTAATGCGCGGGTCTTTCACATAGGTCCCGTCGAGCCCGGTGCGGATCGCGTCGGCCAGCTGCTGCGTGGTCGCGCCTTCGGCGCGGACGGCTCCGAGCAGGGGGACGGCGACCTGGCCGCCCGAACTGATCGTGTATTCGCCGGTGATCGACTCCACGTTGAAAACGGTGATCCGCAGCTTGTCGCCGGGCCCGAGGCGATAGACCTCGCCGTTCGCTGCGGTGTCTGGTCCGGGCCGCGCAGCGGGACTGGCGGCGTCCCGGGCCTGCAGGGCCGGCGCGGCGGTGGCCAGGACGAGCGCCATGACCAGGCGGAGTTTTCCAATCGAGCGCGGCAAAGGACGGTCTCCCTGTCGTCTGGCGGGGCCGTTTCCACGTGCCGGGCCTGCCGGACGCGCGCACCCCTAGAATAATCGCGCCACCCCCGGCGCATTCAATTTCTGACACACAAGAAGATATTAGTACAGATCATTATTTCTGCGGCATAACTATTGTTCCATTATGCAACTGTCATGATATGAATAAAATCATAAGTTGACTTGTTGGGGTGGTGCGCGACATATCGCGATTAGTTTATATTTTTCTATTCGTACGTGCCGGTGCGCCTTTTGGACTCCGGCTGAGGGGGCAGTTTGGGGGTATTTGTGTCCATCGGGGTTGTCGGGAGCCGAGCGCATGCTTGCGGCGGGTGAACCTGCACGTGGGGCTTCTGCGCGAGCTGTGGCGCGCTGCGGTGCCCTTGTGGTCTGCCTTGCTCTGGCCGTGGGGACGAATGGCGCGCGGGCGCAGGAGGCAGGAACGAGCCTTTCCGACGAAGCCCTCGCCAGTTCGGTCGGCGCGCGCTCCAAGGCGGCATACGAAGCGCCGGGACTGCCTCTGGGGGGCTTCCGCTTCTATCCCAGGGCCGACCTGCGGATCGAATACGACGACAATGTCTTCAATATCGACCCCGATCCGCGCGGCGATGCCAAGGCAACCTTCGAGCCAGGCTTCGAACTGGTTGAACGCACGCCCGATGCCGGGCTCTCGGTGAAGGGGCAGGCCACCTTCACCCGTTATGCGGATCTCAAGGTTCAGAACAACGAGCAGTACAGCCTCGAGGCGGCGGGTCACAAGGCGTTCGGGCCGGTGCGCCTCGATCTCTCCGGGGGCTATGGTCTGCTCGCCGAAATGGCGGGTACGCTGGGTGATGCGGTGATCGGCGCGCCGAATACCTATTCGCGCCTCACGGGTCGGGCCGGGCTTTCCGTGGCCCTCACCAATCTCACCGTGTCGCTCGCCGGTGGGGCGGAGCGTTTCGACTACCGCACTGTCCGGCTCGAGGGGGGCGATGTCCTCCAGAACTACCGCGACCGCACCGCGACGACACTGGGCGGGCGGGCGTCCTTGCGGCTTGGGCCGGCCCTGAGGGTCTTCGCGCAAGGGCGCTACAACTGGCAGGACTACCGGCAGGATTTCGGGGCCATCAGCCAGGATTCGCAAGGCTACGCGCTGTCTGGCGGCCTCGCCTTCGGTTTCAGCGAGTTGCTCAGCGGCGAGGTGACGGTCGGCTACCTGTCGCAGGACTACGACGAGCCTGCCTCGGGCACGGTATCGGGCATGACCTATTCCGGGCGGCTCATCTGGAATGTCACCACGCTTGTCACTGTCAAGTTGAACGGCGCGCGGACGCTGGAGGCCAGCCCCTTCTTCAATCAACCGGGTGTCGTTCAGGATAGTATATCTCTTGATGTCGACTATGAGTTGCTTCGCAATTTAGTAGTTTCCGTGAATACATCGTATCTGTACTATGATTACTTCGGGTCGGATCGACGGGATCGTCAGTTCCGCATCGGGGCGAACGCCCGCTGGCTTCTGGGAGACAGGTTCGAAGTGGGGCTGGGGTTCAGTCACCGTGACCAGTCGAGCCGTGGGTTTGAGGCCCGGCCCTTCACGGGATCGACCGCTTTGCTGAGCCTGCGGGTGAAGTTCTGATGGTGCCGGTGGATCGCTCCTATCCGGAGCGGGAGGGAGGCGCCCGGCGGCGCTGGGCCCTTTCCCCAATTGCAATGCACAGGAGCGTGAGGTTGTCATGAACAATTCCCTTGTCGTCCATCGCGGCAGCCAGCTCCAGGCCGACCTGGCCCAGGCCTTTCCGGCCATGGCCGCCCCGCCCGAGGACCGGCTCGACCTTCGGGCGATCTACTTCGCCTTGCGGCGCCAGTTGACCGTTATCGTGGTCGTGGCGGTGGTCTTCGTGGCGCTTGCGGCGCTGGTGACGACGCTGCAGACACCGCGCTACACGGCCAGCGCGCGCGTCGTGCTCAATTCGCTGGAAGAGCGCACGACCCCGCGCGGCGAGGGGGCGGGCGCACTGCCGCCCGATTCCGACCAGGTCGACACCGAGGTCGAGGTGATCCGCTCGCGCGAACTGGCGCTCGATGTGGCGCGGGCTCTCAAGCTTGATACCAACCCGAATTTCGCGCCCGGATCCGGCGCGGGTCTGCGCAGCCGGCTGAAGGCGCTGGTGGGGTTGGGCGAGGAGGCGGAGGCCAGTCCCACACGCGAGGAACGCCTGGACGCCATCGCCGAGCGTCTCCAGGGGGCTCTCGCGGTCGAGCGTATCGGCACCACCCACGCCTTTTCGATCGCCGTCACCGAGGCCGATCCCCGCGACGCGCAGGCGATCGCCAACGCGTACGCCACGCAGTATTCGCAGTTCTATCTCAACCAGAAGCGGGCCAGCGGCGCGCAGGCCGCCGGGTTTCTGTCCGAAAGGCTCGAGGAACTGCGCCAGCAGGCGCTCGACGACATGGCGCGGGTGCAGCAGTACCGCATCGCCAACAACCTCTTGAGTACGACCGGAGCCTCGCTCTCCGAGCAGGAGATTTCCAGCTACAACCAGGAGGTGGCTTCCGCGCGCGCTTCGGCCGCCGCCGACCGGGCGCAGCTCGCCACCGCCCGCG
>NZ_JALHAT010000076.1:0-9775 GCF_022818885.1 Novosphingobium mangrovi | reverse complement strand
CCCCGGCGGCTTCCTGCGCCAGGGCCCCGGCGACCAGCAGCCGCCGATCCCGCCGGCACCGCCGCGTCGCCTCGTGCCCGCCAAGCCGAGCCCCGAGATCGCGGACAAGACCAGCCTGCTCGACCTTAACGACCGCATCTGCCGCTGGCCGATGGGGCACCCGGGCGAGCCGGACTTCCACTTCTGCGGCGACAAGGTCAATCCGGGCTTCCCGTACTGCGTCGAGCATTGCGGCCGGGCCTACCAGGCGCAGCTGCCGCGCGGTTCGCGCCGTCCCCCGCCGCCGCTGCCCTTCGGCGGACCGCGCGTGCGCTGAGGCACGCGCCCGCCACTTCTGACGAATTCCGGATCCGGCCCCATGCTCCCGAGCGTCGGGCCGGGCCCGAAACCCAGCCAGCGAGATCACTGCCACCGGGAGTTCGACCATGGGCCGCCTGACCTTCTGCGCCAGCCTTGCCGCCGCATTGGCTCTCGTGCCTGCGGGCCTGGCCGCCCAGGAAACCGCTCCTGCGCCCAGCGCGGCGCCGCCTGTAGCGCAAGCCCCGGCCGAGCCCGCGCCCGAACCGGCCGAATACGCCTACGTCGCGCTCAAGACCGCGAAGGGCACGATCACCCTCGCCCTCGACACCACCCACGCCCCCAAGACCTCGGCGAACTTTCTCAAGTACGTCGATGCGAAGAACCTCGATGGCGCGCTGTTCTACCGCGCCATGCACCTGCCTTATGGTGAGGGTGAGGACCAGGGCCTGCTTCAGGGCGGCGTGCGCAACGCCGCCAAGCTCTTCGACCCCGTCGCGCACGAGAGCACCAACGAGACCGGCATCAAGCACACCGCCGGGACGATATCGATGGCCCGCTTCGCGCCCGGCACGGCCACGGCCGACTTCATGATCATGCTCTCGGACATGCCCGCCCTCGACGCCGAGGAGGGCAACACCGGCGAGGACCCGGGCGCAGGCTTCGCCGCGTTCGGCCACGTCGCTGCGGGTATGGACGTGGTCAAGGCGATCTGGTCGCAGCCGCGTTCGGCCACCAAGGGCGAAGGCGTCATGAAGGGCGATATCCTCGAGAACGAGGTGCCCATCCTGAGCGCCCGGCGCACCTCCGCCCCACCCAAGGCGCCCGAGACGCGCCAATCTCCCGCCGCCGAAGCGGAAGCGCCCACTCCGACCATCTGACCTGCGCCCGCACGGGACACAGCGCCACCAACGCAGGGGAAATCCCTGCGCCCGCCCGCAACCGAGGCGAAACCGTGCCCGGCTAGTCTGCCCTCTCCCCGGAGGCGAGCCTGCAAAGGCCCGCCGATGGACTGGAGCCACGCAGCTATCGGTCAGCCTCGCCCATGAACGCGCACGATCCCGGCACCTCCCGAAGCCCCGGCTGGGCCCGCTGGCTTGGCCTGGGACCCGCGCGCGAGGACGAACGTGCGCCGCGCCCCGCGCAGACCACGGACACACAGCAGGAACCTGCGGAAAGTCCTGCGGACAAGCGTCGGCGCCATGTCCTGGAGGACATCACCCGCTTTCTCATGGGGCACGGCCTGCCGATCAGCCCCCACACGCTCACCATCGCGCATGATGTCGTGACCGGCGCCAACCCCGCGCTGGTGCGCCTTGTGGGTGAACACGTCGCGAGCGGCGCGCCGCTTACCGTCGAATGGCTCGAGGAAACCGTGCGCTGCGACGAGGAGGAAAGCGGCGCACGCCAGATCCACGCCCTCGTCCGCAAGCTCGAAGGCGCCATCGCCCAGTTCGGGTGTACCGCCACCGCCGCGCGCTCGGCCACCACCAGCTACAACGAGACTCTGGCCGAACAGGTCGATGCCCTGGGCGGCATCGCACCGTGCCAGGAGGCCAGCAGCGCCATCGAGGCGCTCACCAGCGTTGCGCGCGAGATGCTGCGCCGCACGCGCGACATGGAGCGCGAGATCTCCCGCTCCGAGCGTGAGACCGAAGCGCTCCAGCGCAGTCTCGAAGATGCCCGCCGCGAGGCCGAGATCGACCACCTCACCGGCCTTCCCAACCGCCGCGCCTTCGAGGCCGTATTCGAGGACGAACTGGCCCTGGCCAAGGACAAGAACGAGCCCCTGTGCGTCGCCTTCTGTGACATCGACCGCTTCAAGCGCGTCAACGACACCCACGGCCACGAGGCCGGGGACCGCGTGCTGCGCACCGTCGCGCAGGCGCTGGCCGAACTGTCCAACGACAAGTGCCACGTCGCGCGGCATGGGGGCGAGGAATTCGTGGTGCTTCTGCGCGGTTCCAACTTGGCCACGGCCTGTACTGTCCTCGACGAGACGCGTGAGACGATCGCCGCGCGCCGCCTCGTCAACCGCGCGACCAACACCCCGTTCGGACGCATCAGCTTCTCGGCCGGGGTCGCCGACGTCCACGCCTACCCCAACCGCAAGAGCGCCCTGCGCGCGGCCGACGAGGCGCTGTTCCGCGCCAAGCTGGCCGGACGCAACCGGGTGATCGCGGCAGGCCAGGATGACTGGAACGGCTTTCGTGTCATTCCGCCCGATCCCGCCTCCGGAACCGCCGCCTAACCGGTCAGGCCCGCCACCGCCTGCGCAAGCGTGAAGAACTGCTCCATCACCCACAGGAAGGGTGGGACGACCACCCGCTCGACGATGTTCCAGTCGGGAAAGACATAAGGCACCCCCAGGAGCAGCACGAACATGAGCCCCAGGCCGAAGGGCCGCGCCCGGGCGTAGACGCGTGCGGCGGGCGGGGGCAGCAGGCCCTCGACGATGTGCGAGCCATCGAAGGGGGGCACCGGCAGCAGGTTGAAGAGCGCGAGGAAGACGTTGAACTGGATGAACAGGGTCAGGCTGAGCGCGGCGAACTCGCTCACGCCGCCGCCCTCTTCAGGCAGGAACCGGGCGAGGAGGCCGAACAGCACCGCCGAAAGCGCGGCCAGCACCAGGTTGCTGCCCGGCCCTGCCGCAGCCACCAGCATCATGTCGCGGCGCGGATGGTTCAGGCGGCGCTTGTTCACCGGTACCGGCCGCGCCCACCCGAAGACCGGCGCGTGGACCAGCGCCAGGAAGCCGGGCACCAGCAGGGTCCCCACCGGATCGACATGGCGCAGCGGATTGAGCGTCAGCCGCCCGGCGGCGTGCGCCGTGGGATCACCAAGCAGGCGCGCCACCGCGCCGTGCGAGACTTCGTGAAAGACGATGGCAAGGATCAGTGGCAGAGGGATCGCCGCCATCTGCAAGGCCGTAAGTTCCATGTTTCCGTCCCTACCCTCGGCCCCATGGCCAGGCGCTGAACGCCCGCCCGAAAGCGCGCGTGATCAGTGGCCCAGCGCCTCGCTGAAATGCTTGCGGCACAAGGCCACGTAGCGCTCGTTGCCGCCGATCTCGGTCTGCGCGCCTTCGCTCACCGCGCCGCCGGTGGCATCGACCCGCAGGTTCATCGAGGCCTTGCGCCCGCAATGGCATACCCCCTTGAGCTCCACCAGGGTATCCGCGATGCCCAGAAGCACCGCCGAGCCCGGAAAGAGCGCGCCCTGAAAGTCGGTGCGCAGTCCATAGCACAGCACCGGAATATTGGCCTTGTCGGCCAGATGCGCGCATTGCCAGACCTGCTCCGCTGTCAGGAACTGCGCTTCGTCGATGAGGATGCAGGACAGCGGCTCGGCCGCGTGCGCGGCGCTCACCCGCGCATAGAGGTCGGTCTCGGGCGCAAAGCGGTGCGCGCTGGCATGAAGGCCGATCCGGCTCTCGATCGCGTGGGCATCGTCGAGCCCGCCCGAGCGGCTATCAAGCGCGGCGGTCCACAGCATCGTGCGCATGCCGCGTTCGTTGTAGTTGAAGTTCGCCTGGAGCAGGGTCGCCGACTTCCCGGCGTTCATGCTGGCGTAGTAAAAGTAGAGCTTGGCCATCGCTGCTGGGGATAACAGGGCCCACGCCGCTGTCTACGGGCTTGCCCTGCGTTCTCCCCGGCAGGAAGGATCAACGCCAAGTTGCACCGGGCGCGCGCGTCCGCACGGCGGCCTGCGCGGCCGTTGACAGAGCACAGCACGGCAGTGGAGCACGCCATGAAACGAATGATCGCCGCCTTCGTCCTGATGGGACTGGCGATAGCGGTCGCGATCTACATCGCGATGGCCCCGGTCGCCTCGCCAACGGCGGATGGCGCGCTCAACGGCTTTCTCACCGGGCTCGACGGCCTGGTCGATGGCATCGAGGCCGCAGTCGGGCGCAGCACCGGCGCCCTCATCGCGATCGGGATTGGCCTCGCGCTCTCGCTCGTCCTGGCGCTGATCCCCACGCGCACGCGCTACGAGGAGGAGGGCGAGCCCTTCTTCAACCCGTCCGACGAACTCGATCTCGACCATTACCCCCAGGCCCCCGGCGCGCAGGACCTGATCGAGGACGAACAGGACGAAGTCGAGCCTGCCCAATCGCCCGCGCCCGCTCCCCGGCCAGAGCCTGCCTCCGAGATCGCGCGCGAAGCACAGCCCGCGCCGGTCCCCGCCGAGCCCGTACCGGCCGAGCCCCTGCCTGCGCAGCCCACGCCCGCTCCCTTCACCGCCACCCCGCTCACTCTGGTGCGCAAGGTGCGTGAACCGGGCCGCGACTGGTTTGGCGACAGCAGCTGGTTCGGCGGCCTCCCGCGCCTGGGCGATACGCCCTGGCCGCGCGACCTTTCCGGCATCGCCCTGCCCTTCCTCGCCCAGATCGACCTGGCCGACATCGCCGCGTGCAGCCCGGAGGGCTCGCTGCCCGGCACTGGCTCGCTGGCGGTGTTCCTCGGCGATGGCGGCGTGGTGCCCCTTGCCGCCGACGTCACCGCCGACTTCACCGATCCTCCGCAGGACCTGCCGCCCGCCTTCGAGGAAGGTGCAGCCATGCCCTTCCCGCAGCGCACCTCGCGCCTGACCCGCTGGCTCTTTCCCTACTGGCCCGTCGAGGTCCACGCCGGAAACGCCATCGGCACCGCACTTGAACGTGACCACCCGTTCTACGCCGTGGGCGTGGGCGAGCCGGTCGAGACGCTGTGGTGGCATTCGGTCCAGCACTTCGCCGACCGCCTGCGCGAAGGCCTTGAACAGGCCGACGCACCGATCGCCGCGCACCGCGCGAACCTGCTTCAGGCCCGTGAGGAGCTGAAGCGGATCGAGAACGATCCCGACACCGACCCTTACGAGCTGGAAGACGCGCGCGAGGACATCGAAGGTCTGGAAGCCGACCTGGCCCGGATCGAGGAGCAACGCGGTTCGCTGCCCGACATGCTGGCCGCGCTCGAAAGCTTCACCGAGGGCCGCACGCCCTGGGGTGTGCTGAGCGAGCAGGAACTCGAGATCGTGCGCGACCTCCTGCCCGAAGCGCACGAGCGCTATGGCGAGCTGATCGGCCAGACCATTCCCGGCTCGCTCGGCGAAATGGCGACCGTCTCGCTGCGCGCGGCGATTTCAGGCCCCCCCGAAGCGGTCGCGGCGATTCCCGAAGCCATGCTCGCGCGCCTCAACGCCGAGTACCGCCTCCCCGCCGAAGGCACGCACCGCCTGTTCGTGCCTGCCGAGGACAGCGACGAGATCGTGCTCGTCGACCTCGCCTGGGACGACATGATCGAATGGTGCTGGCCCGAGGAAGCCCGCTTCCAGATCCGCATCGCGCCCGAGGACGCCGCGCAGGGCAACTGGGACCGCGCCCGCGCGCTGTTCGTGCCCAGCTGATAGGTTCAGGCATCCAGCCCCACATACGAAAAGAGGCCCGGACACAGCGTCCGGGCCTCTTTTCGTATGTGCAAGGCGATGGCGCGATCAGTCGTCGTCGCCGTCCTTGTCCTCGTCATCGAGGTCGCGCTGGACGCGCGGGTCGTTCAGAAGCGCGTCGATCCGGCTGGCTTCGTCGAAAGTCTCGTCGGCGCGGAAACGGATCTTGGCCGCAAACCTGAGCTTGAGACGCTGGGCCACTTCCTTCTGGAAATAGGCCGTGTTCGTGCGCAGCGCCTTGAGCACCGCCTCTTCGTCCTCGCCAAGGAGGGGCATCACGTAGACAGTCGCCTGCCGGAGGTCGGGGGTCATGCGCACTTCGGTGACCGAGACCGAATGTCCGCTCAGCGTGGCGTCATGCACCTGCTGGCGGGTGAGGATCTCGGAAATGACGTGGCGCACCTGCTCGCCCACCTTAAGCAGGCGGACCGAGTGCTGTTCGGGAGTGAATTGCTGTCGAGCCATGGTTGTCCTCCATGTGGGCCGAACACGGCATTTTGCAACAATTGATTGCGCCAGATCGTCTCAGAGCCCGGGAAAAGACGGTTTGGCCGTTCACCGCTGTCCCGACATCCCCGGCGATGGGGGCACCACGCCCACCCGCGAGGGGCCTCAACGCATGTAGTTGACGTAGATGCCGTGCAGCAATCCCGGCAGGAACAGGATCACCGTGAGGATCAGGTTGAGCAGGAACGTCTTGCCGAGCCCATGCTTCAGGGCGACGCCAAGCGGCGGCAAGAGGACGGTCGCGAGCAGGGTTATAAATGCCATCATCGGGGTATCTCCTTTGCAGGAACAACCCGGCATCCGGCAACTCGTTCCGCAGCCGCGAAACCGGTCCCGGATGGCTTTCACATCTTGGCGAGAATGCGCCCCAGCGAGCGGGCGTTGCGCGCCGTCGTGCGGCACCCCAGGCGCCGTTCGATGAAGGCCGGGGTCAGGCGGCTTTGCCCCACGCCGTGCACGTAATCCACGAAAAGGCAGCGTTCGCCGAGCGCGAACTTCTCCTCGCCCCGCCCCTTGTAGGCGGCGAGGAGCGCCTCGAAGTTCGCCTGAAGGGGCTGGGCCTGCAAGAAATGGGTGTGGACCTGTGCATCCTCGCCAAAGCCCACGAAGGGGTTCTCCTCCAGCGCCGCGCGCACCTCGTCCTTCGTGCGGATCGCAACGAAGCTGTCGATGTCGAAGCGCTCGGCCATGATGAAGGCGAACAGTTCCTCCAGGCCTTCGGTCGGACGGTCCTCGTAGTCGAACAGGACGTTGCCGCTGGCGATGACGGTCTCGACGTTGTCGATCTCCTCGCGCCGCAGCGCGTGGCGCAGTTCCTCCATCGTCAGGCGGTTACCGCCCACGTTGAGCGAACTGAAGAAGGCGCAGTAGCGGGGCATCAGCGAAGAACTCCGAACAGGACCACGCCGCCCAGACAGGCCAGCGCGGAAAAACACCCACAGCCTAGCCGGTCCAGCACCTGGGAGACAGCCGCATTGACCAGTCTCTCGAGCAGTTTTCCCCCAATCCCCCTCCTGCCGCGCCCCAAACGGCGACGGCCCGCGCCGGACGATCTGTCCGACGCGGGCCGCGGCTGTCTGTGTCGCTTGCGCGAGACGGGCAAGGCCTATCAGCCCAGCGTACGCTCGCGGTGGCTGACTTCGAAGACTTCGAGCTGGTCGCCCGCCCGAATGTCGTTCGTGTCGGCCAGGACCACACCGCACTCGAGGCCGGTGCGCACTTCGTCCACGTCGTCCTTGAAGCGACGCAGCGAGGCGATGGTCGTTGCCGAAACGATGACGTCGTTGCGGGTAAGACGAGCGTGGAGACCCTTGCGGATCGCGCCCTCGACAACGAGGAGACCCGCTGCCTTGTCCTTCTTGCCCGCCGGGAAGACCTGCTTGACCTCGGCGCGGCCGACGACGGTTTCGATCTTCTCGGGGCCCCAGATGCCAGCCATCTGCTTGGCGACTTCCTCGGTGAGCTCGTAGATGACGTCGTAGTACATCATCGCGGTCTTGCTCTTCTCGATCTGCTCGCGCGCCTTGGCGTTCGGGCGGACGTTGAAGCCGATGATCGGAGCGCCCGAAGCGGACGCCAGCGAGACGTCGGTCTCGGTGATGGCGCCCACGCCCGAGTGCAGGATGCGCACCTTGATCTCGTCGTTCGAGAGATTGTGGAGCGCAGCTGCAATCGCTTCCACCGAGCCCTGCACGTCGGCCTTGATGACGACGGGGTACTCGATGACGTCCTGCTTGGCCTTGAGCGCGGAGAACATCGTGTCGAGCGAGGCCGGAGCGGTGGCAGTGCGCTTGGCGGTCGCCTGCTCCTGGCGCCACGAGGAGACCTCGCGGGCACGCTGTTCGCTCTCGACCACGGTCAGCACGTCGCCGGCCATCGGCACGCCGCCAAGACCCAGCACCTCGATCGGCATCGAGGGGCCAGCTTCCTTGACCTGCTTGCCCTTGTCGTCGTTCATGGCGCGCACACGGCCGCTCTCGGTGCCGACGACGAAGATGTCGCCGCGCTTGAGCGTACCCCGGTTGACGAGAACCGTGGCGACCGGGCCCTTGCCCTTGTCGAGCTTGGCTTCGATCACGGTGCCCACCGCGTTGCGGTCCGGGTTGGCCTTGAGTTCCATGAACTCGGCCTGGAGCAGCAGCTTCTCGATCAGTTCATCAAGGCCCTTGCCGGTCTTGGCCGAGACTTCGACGTCCTGCACATCGCCCGACATGGCCTCGACGATGACCTCGTGCTCGAGCAGACGCTCGCGCACCTTCTGGGCATTCGCCTCTTCCTTGTCGCACTTGTTGATCGCGACGATCATGGGAACGCCCGCGGCCTTCGTGTGATTGATGGCCTCGATCGTCTGCGGCATGATGCCGTCGTCCGCCGCCACGACCAAGATGACGATGTCGGTGACGTTGGCACCGCGCATACGCATCTGGGTGAAGGCCGCGTGACCCGGGGTGTCGAGGAAGGTGATCTTGTCCCCGCCCTTGGTCTTGATCTGGTAGGCGCCCATGTGCTGCGTGATGCCGCCGGCTTCGCCGCGCACCACGTCGGTGCCGCGAAGGGCATCGAGCAGCGAGGTCTTGCCGTGGTCGACGTGGCCCATGATGGTCACGACCGGCGCACGCGGCTTGAGCGTCTCGGGCGCATCGACGTCGCTGTCGACGTTGATGTCCACGTCGCTCGAGGAGACACGCTCGATGTTGTGGCCGAATTCCTCGACCAGCAGCTCGGCGGTGTCCTGGTCGATCGTCTGGTTGACGGTGACCATCATGCCCATGTTGAACAGCGCCTTCACAAGGTCGGCGCCCTTCTCGGCCATGCGGTTGGCGAGTTCCTGAACCGTGATCGCCTCGGGCACGATGACATCGCGCACCTGCTTCTCACGCGGCTGCGAACGGCCCGAGAACTGCGCACGGCGCTCCTTCTCACGCGCACGCTTGAGCGCGGCGAGCGAACGTGCACGTGCACCCTCGTCGTCGTTCAGCGCACGGTTGACGGTGAGCTTGCCCGACTGGCGACGGTCGTTCTTGCGTTCCGCACCGCGTGCAGGCGCACCGCCCTTCTTGGCCGCGGCCGGCTTGGCACCGCCAGCAGCACCGGCCCCATCGGGCTTGCGTGCGGGTTCGGGGCGCTTGACCGGGGTGAAGCGACGCGGACCGGGCGCGGCAGCGCCGTTACCCGAAGCCGGCGTTGCGGCGGCAGGCTTGCTGTCCTGCGCAGGCGCAGCCTTGGCTGCGGCTTCGGCCTTGGCCTGCGCTTCGGCTTCCGCCTTGGCCTTGGCGTCGGCAGCGGCCTTCACCGCCGCTTCTTCCTCGGCGCGGCGGTTGTCTTCGGCGCGGCGCTTTTCTTCCTCGATCGCCTGAAGCTTGGCTTCTTCCTCGCGGCGACGGTTTTCCTCGGCCATGCGCAGGCGATCTTCCTCGGCCTCGCGCTGGAGACGCTTCACGCGCTCCTGCGGCGTTTCACCGGGAGGGCCCTTGCGCGGCGGCGCGGGCTTGCGCGGGCGGGGCGCCGGCGCGGCCTTGGGTGCAGGTGCCGCCTTTGCAGC
>NZ_JALHAT010000075.1:0-10189 GCF_022818885.1 Novosphingobium mangrovi | reverse complement strand
CTCGCCGCCGCGCGCGCCAAGGCCCGCCATGATGCGGGCGAGGTTGATCGCTACGCTCCGCTCGTCGCCTCGGGCGCGGAACGGCGCGAGACGCTCGACCAGCTCAAGCTTGCCGCCACCCAGTCGGCCGAGCAGGTGCGCCAGCTCGAAGCCGCGCTCACCGCCCAGCAGCGCCGCATCGCCACGCTTGAAACGCAGGTCGCGCAGGCCCGCGCGCAGGGCGAGGGTGCGAAAGCGCAGCTCGAAGCCGCCGACGTGGATCTGAAAGCCACGCTTATCCGCGCGCCCATCGCGGGCCGCATCGGGGACCGCACCGTGCGCACCGGCCAGTTCGTGCAGGCAGGCACGCGGCTCATGTCCGTGGTGCCGCTCGACAAGCTCTACGTGACGGCGAACTTCAAGGAAACGCAGCTTGCCCTCATGCGTCCGGGCCAGCCCGCGCGCATCTCGGTCGACGCCCTGGAAGGCACCGAGATCAACGGGCGCGTTGCCAGCGTGTCGCCCGGCACCGGCGCGCAGTTCTCGCTGCTCCCGCCCGAGAATGCGACCGGCAACTTCACCAAGATCGTCCAGCGCGTGCCCGTGCGCATCGCCATCGAGGCGCCTGCCAGCGCGCGCAAGCTGCTCGTCCCCGGCCTTTCGGTGACAGTCACGGTCGACACCCGCAGCGCCGAGGGCGAACTGGACGAGATCGAGGCGGCGAGCGAAGAGGCCGAACAGAGCGCCGAGACGAAGGCTCGCGGGACGCGCTGACATGGCGAGCGCGGCTCTCGATGCAAACGCAGGCGGTAGCGGCAGCGGCGCACAGCCGCGCCGCAACGCGGACCTGGGCGCCTGGCTGGCGGTTGCGGCCGGCACGATGGGCGCGCTCATGGCGACGCTCGACATCTCGATCGTCAACTCGGCGCTCCCCACGATCCAGGGCGAACTGGGCGCGACGGGCACCGAAGGGGCATGGGTTGCTACCGCCTACCTTGTTGCCGAGATCGTCATCATCCCGCTGTCGGCCTGGCTGGAGCGGATGCTGGGGCTGCGCACCTTCCTCCTCATCGCGGTCACGCTCTTCACCATCTTCTCGGTGATCTGCGGGCTTTCCACCTCGCTTTCGATGATGGTCTTCGGGCGCGTGGGGCAGGGCTTCACCGGCGGGGCATTGATCCCGACCGCGCAGACGATCATCGCCCAGCGCCTGCCGCGCCACCAGCAGTCGATCGGCACGGCGGCCTTTGGCATTGTCGCGATCCTGGGCCCGCTGCTCGGCCCTCTTGTCGGCGGCTGGCTGACCGAGAGCGTCTCGTGGCACTATGCCTTCTTCCTCAATGTGCCGATTTCCGCGGTGCTGCTCACGCTCCTGTTCGTAGGGCTACCTGCCGAGAAGTCACGCCTCCACCTCATCCGCGAAGCCGACTGGTTCGGCATCGCCGGGCTCGCGCTCGGCCTTGGCGGCCTCACCGTGTTCCTGGAGGAAGGCGCGCGCGAGGAGTGGTTCGCCTCCGAGCTCATCCGGTACATGGCGGCCACCACGGTTGTGGGCTTCGGCCTCCTGTTCTGGGGGCAGGCGACCGCGCGGCGCCCCGTGATCAAGCTCAGCCTGCTGCTCGACCGCCAGTTCGGCGCCGTGGCAACGATGGGCATTGCGCTGGGCGTCGTGCTCTACGGCACGTCCTACGCCATTCCGCAGTTCCTCGCCGCGATTGCCGACTACAACGCGCTGCAGTCGGGCAAGGTGGTGCTGCTATCGGGCATCCCCTCGATCCTGATGATGCCCTTCGTGCCGATCCTGATCCGCAAGGTCGACATCCGCCTCGCGGTGGGTTTCGGGATGCTCATCATGGGGTTTTCGGCCTACCTGGAGACGAGCCTCACGATCCAGTCGACGGGCGGGGACTTTACCGAGTCCCAGCTGATGCGCGGGCTCGGCACGATCCTGGGGATGCTGTTCCTGAGCCAGGCCTGCGTCCAGTCGGTTCCCCCTGAGGACGCGGGCGATGCCTCGGGTCTGTTCAACGCGATGCGTAACCTGGGCGGCAGTTTCGCCCTGGCGGGTATCTCGATCCTCCAGCAGAACCGCGTCTGGCTGCACTCGCGCCGGATCGAGGAGAGCCTCCACGCCAACGACCCGGCCGTGCAGGATTATGTCTCCAGCATGGGCCGGATGCTCGGCAGCCCCGAGGCAGGCCTTCGCGTCCTCGGCCAGACCATCCAGGGCCAGGCGCTGACGATGACCTACAACGATATCTTCTTCGCGATGAGCGTGGTGACCGTGCTGGTGTTTCCGCTGGTCTTCCTGCTCAAACCGCTGCCCAAGGATGCCTCCGCAGGAGCCATGCACTGATGTTTGCCCCCCGTACCCCTCTCGCGTCCGCCTGTACGCTCGCCCTCCTTTCGCTGGCGAGTGCCTGCACCATGGGCCCGGACTATGCTGGCCCGCCTGAGGTTATCGCGCCCGGCACCAATGGCGACGCCTTCGTGCGCGCGGACGAAAGCGTGCGCGCCGACGCGCCGCAGCTCGCCCGCTGGTGGGAGAGCCTCAGCGATCCGCTGCTCACCCGCCTTATCGACGACGCGCTGGCGCACAGTCCCACGATGGACCTGGCCGCAGCGCGCATTGCCGAGGCGCAAGGCAGCCTCGCCGAGGGCAAGGCCGGGCTCATGCCCAGCGTGTCGCCCAACGCGATGTACGTCCACGCGCGCCTGCCGGGCTCGGCCATCGGGGGAAGTGGAGAGGGTGAGGACGGCGAAAGCTCAGGCGGCAGTTCCTCGCTCGACTTCTACAATGTGGGCGCCAATGTCTCGTGGGAGCCGGACCTGTGGGGCGCGCGGCGCCGGGGGATCGAGGCCTCACGCGCGCAGGTCGGCCAGCGCTATGCCGAACTGGCCGATGCGCAGGTGTCGCTGAGCGCGCAGGTCGCCCAGACCTACGTCAACCTGCGCGATGCCCAGGCGCGCCTGGCGCTCACCCGCGAGGCGGTCGCCAAGCAGCGCCGCGCGCTGGAACTCACCCGCCAGCGGCTGGCCGCAGGCACGGCGTCCGATCTGGAAGTGGAGCGCCTGCAGGGCGAGCTTGCCGCCAACGAGGCGCAGACCGTGCCGCTGGACACACAAGTCCTCCTCTACAAGAACGCGCTTGCCGTCCTGACCGGACAGGCTCCGGGCGCGCTCGATGGCGAACTGGAGGACGAAGGCGCACTCCCCCTGCCTCCGGCCCAAGTTGCGGTGGGCGATCCGGCAGGGCTCCTCGCACGCCGCCCGGACATTCGCGCCGCCGAGCGCGCGCTGGCGGCCAGCACCGCGCAGATCGGGGTCAAGGAAGCGCAGCGCCTGCCCGGCATCTCGTTCATGGGGATCCTGGGGATCGGCGGAACCGAGCCGGGCGACGTGCTCGATCCGGGCAACCTTGCGGCCCTCCTCATGCCGCAGATCAGCTGGCCGCTCCTCGACTTCGGGCGCACCGGCGCGCAGGTGCGCCAGGCCCGTGCGCAGGCCGACCAGGCCGAGGCGCAGTACCGCCAGAGCGTGCTCGAAGGCCTGCAGGACGCCGAGGACAGCCTCGCCCGCTTCGGCGCGACCCGCCGCCAGTTGGCGCGGCTGGTCGCCTCGCAGCAAAGCGCCGAGCGGGCCGCGCACCTCAACCGCCTGCGCTTCGCGGCGGGCACCAGTTCGCTGATTGATCAGCTCGATATCGAACGCCAGGCGCTGACCGCCGCCTCCAACGTCGCGCAGGCCAAGGCGCAGCTCACCATTGACTACATCGCGGTGAACAAGGCGCTGGGGCTGGGCTGGAGCGAATAACCCTTTCAAGGGGCCATCGCCCCTTGACCCCCACCACGGGCGACCTCACCTCTCTCGGCCAAGGAGGCGGGAGAGTCCTGAGGTTGACAGTTTGGGGAGCCCGAGGGCGATGGCCTTCGGCAAATCCTTTCCTTCTCCTTGCCCCTGCCAGGTGCCTGCGGCACAGGGGAGGCCAGACCCGAACCAACAATCCAGCGGGAGCTTGCCATGGCCGTCACCCATCCTTTCCACCTTGCCTTCCCGGTCGATGACCTGGAGGCGGCGCGCGCCTTCTACCTGGGCGTGCTGGGCTGCAATGAGGGGCGTTCGAGCGACGAGTGGGTCGACTTCGACTTCTTCGGCCACCAGATCGTCGCGCATCTGGCCCCTGAGGAGACGGGCGCGGTCAAGGCCAATGCGGTGGATGGCCACGGGGTGCCGGTACGCCATTTCGGCATCGTGCTCTCGATGGCCAAGTGGCAGGCGCTGGCCGATACGCTGGAGGCCGCGGGGATCGACTTCATCATCGCGCCCTACATCCGCTTCGAGGGGGAACCGGGCGAACAGGCGACGATGTTCTTCGCCGATCCGGCGGGCAACGCCATCGAGATCAAGGCCTTTGCCGACATGGAGCAGCTCTTTGCCAAGTGAGGCTTTGCGGCCTGTCACGGTCGCGATTGCGGGCTACGGCAATATCGGGCGGCAGGTGGCCGTGACGCTGCTGGAGCGGCGCGCGCGCTACGCGCAGGTCCATGGTTGCGATGTGCGTCTCGTGGCGGTGTGCGGCTCGCGCACAGGGGCTGTGAACGCGCAAGGGTTTGCCGCGGCGTCCGGGATTGCGCTGGAGGAGGGGCTCACGGGCTGCGAGTTCCTGGCGCAAATCGCGCCCGACGTGCTGATCGAGGCCGGGCCGACCGACTTCGCGACCGGAGGGCCTGCGCTGGGCTATCTGACGATGCAGCTGGGGGCGGGGCGCGATGTGGTGGTGGTCTCCAAGGGCGCGCTCGTCCATTCGGGGGCACGGCTGCGCGAGCTGGCGCGTGCGCGCGGCGCTTCGCTGCGCATCAGCGGGGCGACGGCCGCCGCGCTTCCCACCATCGACCTGATCGAGACGGGGCTGCGCGGGGCCAAGGTGCTGGCGCTCGAGGGCGTGTTCAACGCGACCACCAACTTCCTTCTCAACGCGATGATGGCGCGCGGCTGCACCTTTGCCGAGGCCCTGGGCGAGGCGCAGGCGGGCGGCTTTGCCGAGCGCGATCCGAGCCGCGACATCGAGGGTTGGGATACCGCCTGCAAGCTCACCATCCTTGCCAATTTCGGGCTCGATGCCGGGCTGGTGCTGGAGGATGTCGCGGTGTCCGGGATCGGGGACGTGACGCCGGAGCGGGTCGCGGGCTGGAAGGCGCAAGGACAGGTGCCGCGCCTTGTCGGGCGGCTCGACTGCACAGGAGAAGCGCCGGTCGCCTCGGTTGCGGTCCGGACCTATCCGCTTGACCATGCCTTTGCGCATATTCCGGGCAAGACCAAGGCCCTGCGCGTCGAGACCGACTGCATGGGCGAGATCCTGACGATGGGGGGCGGGCCCGAGCCACTCGCGACCTCGTGCGCCGCGCTCAAGGATTTCGAGCTGGTTCTGGAAGAGCGGGCGGGCCGGGGCTGACGCGAAGGTCACAGCCCCGGCGCGCGTGTCCTCACACCTGCGCGAGCATCTGCTGCGAGGCGGCGAAGTAGTCGTTCGAAAGCTGGGTGGGATAGGCCGTCCCCAGGAGGCGTCCGGCAATCGCCGCGCCGCCGTTGGAGAGGGCGTATTCCGCTTCCTGGCCGCTTACCACGTCGATCCACGCGGGGATCGGGCGGTGCTGCGCCAGGCACGAGCGCCAGTAGCTGGCGATGGGCGCGGTAAGATCGCTGCGATTGCCCTGCGCGCCCCACAGCGCGACGCGGATGGCATCGTAGCCAAAGCGCGGCGGCTTGTCGGGGGCAGGCGCAACACTGCGCGTGCCGGTCACCCGGACCCAGTCGCAGGGAAGGTCGTGGCGTCCAAAGCGCGAGAGGCGCAGGAGGTCCTCGCTGTCGCGGATCACGCGGCCCCAGGTTGCCATCCCGTCAGCTTTTGCAAACTGGTCGAGCGCGGGCCACACGAAGTAGCTGGGGTTGAGCGTGACGCCTGCGTCCTCGACGAAGCCTTGGAGGCCCGGGACCAGCAGCTGGCGGTTGTAGCGCGAGATGACGCAGTGCTTGCGGATCGCGGCGCGGACCTCACGGGCGCGCTCGGTCCAGCGCGGCTCGTTCCAGCGTTCTCCGGCTAGCGCCAGCGCCCAGGCGATCACGATGTCGCCGTCGGTCGCGTTGTTGGTGTCGGTCATCGCGCGCGCCGCGGGCTCCCAGCGCCAGCCGTAGAGCGCCATGTCGCTGCGCGCGAGGTTGGCCTCGGTCCATTCGGCGATGCGGGTGAAGGTGTCGCGTTCCCCGGCCTGATAGGCCAGCAGCAGGCCGTAGCTCTGGCCTTCGCTGTGGCTGATGTCGCCGTTGCCGGTGTCCACGACGCGGCCCTCGGGCGCGAGGAAGTGGGTGCGCCACGCGGTCCAGAACGAGGCGCCGACAGGGCTGGGGGCGGGAAGCGTGGGACGGGGCGCGGTGTGCATGCCGGGCATGGCGGCCTCGCTCTTCTGGCTCTTGTTGCAGGCGGCAAGCGCGGCCATCAGGCCGATCGCGAAGGTGCGCCTGTCGATACGTCTGTAATCATCGACCATGGCGAAGCTCGAGCGTATCCCCTTTCCATTCGGCGGTGGTGGTGAGCGCCGGGCCGCTGCCCAGCGCGCGGAACCAGCTGTCGTAGGCGCCTTCGAGAACGCCTGCGAGCATCGTGGCCCAGTGGCCGCGCGGATCGGGGGCGATGTCGCGCGGAAGATTGGTGTGCTGGACGACAATTCCCTCGTCGGTCAACTCGAGCCTGGCTTCCCCCCAGTCCAGCGCGCGCCAGAAATCGTTGATGCGCATCGAGAGCAGGGCCGCATCGGAGAGGCCGTCGAGGCTTTCGAGAGCGGCCATGCGCCGACCGATCGCGGCAAAGAAGCCACGGGCCTGAAGCTCGGGCACCGCCTCGCAGATCTCGGTCGCGCTCGAAATGGCCAGGAGGGCAAGACCGCCAAGGCCTGCATCGTCGCTGGATCGCGTGCGTGAGGGAAACGCCTGGTAGTTCATGTCACTTTGTACTCCCGAAGCTTTGGCGCACGCCGAGCATGCCGCGGAATTCATCGTAGGAACCGAACGTGTTGAAGCTGGCCTCGCCACCGATGCGGGTGGAGTTGCTCAGCTTGTAGTAAAGCTCGCCCTCTGCCGATAACGCGAAACCCGTCTCGCTGATCCCGTCATAATAGGATCGCACGTCGTCGTTCTCGAGCTTGAGGCCATCGAGCAGGCCCTGGAGCAGAGGTTCGGTCGGATAGAGCACGCTGCGATCCTGGCTGTAGCTTTGAAAACCGGGCGTGAACGAGGCGCGTCCGACAAAACGTTCGTCCTCGATTGCGTAGTTCACCGGGAAGCCGACCGAGATGAAGCTCTGCGGACTGAAATAGCCGCCATTGCCGAAGGTGAAGTAGTTCTGGCTCTTGTCGTAGCCCTGGTAGTTCACGTTGAGGCCGACCGTGACCGAGTCCGTGCGGCCCTGGTAGGCGCGCAGGTATCCGCCCGCATTGGCCTCGAAGCCGGAGTTCTTCGCGACGTTGGTGCCGGTGAAGCGGTAGTAGCGGCCCTCGCCGTAGATGCCGTTGCCGTTGCTGTCGTAGGACAGCCCGCCGCCTGCACCAAAGCGCATGACCTGGCCCCAGCGCACCCCGGTGACGGGATCGCGGGTGCCCGCATAGGACACGACCGAATCGGTCACCGGCTTGCGCTCCACCCAGGCGCTGGCGCGCACGTCGCGCCCGATCTTGGGGGTCGCTGCGGCGCGGTAGGTCAGTCTGGTCTCGCCCATGCCGATGGGCGTCGTGCCCACTTCGACCTGTGCGAAGTCATTGCTGTACCCGGCCGAGAAGGCGACGCCCGAGGCGTGCTGGCTGTCCGCGTTGGCAAGCTGGGCTTCCTCTTGCGCGACGATGGCGGCGGCCTCGATCACGCCGTTGGCCCCGAAGCGCGCGAGGCCCGAGCCGGTGGGCCTTCCTGCATCGATGACGCTGGCCTCGGCCTTGGCGTAGACGCGCCCGCCCGCAAATCCGGTCGAGAGTTCGGCCGAGCCCTTGATCTCGTCAAGCTGGCTGAGGCCGGTTTCGCCCGAACGGCGGCGGTAGGCGGTCTGGACGTCGGCGCGCGGGCCGGTGTCCTGTGCGAGTTCGGAGATCTCGGACTGGATCCGCGCCAGCACCGGATCACCGCCGTAGCGCGAAGAGGTGCTCGCTCCTGCCCCCTGTGGGGCTCCGGCAGGGGCGTAGGCGGGGGCGGGGGCAGCGCCTGCGCCGTACCCGGCCGCGCTTTGCGTCGCGGTGGCGCTGCCAGCGAAGGCGGCGGGCGCAGAGCCGCTGCGGCTTGCGTAGGCTGGGGCCGCGCGGCCCTGGCTGTAATCGGGGCCCGGAGCGTAGCTCGGCGCGCTGGAGGACTGGGCTGCGTAGCCCTGGGCGCCATACCCTTGGGCCCCATAGCTCTCGTTCGCCGCGGCATAGCCCGCAGGGGCACCATAGCCGCCCATCGGCTGGGGCTGGGGGGCGTAGGAGGGGGCGGGAAGGCGCGTGCCGCCGCCCAGCGCGAAGGGGTTGACCGGCTGGGGCTGTGCCATGGCCGGGCCCTGGTTGCGGAACGGGTTGGCTCCGGCTTGGCCTTGCATTCCGGCAAAGGGGTTGCCGCCCAGCGCCACGACGCTGGTTGCGTTGTGCTGGCGGGCGTAAAGCTCGCGCGCTTGCTTGAGGTAGCGCACGGCCTTGCGTTCGTTGCCCGCGACCCGCTCGACATCGGCGAGCGCCATGTAGACCTGGTAGTCCTGCGGGTAGGAGCGCAGCAGCGCGTCGGCGGCTTCGTCGGAGAGCTTGCCGTCGCCCGCGCGCTGGGCGCTCTGGGCAAGGCCGATCAGGCCGTCCTTGTCGCCCGGCTTCTTGGCAAGGTACAGCTGCCAGGTCTGCGCGGCGCGCGGCGCCATGTTGCCGTTCTCGTAGAGGCGCGCGAGCCCGGCGAGGATCTCGACGTTGTCGGGCGCGGAACTGTACGCGCTCTGGAGGATGTCGAAGGCTTCGGCGTAGCGTCCGGCAAGGCGCGCGCGGTCGGCCTGCCCGATCATCAGCGTCGCTTCCATCCGGCCATAGGCCTGCTGGCCCTGCGGCGAGGACCCGGCCATCTGCCCGGCACGCTGGAGCGCACTCTGGGCCAGATCGTCGCGGCCGGTCTGGACGAGAACGCCGATCAGCCCCTCGTATTCGCCAAGGTCCGTGACCTGGCCGTTGAGCGCGCGCTGGGCGACCTGGGCGGCTCCGACCTGGTCGCCCAGTTCGAACAGGGCGCTGGCGATGGCGGCCTGCTTGCCCACGGGAATGGCGCGCATCTCGCCCAGCTGGCGCAGCGAGCCCAGCGCCTGTTCGCGCTGGCCGTTCTGGGCAAGGGCCCGGGCCCGCGCGATCGCCGCGTCGGTCTTTACCCCGATCGCGAACGTGCGCATCGGTGCGGTGCGCTGGGTCTCGGGGATCATCGAGAGCAGGCGCTCAGCCTCGGCAGGGCGGCCCAGGTCCTCGTTGAGGAGCGCGGCGGCATAGAGCGCGTCGGGCGCGCCGATGCTGACGAGCGAGCGCAGCAGCGATTCCGCCTCGGGCATGCGCCCGCGCTTGATCATGTATTCGGCAAACTCGTAGCGGATCCACGGGTCCTCGGGATCGGCCATGAGCCCGGCCTGGAATTCCTGGACGGCGCCGGTGTCATCGCCGCGCTCGGCGGCGGCAAGGGCGCGGCCGCGCGCAGCGCGCATCTGCAGGCGGTTCTCGTCGGCGTTGGCGCCTTCGGCGGCCTGGCGGTAGAGGTCCGCGGCGTCGGCGTAGCGGCCCTGCTGCTCGTAGACCTGGGCCAGGATCTCCAGCGCGGGGGCCGGTTCGGAGTAGTTTGATCGCACCAGTTCCTCGGCGCGGGCCTGCGCGGCGCCCAGCTGGCCCTGATCGAGCAGGTCCTGCGCGTCCTCGACGCCTGCGAAGTAGCGCGCCGAGGCAAGCCCTTCGGCCCACTGGCTGGCTTTCCCGGCGCGCGAGGCGCGTTCGAGCAGGTCAGCGGCCTCGGTGAAGTTCTTCTGGCGCAGGCGCACGATGCCAAGGCCGCCCAGAGCGTCCGGGTCGCGGGAATTGACGGCGAGCGCCTTCTCGAACGCGGTGGCGGCAGCCTCGAGGCGTTCGGCTTCGAGGGCCTCGAACCCGGCAACGCGGGCACGCCCTGCGCGGTCGGCCGCGCTGGG
>NZ_JALHAT010000074.1:0-11111 GCF_022818885.1 Novosphingobium mangrovi | reverse complement strand
CACTTTGCGCCCTGCGTTCCACGAAACGCGTTCGTGAACGGCGGGGTCAAATTCTGACAATCCCATGACACATCTCCTATGGCCGTAATGGCCATAGGTAGAACGCATCAGCGCAGTTCGCCTCCCAGCGGAACGCTTGCCCCTGGATTGGCATCAGGGATCTCACGCACTGGCAGCGACCGGCCTTTGAAACGAGAGCTTGCCACCTCCCATTTCAGGGGCTGAGCCAGCGCATCGAACATTTTAGTAAGATTCATGGCTTATAGCGTAGCCATGGAACGAAAACGTTTACATTCCAGACTAAGGGGAGCTCCTGCGACATTGCCTGTCCTCGCGGGGCTTATCTCCGCTGGACTTACGTATGCCCTCTTGCAGGCTGCCCACAGCCATACGTTTCCGTTCGAACCTCTTCTCGTTCTTCTTCATGGAGGCCTGGGTATCGTGCTGGCTGGCCGGATCCTGCGGCTGAAGGACCTGGTCTTCCGGTTGCGCGAAATGCTCGGGTATCTCAACGAGAACGTGACCGGCGTCATTGATGCTCCGTCGATCGGCACGCAAGCACCTGAAATGGAAGGGGCGATGAAGGCCCTGGCCAGTCAGATGCACCGCCATGTCGAGGACTTGCGCGAGGCCGCTTGCCGTGACGGCCTGACCGGTCTGCTCAACCGGGTCGAAATGCAGAAGAAGGTGGAGCGCATTGTCGGCGGGGCCCCTGACGATCTGCAATGCGCACTTTTCTTCATCGACATGGATGGCTTCAAGGCGGTCAACGATACGCTTGGCCATCACATTGGTGACAGGCTTCTGCAGAATGCGGCCGACCGCCTGCGGATGGCGACCCAGTTGGACGCGGTGAACGAGGCTTTGCCCCCCGATACCGGGCAGCCGCTGACCTGCATCGCGCGATTCGGGGGCGATGAGTTCGTTTACTTCACGGCGCAGCCTGGGTGTGCGTCGCAGGCCAGCCGGATCGCCTCGCGTATCGTGAAGGTTCTGTCCGAACCCTTTGAAATTGGTCCCCACACCATCAACGTGAGCGCGAGTGTGGGTGTCGCTCTGCGTCCCGACAACGGGATGGATTACGCCACGCTGATCCGGTCTGCTGATACGGCCATGTACTGTGCCAAGGGATCGGGCCGCGGCTGCTACGAATTCTACGATCCGGTGATGGACATCACGGCGCGCGAAGAGGCCGAAGCGGAACAGGAGCTGCGCGAGGCACTGGTCCGTGGAGATCTCGAGCTGTTCTACCAGCCTCTCTATGATGTGCATTCGCGCCGATTGCTGGGCGCCGAGGCGCTGATCCGCTGGCGGCATCCCCGCAAGGGCCTCATGCTGCCACAACAGTTCCTGCACCTCGCCAATCGTGCCAACCTCGATATCCAGATTGGCGAGTGGGTCATTCAGGAATCCGTCAAGCGCATCGCCGAGTTCGAGCGCACCGGCTCGCCCGTCCAGATCTCGATCAATATCTCCCCTTCGCACCTTGAGCGTGGGGATTTCATCGCCACTGTGAAGACCGCGATCGGACGCTGGAAAATCCGGCCCGAATTGCTGCAGATCGAACTGACCGAGGAAAGCGCGTTGCGTGATCCGGAACTTGCCGCCGACCGCCTGCGGCAGCTGGCGGACATCGGCGTGACCCTTGCTGTCGACGATTTCGGAACCGGCTACTCTAACCTGGCGAGCCTGATCACTCTGCCGATCAGCAAGCTCAAGATCGACAAGTCGCTCCTCAAGGACATCACCATCCGGCCCGATGCCCGGGTCCTGGTGCAGACCATCATCAGCATGGCGAACAGTCTGGGTCTCCATTCCGTCGCCGAAGGCGTGGAAACGAAACCGCAGCTCGAATTGCTCTCGGCGATGGGATGCGATGTTGTCCAGGGCTTCCTGTTCTCACGCCCCGTCGAACTCAGCGCGTTTCGCAAGCTCCAAAGGCAGGGCAATTACATGGACGCGGACTTCGGCATTCTTAATACGGCTGCGTAAAATCAAGCACATGAAACCTTGCCTGTCCCGAACGAGCGCCCTCGTGGCCATCAGCGTTGCAGCCGTGAGCTTGCCTCTCGGGAGCAAGGGCTACGCTCAGTCCGTCACGGATCCTTGGAACGCCCCGCAGGACGCGCCGTCTAACGATCTGCTCGATGTCTCGCTGGAAGACCTGCTGACGCTGGAATCGACTTCGGTGGCCAAGAAGCGGCAGCGTGTCGTGGATTCCGCCAGCGCCGTTTACGTGATTACGCAAGAAGACATCCAGCGCTCGGCGGCGAGCACGATTCCCGAACTCCTGCGCGGTGTTCCCGGCGTCGAAGTCGGCCGGCAGACCAATGGCGGCTATGCCGTCACCATCCGCGGCTTCAACAGCCGTCTCGCCAATGCGCTGCTGGTCATGGTCGATGGCCGCTCGCAGTTCGTCTCGACGCTTTCGGGCGTGTTCTGGGACCAGTTGATGGTGCCGATCGGCGACATCGAGCGCATCGAGATCGTGCGTGGTCCCGGCGCCAGCCTGTGGGGCGCCAATTCCTCGAACGGTGTCATCAACATCATCACCAAGCACAGCGCCGATACCGGGGGTGTGTCGCTCGATGTCCGCGCCGGTCCGCGCTTCCAGCAGGGCAGCCTGTCCTATGGCGGGAGACTGTCCGATGCGCTGAACTATCGCGTCTATGGCACGGTGCGTCACGACAACGGCCTGGTCGATGCCGACGGAGACGATGTCGGGCGGCGATGGCAGGGCGGGGCTGCCGGAACGCGTCTTGACTGGCAGCCCGACCCGCAGAACGCCGCCACCTTTCAGCTGGACTATGCCAAGGGGAGTTACGATAATCCGCTACTCCAGGTGAACGAGGACCTGACCAATCCCGGTTATTCGACCATTCGTTCACGCGACGAATTCGAGTCTTTCAGCGTTCTGGGGCGCTGGACCCAGCAGGCGAGCGAGAGCTTCGACTGGGCCCTGCAGGCCCAGTACAACCACATCAATCGCTGCGAACTGGGCAATGCCTGCTTCGACTGGCAGCTGGCCGACTTGGACCTCGGGTTTCACTGGCGGGCCAGCGATGTCCACGACATCAATTTCGGCCTCGGCGCGCGTGTCCTGCACGATGAACTCGAAGGGCCGTACAATGTCAGGTTCACCGATCCCGTCGATACCGACTACTGGCTGAGCGGTTATATCCAGGACGATATCTCGCTGATCCCCGATACCCTGCGGCTGACGCTGGGCACCAAGCTGGAATACAACAACTTCACGGGTGTCGAAGTCCAGCCCACGGCGCGGATCTTCTACAAGCCGTTGCCCGAACTGGCGCTGTGGAGTTCGGTCACGCGTGCGGTGCGCACGCCGTCCCGCATGGAACGCGCGGCACAGTTCAACTTCACCGTCGAACTGCCCAATACCGCCACCAATCCCTTTCCCTTGCCGGTCTACCCGGTGCTGCTCGGTCAGGCCGACCGTGGGTCCGAACACCTCCTTGCCTACGAGGCTGGCGCGCGGTTCGATCTTGGCGGGAACTGGTCGCTCGATCTTGCCGGTTACTACAACGATTATCGCAAGATCACCGTTACCGTTCCGGGGGAGGCGTTCCCCCTGTTTCAGGACCCTGTACCCTATCCCCTCGGGCTGGGCCTCGCGCTTGACGTCAAGGGGATCGGCCGCGCGAAGACTTGGGGGGGCGAGGCGTCGCTTTCCGGGCGCATCATGCCATGGTGGAAGGTTCGCCTGAACTATTCCCACTTCGACTTTCACGTGCCGACAGACCCGCAGACCGGCAGCCCATACCTGCTGATCTTCCCACTCGAGGGCTCGCCACGCCATCAGGTTTCGCTGTCCAACAGCGTCGACATCGGCAGCTTCTTTTCGGTCGACAGCCAGCTGCGCCATGTCTCGCGCCTGGCGCAGGGACCGGTGCCAGCCTATACCGCGCTTGACCTGAAAGCGACCTATCGCCTGCCCAACGGGGCGGAGCTCTCGCTGATCGGGAACGACCTGCTGCAGGCGCGGCACGTCGAGTTCACGCAGCCGTTCTATCCCGCCCCGATGATGTACGTTGCGCGGACGATCTCCGCGCAGCTGCGCTTCCGGTTTTGACAGGGGCAGCCATGCGCAAACCGCTTCTCCTGCACGTTCTGGGCTCGGTCCTGTTCGCTGCCGGACCGGTGCGCGCGGCGCCGGTGGATCCGAACGCACTGAAGGCAGCGATCACGCTCAATCTGATCCGCTACATCGAGATCCCAGACGAGCGCGGTGACGGCACGATCAGGCTCTGCGTCCGACGTGATCTTTCCGCCGCTTCCCAGATGGCCAGATTGAACGGTCGGCGCCTGGAAAAGAGAACCATCGCCTACAGGTCCATCGATGATGGAGCTGCGACCGGCTGCGATGTGGTCATGCTCGGCGAGGCCGGACGCAGCGAGGTCCAACGCTATCGTCAGCAGGGCAGGGTTATCATCGGCGAAGGGGCGGGCATGCTGGACACAGGGGCAACGATCGGCCTGCTGCGCACCGGCAACCAGATCCGTTTCGAGATCAACCTCAAGGCGGCCCGCGAGGCCGGGGTGACGATCAGTTCGAAAATCCTGCGCCTTGCCGCGCGGGTGCAGCAATGACGGCAGCGATGACGGCAGGGCCTCGCGAGTTGCACGCATGATCATCGCCTTTCGCAAGAAACTGAAATTGCTGACGGGCCTTGCGGTCGCCTCGGCACTGACGGTATCGGCTATGGGGCTGATCGGCCTGCAGTGGAAGACCGACAGGGAGCAGGCGGAGCAGCGCTTCGTTCAGGCGGCCTCGATCATCTCGTCGAACATTGCGCCAGCCATCCTGTTCGAGGATCCGGCAGTGGCGGGCGAGAACCTGGAATCGATCCAGGGCCTCGACGGCATTGGCTGGGTCGAGGCCGTGCTGCCCGGCGGCCAGGTCTTTGCAAGCTACAATGCCGCGCAAGGCGCGCGGGCGGACCAACTGGCCTGGGAAGCCGTGGTGGAGCGCCCGATCCGTGTGGATGGACGTCAAATCGCCACCTTGCGCGTGGGCGTTCACTACCGGTCTTTGTCTGATATCCTGTTCGACAACCTGGGCGCCGCCGCGCTGATCACCATGGTCGCTTTCGCGATCGCGGTTTTGCTCAGCCACTGGATGGACAGGATCGCCCACAAGCCGATCGATACGCTGATGAGCGCAATGAGGAAGATCAGCGCATCGGGAGACTCAAGCGTCCGGCTCGAGCAGAGCGGCGATCCGGACCTGGCTGCCATCATCACCAGTTTCAACGCGATGCTCGAACGGCTGGAGCAGGGCAACGAGGCTCTTTCGCAAAGCGCGCAGGCCCTTCGCGAGGCACGCGACGCGGCCGAGGAAGCCAATGTCGCCAAGTCCCAGTTCCTTGCGAACATGAGCCACGAACTGCGTACGCCGCTCAATGCCATTATCGGCTATGCAGAAGTCCTTCGCGAGGAACTCGACATCCTCGAGCTCAAGCGCTCGCTCGAGGATGTCGAGTGGATACACACCTCGGCACACCAGCTGCTCGGGCTCATAAACTCGATCCTCGACCTCTCGAAGATCGAAGCCGGGCGGATGGGGATCGACCTGCATGAATTCTCCCCTTTGAGCGTCATGCAGGAAATCGAAGGAATGCTGG
Source organism: Novosphingobium mangrovi (assembly GCF_022818885.1). NCBI lineage: Bacteria > Pseudomonadati > Pseudomonadota > Alphaproteobacteria > Sphingomonadales > Sphingomonadaceae > Novosphingobium > Novosphingobium mangrovi. The sequence continues at coordinate 5,466 of NZ_JALHAT010000074.1, read as the reverse complement.
CGCCCATCGCGGCGCAGCGCAACAACACCCTTCATATCGTCACGGATCCTGACATCGGCGAGGCTTATTCAGACGCCACGAAGCTCAGGCAATGCCTTCTGAATCTCGGGGCGAATGCTTGCAAGTTCACCGAAAACGGGCAGATTTTCATTTTGGCACGGGCCGACGGGGAAGACCTTGTCTTCTCGGTGTCGGACACAGGGATCGGTATGAGCACCAGCCAGCTGAATCGGCTCTTCCAGCCTTTCGTACAGGCGGACGCGAGTACGACACGCCGTTATGGTGGGACAGGCCTCGGCCTCACCATTACCTGGCGGTTTGCGCATATGCTGGGCGGCACTGTCGAGGTCGACAGCGTCGAGGGCGCGGGTACGACATTCACGCTTCGCGTAAGGGCGAATCTTCGCGGACATGACGCAGGCGAGGACGATAGCCCCGAGGCCGTCCAGGCCGAGGCTGTCCTGGATACTCGCTTGCGCTCCACGGCCAAGCCACTTGCCCTGATCATTGAGGATCAGCCCAGTGCCCTGCAGCTGATGACCCGGTTGGCACAGCGCGCGGATTTTGAAACCATCTGCGCCGAGGAGGGGGAAACCGGCTTGCAGCTGGCCTACCAGCATCGGCCCGACGTGATCCTGCTGGATCTGACCCTGCCGCGCGTGAATGGCTGGCAAGTGCTTGAAGCTCTTCAGGCGGCTCCGGAACTGCGATCCATTCCAACCGTGGTTGTCACGGTCGATGATGATCGCAGCCGGACAATCGAAGCGGGCGCCGCAGACCACCTGGTCAAGCCCATTGATCATGGTGAACTGAACGATATCTTCATTCAGTATTCGCAGAAGCACACTGGTGCGATCCTGATTGTCGAAGACGATCCCGGCACAGCCAACCTTTACGCCCGCGGGCTGAACCAGATGGGCTACACGACCCAGGTCGCATCGGGCGGCGGCGAGGCCATGAGGCTTCTACAGCAACGCATGTTCGCCCTGATTATCACCGATCTGAGAATGCCGGACGGAGACGGCTTTTCCCTGATCGACAGGGTCGCAGAAATGCCCGAAGAGCAGCGCCCGAAAATCATGGTCGTGACCGGCAAGGTCCTGAATGAGGAAGATGGGATGGCGCTGACCAGCAAAGTGGTTAGGCTCATTCCGAAGAATGGCCTGTCTCCGCGCAAGTTGGGCCGGAACGTCCAAAACCTGGAAGTTCACGGCAATGCCGCATGATGGATGGTAGTTTATGCCTGGTATCTCGAACATAAGCGATATTCTGGTTGTCGATGACATGGAGGCGAACCAGGCTGTCATTCGCCGACGGCTGGAGCCCTATGGCTACCGGATACGATGCGTTGAAAGCGGTGCTGCGGCGCTGAAGGCGATTGCCGAACGTCTGCCTGACATCGTGTTGCTTGACTACATGATGCCGCACATGAACGGCATCGAAGTCTTGCGGATCCTGCGACAGGACCAGATGACACGGGAGCTCCCTGTCATCATGGTGACGGCACGTGCGGAAAGTGAAGCGACCATAGAAGCACTGGAAGCGGGCGCGGACGATTACGTCACGAAGCCGATCGATTTCCAGGTCCTGCAGGCCCGCATTGCAACGCACGTGTCCAAGCGCAGCAATGCCCACAACCTGATGCGCACGAATGCGGCGCTTGATGAACGCGTGGTACGCCGTTCAATGGAAATTGCGGATCTCGAGGACGAACTCAAACAGCAGGTCCTGCGTAGGCGCGAACTCGAAGCGCAGATAAAGCTTTCGCCAGAGCCGCTTCAGGTAAAGGGTGCGGCTGATGGTTTTTCAGAAATCAAAACGAAACTGACGATTGCTCAAGATAAGTTCGAAGTATTGTTTAATAGTGCCCTGTCAGGCAAGAGCGTGAATATTGCACAGATGGCAGAAGTTCGTCTGTTGCTAGCCAGCTTGGGGGACCAGATGAAGATGCTTTGACCGGATATCTTGCGCCAGCGGCCCTGATCTGTGTGCACGACTCCATTGCCGGCGGGAGTTATGCGAAGCGCTGAGACTCGTTTCACAAGCATCCTGGGGACGCGGCGATCGCCAAGGTAGCGCTGCTGCCGCACTCATGGCTTCAGTCTGCGGGCGATACGCTCGGGCTTCTCGCGGGCCTGGGCCGCCTATCACCAGTGCTATCTTTTTCAGCGACTGCTGGCCGGTGAACGAGGCTTTGGGAAAATACGCATGCCAGCGGCTTAGAGTCTATCGGTATGCCTGCTTGCGGGAGCCAAGCCCCCGTTGCGTATCACGACTAGGATGTCCGCTATCCTGCGGAAGTTTCTGCAAACTGGGCAGAGGACTAGGCCCCAGGCGCTGCCACCGTTGCCGCCCCTTTATGGACGCTCAGGCGCCAATTTCCGCGTTCCAAGAGCGGACGGCCTGCTCAGACTTGCTGTCTGCGGAGTCCCAGGACACATCTTCTATGGCTCTGAAGGCCATAGGTCGCACGTTTCAGGAAGTCGTGGCCTTTCCTGCTCTCCTGACGCGAAGCGGCAGTCTCTTCACCTCCTAGATGTGGAGGTTTGGCCCAAGAAGGTCAGCAGACTTATTGGTGACAGGCAATCCTGCAGGCTGCCCGGCATTCGCCGAACAGTCCGCGTCAGAGGATCAACTGAAATGGGCGAACGTGAAACGGTATCCGCTCTGTACAGGTGCGATATCCAGGCGCAGGGCAAAAAGCTCTTCGAAAGCGCCGACCAGCCACGCCTGCCGATCCGAGCCGAAGCCTTGGACGTCCAGCAGTTCGGCGACGGTGCCTGCAGACAGCACACCTTCTCCGAAATATCGGTACGCCATCAATTCGCGATAGAGTTTGCGGACGGCCTTGCGTTCGTCCTCGGACAGGGATGGGCGTCTGCGAGCACTGGCCGCTGCGGCCGCAGCCGGGGCTCCTGAGGCAACCGATACCGGCGCGAAGGCGCCGACCCCGCGCTCCACGAGCGCGATGAGCATGGGTGTACGATCAGACTGGAGATGCGCAAAGTCCACGACGCTGACTGGCCTTTGCGCACCATTGCCGATCGGTGCCATCCATGTCGCGGAAAGATCGATCTTCCCGAAAGGAAGCGGCTCCTTCAGGCTCAAGCCCGCCTTGGCGAAGATCCGGTTCATGAACCCCAGATAGACATTCGTCGTACCGGTTTCGATGAAGGGTGCCAGAAAGTGCGACTGTTCGGCGTTCTCGTTCGAGAACAGATCCAATTCGGAATACTGGCAGACCTGCGCGGACGGGTCATTCGACAAGTCGCGGTAAAGTGAGACGACCGCTTCGCGCGGGCTGGAAGCCCCTGAAAGGATGCGGTCTTCGTACTCTGCGAGCATGGCAAGGACGCTCGCCTTGGTATCCATGGCCACACCACTCTGCAAAAGAGGCCGCACCCGCTTCACCATGTCGCAGTGAAGCGCGACGAGATCGTTCTTCGCCGTGGCCGCCTGGGTCCCGCGCCTGGCCGCCAGGTTCGTATCAAAGGTCAGGTTGGCCGCGTCGAGGCCGTTGTACATCTCGGCCGCTTCGGCATGCTTCACGGCGGCGTTCGGATTGATCTCGTCGTTTCGCACGAGATAGAAACTCCTGCCAACGCTTTGCTGGCCATCGAGAACGCCGGTCACCTCGACCAGATAGTCGCCGTCCAGCCTGGGGGGCGCGATCCTACCTGAAAAGCGGCCGTCGGCCGCGACCGGGAACTGCCCGATCACGTTGCCGGAATAGGATGCCTGGGCTATCGCATTTGCCAGCGATCGGCCTGCCGCAAACGCGTCTTCGACATCCAGCTTCCCGGAAATCGCGATCTCCTGGCCGGGCGTTACATGATTTGTGGACGAGCGGATTTCGGTTACATGAAAATCGTCCACGAAGAACCGCAGCTCAAGCTGCTTCGAGAACGGCACGAAAAAGGTGTTCGGTGCAGCGCTCAAGGGACGGCCTTCGGGATAGGCACGATCCTGATAGCGCAGCGCGTCCACGTGCAGCGTCAACTGGTTGGGCGTGGCTGGATCGAACCTGCGCCCGCCGTTCGGCAAGGGCGCCGTCATCTGGAAGTTGCCATCTGCGTCGCTGGTCACCTGCCCGAAGCGGCGGCGCCGGCTCCGTTCGATTGCGGTGGTTTCGCCCCACATTCTCCAGGACACGTCGAACGTGGCGTTAGGGATACCCCAATATTGCCGCTCGATGCAGGGGTTGGCGCGCGCGCCGCAACCACTGAAGGCCCATTCAACATTGCCTGTAAGTGTATAGCCGCTGTCAGAGGCAAGATGGGTCCCGCGCGGTGTGTACCCTTTGGGCAGATCCAGATTGACCCGGATCATGTTGCCTGGATGCTGCATGTCACCCGGAGAGGGTCGCCAATAGTAGGTCGAGCCCTCGGTTTCGGGCTGGTCCGGCTCCATTGTGTAGATTTCAGCATGCGCGACAGGCGAAATCAGCAAGAAGGAGATGGCAGCAAGGCAAGAAAATCCATACTCTGACTTCACTGTTCACACCCCGCAGAAGATCGGTGTCAGCCTAATTCGCGAAGTTCGCTTGCGCAAATCCTTTGCATTTGAACTGCGGGGCATTTTCCTCGCCAAGAAGCGTGCGCCGGATCGGCCCTTTTTGATTACCTTCAGGTCTTGAGCCGATTCTAGAACGCCAGCTTTCAATTGGGAATCAGAGCCCGACCCTTCACGTACCTTCAGGCGTTAATTTTCGATCCCCACAAGCAGACGATCAGTTTACCTCACTGCTCGTCGAGCAGCGCAGGCGCCTTCGATGTCAGTAGTTGAAGGAGCTGTAGGCGTCATCAGCTTCGCTCGCTGCGTCGTTGGCCGCTCTTACAGCTTCGTCAGCAGCTTCCTGCATATCGTGCACTACGTATCGCCAATCTTCTCTCTGAAAGCGTTCAGCTTGCGACGCGACTTCCTCTGCGGCATCCTTTGCTCTCGAAGCTGCATCATTTGCGTCGGAAGCGGCAGATTGAGCGCCCTCTAACTGCTGCTGCAAACTCTCAGTCTCACTTCTGAGCTGGTCGTTTGCATGTTCAAGCTCAGCAACCTGATCCAAAAGTTCGTCACGGCTAGGGCTGTCAGAGCAGGACGTCAGGAGCAGGATAGGCAAAACAGCCAGAAACCGCATACTTTCACTCCGAAAGGAACTGAAACATTGAATATCAGCTGATCCTGCTCTCGCAAGCCGAGACGCTTTACCATACTGTTGATTGGCCGTTGAGACGCCTGAACACAAATCGCGCCAACGACCCTTTGTGGCCGTTCAGGCACCAATTTCCGCTCCTCAGGAGCGGACGGTCTGCTCATCCTTGCCGCATGCGAAAGCGGGGCCGGTAGGCGCTGCGTAGCAGGGTACATTCGCGGCGAATTACCCGTAGCAGAAGGGTTCAGGCTCCGCGCCTCAACGGGGAGCCTGAAAATCTTAGATTTCGGTGCCCTCCGCCAAAACCAAGGCGTCTT
>NZ_JALHAT010000073.1:0-11467 GCF_022818885.1 Novosphingobium mangrovi | reverse complement strand
CGGCGGGCTCGACCTTGCCATCGACCACAAGGGCTCGGGCCTCTCGGGCGGCGAGCGACGGCGTATCGGGCTGGCCCGCGCGCTGCTTTCGGGCCGCCCGCTGCTCCTGTGCGACGAGCCCACCGCCGACCTCGATGCCGCCAGCGCCGCGCAGATCGTCGCCGTGCTGCAGGAGCTTGCCCGCGAGCGCGCGCTCCTTGTCGCCACCCACGATGAAACCGTCCGGGCCATCGCCCAGCAGGAGATCGCCCTGTGAGCCGCCCCGCCTCTTCGCATCCGGTCGAACTGGCCCGCCCGACAGCCCCTGTCCGCCGCGTGCTGCGCCTCGGCACCCTCTCGGCCGTGGTCGCAGCGCTGAGCGGCTTGCTGCTGCTTGGTGTATCGGGCTGGTTCCTGACCGGCGCGGCCATCGCGGGCGCCTCCGGCCTGCTGGCCGTGCAGGCCTTCAACTACCTGATCCCCAGCGCCGCGATCCGCCTCCTTGCCATCCTGCGCACGGTCAGCCGCTACGGCGAGCGCATGCTCTCGCACAAGGCCGCCTTGACCGCGATGGCGGACCTGCGCAGCCGCCTCTTCCGCCTGCTCGCCGTGCAGGACACACGCCATGCCCCCGATGTCTCGGCAGGCGAGGCGAGCGCGCGACTGATCGGCGACATCGAATCGCTTGAAGACCTCATCGTGCGCCAGCCCACGCGCCCGGGCAGCCTGGCCGCCGCGCTGGCGGGCGTGGCCCTCGCCACCCTTTCGGGCTGGTTGCCTGCGCTGCTGCTGGCAGGGCTGCTCGTGGTCTTTCCCTTCGCCGTGACCGCGCTGTCGCGCCGCCTCACCGCCGCCCCTGCACGCGTCGCCGCCGAAGCGTTGGGCGAACTGCGCGCCCGTTATGTCGACATGGCCCAGGCCCGCGCCGAGATCGCGGCCTACGGCCTTGTCGAGACGGTCCTCGACGAACTGGCCGAGCCCCTCGCGCGCCTCGATGCCGCACGCCAGGCGCTGTTCCGGGCCGAAGCCGGTGTTGCCGCCTTCCAGCTCCTCTACGGCGCGCTGGCGGCCATCGCCGTCCTTGCCACAGCCTCGGGCGGCCCCGCTCTAGCCGCGCTCGGCCTGCTTGCCGCCACCGCGGCCATCGAAGCGCTTGCGGCGATCTCACGCACCGCGCTGCGCCAGGCCCGTGTCGAGGAAGGCCTGCACCGTCTGGAGAGCCTTCTGGACCTTGCCGAGCCGCCTTTGCCGACAGCGCCGAGCGCCCCCCTCCTCGCCGCCCCCTTGCGCCTTGGCACCCACGACTTTTCCCCCGGCAGCCACATTGCCCTGCTGGGCACCTCCGGCTCGGGCAAGACCCTCGCGCTCGAAGCAATGGCCGGACTTCGCGCCAGCACGGCGCCGATCTGGATCGACGGTATGCCGCTGGCCGAATGCGCCGAGGAGAGCTTGCGCGGCCAGTTTGCGCTGAGCGCGCAGGACGCGCCCTTGCTTGCCGGATCGATCGCGGACAACCTGCGCCTCGCCCGCCCCGGGATCACCGAGGACGCAATGCACGCCGCGCTCACCGTCACCTGCCTCGACGAGAGGATCGCGCGTCTCCCCGCAGGCCTTGACACCCTGCTGGGCGAGGACGGGGCACCGCTTTCGGGCGGGGAGCGCAAGCGCCTCTCGCTGGCCCGCGCGCTGCTGGCCGAGCGCCCCTGGCTGCTGCTCGACGAACCCACCGAAGGGCTCGACGGTGCAACCGAACGCGAACTGGTACGGCGCCTTGGCGACTGGCTGAAAAGCACGGGTACGGGCCTGGTGCTGGTCTCCCACCGTCCGCACCCGCTTTCGCTGGCGCAGCACAGCCTGCCCATCGACGCCCTGACGCGCGCCTGAAAACAGGCGCCGCGCAGACAAAAAAACAGGCGGCCCGTCACGAGGTAGGGCCGCCCGAAGGTGGGGAGAAGCGGTTCGCACCGGGGCCAGAGACAGCCAGCGGTGCGCGACCGGCAACTCTCTTCTCGCAGACGCGGCAGGAACCGGCTTTGATCATGGTCAAATCGCAGTTGCGTTAATTACAATTCTTGCCGCGCCGCGCTCACGTGAGGAGAGGATGCGAAGATCTTTCGCGAAGTTCTTTGCCGAACCCTTAATTCGCGCTCCGGCGCGTCGTTCTGGTCTTGGATGGGACATGACCGCTTTCGACCGACCCCGACCCCGCGCGAACGGCGGCTGCGCCAGTGCGCGCGCTTTGCGCTCACCGACGCCTGCGGCCAACCGATCGAGGTGATGGTGCGCGACATATCCTCGCGCGGGCTGAGCGCGGCCGCTCTCGGCACACCGCCGCCCGCCGAAAGCGTCGTGCGCGCCCGGCTGGAGAACGGTCAGGAACTGTGGGGCCTGGTGCGCTGGCGCGAAGGCAACCTCTTCGGGGTCGAGTTCGACACCCGCGAGGGCGCGCTCAAACCGCGGAGCTGAAACGCCGCAGCGAATCCTTGCGATAGGGATCGAAGCGCGCCGCGATCGAGCGCGCGTAGGGCACGCCGCCCGGCCGGATGACGAGATCCTCGCCATCGATCTCGCACAGGTCCGCATCGAGATAGGGGCGCAGCAGCGGCAGGGCCTCGGCGCGCAGAGTCTCGTCAATCCGTGCCCGACCCCGGCACAGCAGCGCCTCGATCACCGCCCCGCGGTGCTGGTCCTGCGCCGTTCGCGCGATGCCCCGGTTCACCGGCAGCCGGTCCTGCGAGAGCATCATGCGGTAACGCCCGGTGTTCTTCTCGTTCTGGGCAAGCAGGCCCGGAAAACCGCTGATCGCCGAAGCGCCAAGCCCCAGCAGCACGTCGGACGGGTCCTCGGTGAAGCCCTGGAAGTTGCGCCGCAAGGTGCCCTTCAACATGGCCTGCGCCAGACTGTCGCCGGGCAGGGCGAAATGGTCGAAGCCGACCGGCACGTAGCCTGCATCGAGCAGGAAGGAATAGCCGTGCGCGGCCATCGCGAAGCGCGCCTGGGCATCGGGCAGGTCGCTTGCGTCGATCTTGCGCTGGCGCGGGATCATGTGCGGGACGTGGGCGTAGCCGAACAGGGCGATGCGGTCCGCGCCCAGAGCCACGGTCTGTTCCAGCGAATCGTCGAGATCCGCCATGGTCTGGCCGGGCAGCCCGTACATCAGGTCGAAGTTCAGCGAGGTGATCCCCGCCGCGCGCAGCATCGCGGTCGAATTCTCGATCATGCGGGTCGGCTGGACGCGGCCGATGGCCTCCTGGAGATGCGGCGCGAACGTCTGCACACCAAGGCTCGCCCGGTCGATGCCGATGGCGCCGATCACCGAGGCCCATTCCGAGCCCAGCGTGCGCGGATCCAGTTCGATCGACATGACCGGGTTCGTCACCCCGAAATGAACGATCAGCGTATCGACGATACGCACGAAATCGATAGGCGAAATACCGTTCGGGCTGCCCCCGCCAAAGGCGATGCGCGAGACCTTAGCGCCCTTGGGCACGCGCTCGGCGACCAGGCTGATCTCGTGGTTGAGGGCATCGAGGTAGCTCGCCACGCGCTCGGCCTTGTTGGCCGCGCTCGTGTTGCACCCGCAATACCAGCAGATCTTCTCACAGAACGGGATGTGCACGTAGAGCGATATGTCCCCGCGCACGTCGGCAAGTGCCTGGACGAAGTCGCCTTCGCCCACCTCGTCGCCGAATTCGGCCGCGGTCGGGAAGCTCGTGTAGCGCGGTACCGGGACCGCCAGCAGATCGGGGTGATATGTCCACATGCAGGGGACCTTGGGCGATCCCACCGAGCGCTTCATTGCGATTGATCAAGCCACGCTGACAAGATCGCACAGGGGATGCCTGAAGGGCCCCAAAGGGACCCTGGCCTCACCCCTTCGCGTCCTGGTCGCTGTCCTCCTCCTCCTCGATGAGGATGCGGTTGGCGGCCCCGTCGAGGTCCTCGAACTGGCCGCTCTTCATCGCCCAGAAGAAGCCGACCAGACCAACCAGCCCCATGATGAGGGCGAGCGGTATCAGAAACCCGAGTATTGTCATGGTTCGCGCGCTTACGCCTGCTCGCTTGCCCGGCCCGCCGCGCGGGCAAGACGCAAGGAATTGCCCACGACGACAAGCGAGCTGCCCGACATCGCGATCGCGGCGACGAGCGGGGTCACGTGCCCCAGGATCGCGAGCGGCACCGCAAAGACGTTGTAGATCGCGGCCATGGCGAAGTTCTGGCGCACGATGGCCATGGTCCGACGCGCCACGCGCAGCGCCAGCGCGACCGGCATTAGGCGCTCACCCACGAAGACCGCGTCGGCCGCCTGCTGGCTGACATCGCTTGCCCCGCCCGGCGCGATGGAAACGTGCGCTCCGGCAAGGGCAGGCCCGTCGTTGAGGCCATCGCCGACCATAAGCGGGAAGTGCCCTGCGCCCTTCAGCCGCTCGAGCAGCGCGAGCTTCCCGGCCGGCTTCATCGAGTGGGTGGCAAAGAGGCCCAAGTCCTTGGCAACAGCGCCTACCGATGCCTCGCGGTCGCCCGAAACGATGGCCGCCGTGACGCCCTGCCCGGAAAGCTCTGCTAGCGTTTCGCGCACATCGGGACGCAGCGGGTCGGAGAAGGCAAGCCGCGTGCGCGTGCCATCTATGAGCAGGTCGACGGCAAGCCCGCCGACCTCGAATTCGGGGCGCAGCAGCGCGACCTCGCGGCCCTGATAGCGGGCCTGCATGCCCTGCCCGGCTTCCTCGCTGACGCCGTCGAGCACAGCAGGCTCGGTGCCCGCGGCGCGCAGCGCCTTGGCAAGCCCGCGGCTCAGCGGATGGCGGCTCGCCTGCGCGAGCGCGAGCGCAACGCTGCGGCCTTGCGCATCGAGCACGTCCAGGTCCACCGGGCGCGGCTCGCCCAGCGTCAGCGTGCCTGTCTTGTCGAACAGCACCTGATCCACCTCGGCCAGGCGTTCGAGCGCAGAACCATCCTTGATGAGCAGGCCCCGGCGCATGAGCGCGCCCGAAGCGACGACCTGCGCGGCGGGCACGGCGAGGCCCAGCGCGCAGGGGCAGGTGATGATGAGCACCGAGACGGCAATGAGAAGCGCCTTGTAGACCCCTGCCCCCGCCAGCCACCAGCCCAGGAAGCTGAGCGCGGCGAGACTGTGCACGGCAGGCGCGTAAAGCCGCGAGGCGCGGTCGGCGATGCGCACGTAGCGCGAGCGCGACTGTCCGGCCTCGTCCATGAGGCGCGCGATGTCGGCAATCGCGGTGTCCTGCGCGGCGGCCGTCACCTTGACCCGGACCGGATCGCCCAAGTTGATCATCCCAGCATGGATGGTCTCGCCCTCCAGCACGGGGCGCGGCTCGCTTTCGCCCGTCAGCATCGAGGAATCGATGCGGGTGCGCCCTTCCACGATCACGCCATCGGCGGCGAGCGATTCGCCCGCGGCCACCAGCATCACCATGTTCGGCGCCAGCCCCTCGGCCGCGACGTAGCGGGTCGAGCCGTCCGGGTTCAGCACCTGCGCGCCCTTGCCCATACGCCCCAGCAGCGCGGCAATCCCCGAACGCGCGCGGCTGCGCATCATTGCATCGAGTACGCGCCCTGCGAGCAGGAAGAAGAGCAGCATTACCGCGCCGTCGAAATAGGCGTGGGGGCCACCGGTCAGCGTCTCGTAGAGGCTCATGCCCGTGGCGAGCAGGACACCGATGCTGATCGGCACGTCCATGTTGGTACGCCGATAGCGCAGCGCCATCGCGGCCGAGGCGAAGAAGGGACGCCCGGCATAGGCGATGACAGGGACCGCGATGAGCGCACTGATCCAGTGGAACATGTCGCGCGTGATCGCGTCCGCCCCCGACCAGACCGAGACCGAGAGCAGCATGATGTTCATCATGCCAAAGCCCGCAACGGCAAGCGCCCGGGCCAATCGGCGCTGTTCGCCATCATCGCGGCCAAGCGGATTCTCGGCGGCGCGCTCGGCCTCGAAGCCGAGCTTGCGCAGCGCGTCGATCAGATCGTCGTCAGTGATGGCGGAGGCGTGATGGACGGCCACGCGCTTGGCCGAGAAGTTGACGCGTGCCGCTTCCACACCCGCGATGGCGCCCAGACCGCGCTCGACCTTGGCGATGCAGCCCGCACAGCGCATGCCCGGAACCGTAAAGCGGCTGTCGACGAAATCGGCCTCAAGGGGCGTGGCGTTGTCCGGGGACGGCGCCACGAGATCGGTGACAGGCGCGTTCACAGCACGGCCCGCTCTGTCCGCCAGATCGCGCCCTCAGGCGTCTCGACGCGCAGGCGCAGCGTCCAGCGCCCCTCGGGCAGGACAGCGTCGCTGGCCCAGGTGCCGTCCAACCCGCGCGTGAAGGTCAGCTCCTGGTCGGGCTTGTGCCCGAGCGGGTGGCGTGCCTCGGCAACCACCTGCGCGTCCTCGGGCGCGCCGGTCAGCTCGAGCTGGAGGCGGCCATCGCCACGCCGGGCCACCGCGACCTGCCAGCCCAGCGCTTCCTCGCGGCGGGCCTCGTCGAGCCAAGTGTTGAACTTCTGGCTGGCGACGTAGGAGTTCTCGACGACGATACCGCCGAAGGTACGGCTCGCCAGCGTGGCCATGAACACGTTGACCCCCACGATGACCGTGAAGCCGGCCACCAGGATCAGGGTCATGTGCTTGCCGGTAAAGGGCTTGCGCGTGGGGCGTTTCGCCATGTTCGTGTCACCTGCCATCATTCGTCTCCAGGCGCATCGAACTGCGCCTTGGCGGTATCGCTTTCACGCTCTTCCCCCTGCGCTTCCAGGGTGAAGGCGAAATCCTGGTCGCGGGTGTCCTGCGGCGCCACGACGTAAACCCGCACGACCTGCGTCGCATCGGGCGCGACGGTGCGCGTCAGGCTCCGCGATGCGGCCTCGCGGGCCATGTCCTCGGTCCACATCACCGCGCCGGGCAGGCCCTCGATGCCAAGGTCCATTTCGCGCGGGCGGTTCTGCATGTTGTGCAGACGCAGGGTATAGCCGTTGCGCACCGAACCATCGCTCATCAGGATATAGGGCGGGTTGCGGTCCTTGGCGACCGAGACATCGGTGTGGACGCGCGTGCCCAGCATGAACAGCAGACCCAGGCCAATGCCCGCCCATACCGCGAAGTAGACGAGCGTGCGCGGGCGCCAGATGAGCTTGGCGTGCCGGGTGGGCGGATGGCCCTTCTTCTCGTTCTCTGCATCTTCCAGCGTCGCGTAGTCGATGAGGCCGCGCGGGCGGCCGGTCTCGGCCATGACGCGGTCGCAGGCATCGATGCACAGCGCGCAGGTGATGCAGCCGATCTGCGGCCCCTCGCGGATATCGATGCCGGTCGGGCAGACCGCCACGCACTGGTTGCAGTCGATGCAGTCGCCGTATTCGCCGGGGTTCTTCTGCGCCTTCTTGAGGCTGCCGCGCTTCTCGCCGCGCCACTCCTTGTAGGTAACGATGAGGCTCTTCTCATCGAGCATCGCGGTCTGGATGCGCGGCCAGGGGCACATGTAGATGCACACCTGCTCGCGCATGAAACCGCCCAGCGCAAAGGTGGTGAGCGTGAGGACAAGCACCGTGCCGTAGGCGACGGGCGCGGCCGTGCCGCTCCAGAACTCCTGGTGGAGCGTTGGGGCATCGGCGAAGTAGAAGATCCACGCGCCGCCCGTGGCGAAGGAGATCGCGAGGTAGATCGCCCACTTAAGCAGGCGCCGCGTAATCTTGGCCGGGCCCCAGGGGGCCTTGTAGAGGCGAAACCGCGCGTTGCGGTCCCCGTCGATAAGGCGGTCGACATGCTGGAAGAGGTCGGTCCAGACCGTCTGCGGGCAGGCATAGCCGCACCACGCGCGGCCCACCGCGCTCGTCACCAGGAACAGGCCGATGCCCGCCATGATGAGGAGGCCCGCCACGAAATAGAATTCCTGGGGCCAGATCTCGATGCCGAACATGTAGAAACGGCGGTGTTCAAGATCGATCAGCACCGCCTGGTCGGGCGCGTAGGGACCGCGATCCCAGCGCAGCCAGGGCGTCACCCAGTAGATCGCCAGGCACGCCGCCATGATCACCCACTTGATGCGGCGAAACTTGCCGTCGATGCGCCGGTTGAAGACCGGCTCGTGCTTGGCATAGAGCGAGACCGGAGCCTCGGCGCTGGGGGTGATCGGTTCTGGCTTGTTCATGTCCGTTGTCCGCCCGTCATCGAAATGGGGGGCTGAGCGGCCCGGAAGGTGTGATCCGGCCCTTCGCAAAGGAGGCGAAAGACCGGGTTACGCCTGGAGGGTCAGGCCGGGGTCCTTGCCACCCCGGCCCGTGTCAGTCCTGTGCTACTCGCGTGTCTCGGCCGTGTCTTCGGCCATATCCTCGCCTTCGGGCGCCGCTTCGGCCACCGGCGCCGCGAACTCCTCACCGCCGCCCAGCGAATGGACATAGGCCGCGAGCATCTTGATCGTGACCGGATCGAGGCGCTCACCCCAGGCCGGCATCACGCCGTGGTGCGGGTGGTGGATCTGCGCTTCGACTTCGGCCTTGCTGCCCCCGTCGAGCCAGATCGCGTCCGAGAGGTTGGGCGCGCCAAGGTCGCGGTTGCCCTTCGCGTTCTCGCCGTGGCAGACCGCGCAGTTGTCGGCAAAGACCTGCGCGCCGCGCTGGGTCGCCGCGCTCTTCTGCGCCTTGCCCGAGAGGCTGAGGACGTAGCCGGCCACATCGCTGATCTGTCCGGCATCAAGCAGGCCGTCGCTGCCGAAATTGGGCATCATCGACTGGCGCGTCATGTCCTCGCCCGGCTGGCGGATGCCGTAGATGAGCGTGGTCTCGATGGTCTGGAGGTCACCGCCCCACAGCCAGTCGTCGTCGTTGAGGTTGGGATAGCCCTTGGAACCCGCCGCGCCCGCGCCATGGCACTGCACGCAGTTGACCTTGAAGGCCGCCGAGCCGCCCGCAACCGCTGCACGCATCAGTTCGGGATGCTGGGGCAGTTCCTCGATCGGCATGTCGGCCAGCGAGGCGACGGTCTTGGCGCGCGCCGCGGCGGCTTCATCCATCTCTTCGGCAAGCTGCCCGCGGCTGGTCCAGCCCAGGACGCCCTGCGTGGCCGAGCTGATCCCCGGCCAGGCCGGGTAGGCCACGGTGTAGCCGATCGCAAAGACGATGCAGGCGTAGAAGGTCCAGAGCCACCAGCGCGGCAGCGGCGTGTTCAGTTCCTCGATCCCGTCCCATTCGTGGCCGACGGTCTCGGTCTGCGTGGCTTCGTCAAAACGCTTGTCAGCCATCGTTCTCGTCCTTGAAGATCATGGTGGCAGCTTCCTCGTTCCTGGCCCGGTGGCCTGGCCGGAAGGGCCAGGCGACGAGCACGAGGAAGACCAGCATCATGGCGAGGAGCCCCCAGCTGTCGGCAATGTGCCGCAGCGTCTCGTAAGTGGAGTGCGCGTTCATCGGCCCTTCTCCGAGGCGAGTTCCTCCTGAGCCGCCGCGTCATTCACGTCGACGAGGGTGCCCAGCATCTGCAGGTAGGCGACCAGCGCGTCCATTTCGGTGAGGCGCGAAGGGTCGCCGTCGAAGTCACGGATCTGCGACTTGGGATAGCGCTCCTCGAGGTCGCCGGCGTCGGCCATCGGATCGGCCTGGGCCGAAAGGTCGGCCATGGCCATCTCGATGTCCTTGTCGGTGTAGGGCACCCCGACGTGGCGCAGCGCGGTGAGGTTGGCCGCGATGTCGGGGACATCGAGGTCGTTCTCCGCGAGGAACCCGTACTTAGGCATCACGCTTTCGGGCACGACCGACTGCGGGTCGGTGAGGTGCTGGACGTGCCAGCTGTCCGAGTAGCGCAGGCCCACGCGCGCCAGGTCCGGCCCGGTGCGCTTGGAGCCCCACTGGAACGGGTGGTCGTACATCGATTCGGCGGCGAGGCTGTAGTGGCCATAGCGCTCGACCTCGTCGCGGAAGGGACGGATCATCTGGCTGTGGCACACGTAGCAGCCCTCGCGCACGTAGATGTCGCGGCCAGCCTGTTCGAGCGGGGTGTAGGGGCGCATCCCCTCCACCTTCTCGATGGTGTTGTCGATCCAGAACAGCGGGGCGATCTCGACGATGCCGCCCACGATCACCGCACCGAAGGCGCAGACGCCGAGCAGGGTGATGTTCTTTTCGAGCTTCTTGTGGCGCTCGGTCATGGAAGTCATTTTACCTGTTCCCTTTCCAAGCGCTTCAGTTGGCCTGCGCGGCGCGGGCGCCGGGCAGCGGCTTGTCGGCCTCGGGATCGTAGGAGGCGTTGTGCATCGGCGCTTCCTCGCGCAGCTGCCCCGCGATGGTCTTCCACACGTTGAGGACCATGATCGCACCGCCCGCGAGGTAGAGCAGGCCGCCAAAGGCGCGCATCGCATACATCGGGTACATCCGGGCGACCGTGTCGGCGAAGGTGTTCACGAGGTACCCGTCCGCGCCGTATTCGCGCCACATGAGGCCCTGCATGATGCCTGCGACCCACATGCTCGCGGCGTAGAAGACGATGCCGATGGTCGCGAGCCAGAAGTGCCAGTTGACCATGCGCACCGAGTAGAGCCGCTCGCGGTTCCACAGACGCGGCACCAGGTAGTAGATCGCGCCGAAGGTAATCATGCCGTTCCAGCCCAGCGCGCCCGAGTGGACGTGACCGATGGTCCAGTCGGTGTAGTGCGAGAGCGAGTTGACGAACTTGATCGACATCATCGGGCCCTCGAAGGTGCTCATGCCGTAGAAGGCGAGCGCCATCACCATCATACGGATGATCGGGTCGGTGCGGACCTTGTCCCAGGCGCCGTTCAGCGTCATCAGGCCGTTGATCATGCCGCCCCAGCTGGGCATCCACAGCATGATCGAGAAGACCATGCCCAGCGTCTGCGCCCAGTCGGGCAGCGCGGTGTAGTGCAGGTGGTGCGGCCCGGCCCAGATGTAGATGAAGATCAGCGACCAGAAGTGGATGATCGAGAGGCGGTAGGAATAGACCGGACGTTCGGCCTGCTTGGGCACGAAGTAGTACATCATCGCCAGGAAGCCGGCGGTCAGGAAGAAGCCGACTGCGTTGTGGCCGTACCACCACTGCACCAGCGCGCCCTGCACGCCCGCAAAGACCGGGTAGCTCTTCGAGCCGACGAAGCTGACGGGCCAGTCGAGGTTGTTGACCACGTGGAGCATGGCCACGGTGATGATGAAGGAGAGGTAGAACCAGTTCGCAACGTAGATGTGCGGCTCGGAGCGCTTGATGATCGTGCCTACGAAGACCGCCAGGTAGCAGACCCACACGATCGTCAGCCACCAGTCGACGTACCATTCGGGTTCGGCGTATTCCTTGGACTGGCTGATGCCCAGCACGTAGCCGGTGGCCGCGAGCACGATGAACAGCTGGTAGCCCCAGAACACGAACCGCGCGAGGCCCGGGAAGGCCAGGCGCGCCCGGCAGGTGCGCTGCACGACGTAGTAGCTCGTGGCGATCAGCGCGTTCCCCCCGAACGCGAAGATCACCGCCGAGGTGTGCAGC
>NZ_JALHAT010000072.1:0-3882 GCF_022818885.1 Novosphingobium mangrovi | reverse complement strand
GCCCCAGAACACGAACCGCGCGAGGCCCGGGAAGGCCAGGCGCGCCCGGCAGGTGCGCTGCACGACGTAGTAGCTCGTGGCGATCAGCGCGTTCCCCCCGAACGCGAAGATCACCGCCGAGGTGTGCAGCGGACGCAGGCGGCTGAAGTTGAGGTAGGGCTCGAGGTTGAGCCAGGGCCAGGTGAGCTGGGCGGCGATGAACACACCCGCCGCAAAACCCACCACGCCCCAGAACACCGTTGCGATGACACCCCAGCGCACCGGGTCGTCATCGTAGCGGCCCTCGTCGGGCATCTTGAGGATACCGCGCGCGATCGCGCCGTAATCCGCGCTGCGCACCGTGAACCACACGGCAATCAGCGCGGCCAGCGCGACGATGCTCATGTGAATGGCGAAACCCCCATCAGCCGCGAGCGCGACCCCGATGACGGCAAGGAAGAGCACGGCGAGCCAGAGGCCCGCCCGCGCGAGAACCGTTACCATATCATTTCTCTTTCGAGACTGTTGCTGAACCTGACGAACGCCTTGGAGAGTAACATCACTTGCAGCATTGATAATGATCAAATTGCCTCGGCAATGAAATTAAACGCCGATTTCCGTTGTTTTGCGCGTGATCAAATCAACTTGATCGCAATTGCCGCAAAGGCATTTCCGCAGCCGCTCAAGAGGGGGGACACGCATGGTGCGGCCCCGGCGGCAATGGAAGAAATGACTATGCGCAAGATGACGATGTTCGTCGCCCTGGCCGCGGCCACTGCCCTTTCCACGCCCGCCATGGCCGGCAGTCCGGACGGCAAGTTCCAGGTCAAGGTGCTCGGCACGGCCGTCCTGCCCAATGGCGAGATCGACAAGATCAAGCACCTCGATGCGGGTCTGGGCGACACGCTCGCCGGCATGGGCGTGAGCGACGTCGACGCCAAGGCGAACGACAACGTGGTCCCGACCCTCGCGGTCGAATACTTCTTCAACCAGAACTTCTCGCTCGAGACGATCTGCTGCTTCACCCAGCACCACGTCAACGGCGCCGCCGACCTCTCGGGCACCGAGCTGGTCGACCACGTGCTGATCCTGCCCGCCACGGTGACGCTGAAGGCCCACCTGCCCACCGGCACGCCCTTCAAGCCCTACATCGGCGCGGGCCCCTCGGTCTTCTTCGTGTTCGACGAAAAGCCGGGTGCAACCGCTCAGGCATTGGGCGTGGACCGTGTGAAGATGTCGAACTCGTTCGGTGTGGCGCTTCAGGGCGGTGTCGACATTGCGCTCGGCGACAGCGGCTTCGGCGTTTCGCTCGATGCCAAGAAGTACTTCATGAAGCCGACCGCCAAGTTCTACGTCGAGGACACCAAGGTGCTTGAGACCAAGCACAACCTCGATCCCTGGGTTCTCAGCGCGGGCGTCACTTACCGCTTCTGAGCCCAGACGAGGCCCAGCGCCTCAATTTCAAGGGACACACGCTGCATGCGAGGAAAGGGGGAGCACACCGCTCCCCCTTTTTTCGTGCCTGTCGCAGGCCCGCCTACAGCTTCCTGAAATTGACCGTCGCGTTGAACAGGAACACCGCGGTCCCCGCGACCAGCGAAGCCGCGATGCGCGCGGCCAGATAGGGCACGCCCAGAACATCGCTCAGCAACGTGAAGGCGCCCAGAATCAGCCCCAGCCCCACCAGCGCGTTGCCGACGAAAAGCACATAGCCCGACGCCATCCCGCGCGCACTGCCCCGGAAGATCCAGACCCGCGCCAGAACGTAGTGGAGCGCATTGGCCAGCAGGAAGCCCAGTGCCACCGCCAGCAACCGACCGGCCCCGGCCTTCTCCACCAGGCCCCAGATGAAGACGAGATCGAGAAGAAATGTCGCGACACTCGCGAGGGCATTGCGCAGATAGAGATCGAGCCCCTTGCGGGTCAGAACGCGGCGCAGGAACCCTCGCCCGCCGATACCGGGTTCAGCATCTTCAGGGGGCACGCTGGAGGTCGTCTCGGGCGCAATATCGTACGTATTCGAACGCGGTGGCATGCCTTGCCCAACTCGCTGCCACGCGCTCGGTTTCCATTCCGACCATGCGGTCTGTGCACGCGCGCATGCATCGCGTGCGGCGCTCCACCGAGCTGGACGGTCCAGGTCTGGTGCGAATCAGCCCGCTTCGGCCGCCAGCGCATCCATGTCGCGAATGATGACATCGCGGCGCGAGGGCAGGTCAATGATGCCTTCGTTGCGCAGGCGCGTGAACTGGCGGCTCACCGTCTCGATCGTCAGGCCCAGCACGTCGGCGATCTGCTGGCGCGAGAACGGCAGCGTGAGGTGGCGCTCCTGCGGAGCATCAAGCGGGATCTTGCAGCCGCTGCCGCCCAGGCGTTCGGTCATCTCGACCAGGAAGCTCGCCATCTTCTCAGCCGCCGACTTGCGGCCCAGCAGCAACATCCAACGGCGCGTGCGGTCCAGTTCGCCCAGCGTACGCTCGAGCAGCTTGTGCTCCAGCGAGGGGTGTTCACGGGCAAAGGCATCGAAATCGCGGCGCGAGAACACGCAGACCTTGGCTTCGGTAAGTGCGGTCACACCGTGCCCACTGGTGCCGCCAAAGGGCCGCCCGATGAAGTCGGAGGGGTAAACCACGCCGACGATCTGCTCGCGGCCATCCTCGGTGTTGGTCGACAGCTTGAGGACACCCTCGATCACGTTGGCGACGAGGACCGAATCCTCGCCTTCCCAGATCAGCGATTCGCCCGGCGTGATCTTGCGCGTGCGCCCGATCGCGTTGAGGGCCTCGAGTTCGCTGGCGTTGAGAGACGCACAAATCGCCCGGTTCCGGACAACACAAAGGTCACAAGTCGACATGATGTTCCGTTATCAGGGCCTGCAGCTGCACACAAGTTTCGGCAGATACCTCAATCGACTGCACATGAAAAGTAACTAGCATTTGCAAAAGCCGTCAGGTGAACGGCAAGGCGCGGTCCGAACTCAGGCGTCGTAGCGGACCTCGACAGGAGGCAGGCCAGCCACTTCGCCGCGCAGATGCTGCCCCGCACGTACCGGGCCGACCCCGGCAGGGGTTCCGGTGAAGACGAGATCCCCCGGTGCCAGGGTCACGTAGCGCGAGAGATGCGCAAGGATCTCCGGCACCGACCAGATCATCTGCGCAATGTCGCCCTGCTGGCGCACCACACCGTCGAGCTCACAATGGATCGCGGCATTGCGCGGCGGCAGCCCTGGCACGATAGGCCCCAGCGGCGCCGAGGCATCAAAGCCCTTGGCCATGTCCCAGGGACGGCCCTTCGCCTTGGCCTCGGCCTGAAGATCACGGCGCGTCATGTCGAAGCCGACGGCCGCACCGAAGACCAGCGCTTCAGCATCTTCGGGTGCCAGGTCATGCCCACCGCCCCCTAGCGCGACGACCAGTTCCACTTCGTGGTGCAGATTTTCAGTTCGGCCAGGAAAGGGCAGCACCCTACCGCTGGGGACTACCGCATCGGCGGGCTTACTGAAGAAAAAGGGGGAGGGACGATCGGGATCGCTCCCCATCTCCCGCGCGTGCTCGGCATAGTTCTGCCCCACACAGTAGATCCGCCGCACCGGAAAGACCGCGCCCTTCCCCTGCACCTCGGCCAGGACTGGTGCGTATTCGGGCAAAGGCAGAGGGCTTGCGGGCATGATGCTTTCCTTTCCACATGGAAGCCTGGCTGGACTCATAAGGTCCTCCGGGCCGGAAGTGACGTCCTTTGCCCTAAAGACTTGCACCTCGAAGCGAAAGCGCACGAATTTTGAAGGGATCGGGTAAGGAAGAGGATTTATCCGAGGGCTATTGCCCTCGGGCTCCCCGAACTGTCGAGGTTGGCGGGTTCGGTGCGCAGGTGTGTTCCAGATACGCCAAGCCCCCCGGCGCGAGA
>NZ_JALHAT010000071.1:0-11635 GCF_022818885.1 Novosphingobium mangrovi | reverse complement strand
CGGGCGCGGCGCTTCCCAGCAGATCACGCGGCGCGAGCGAGACCCCCGAGACGGTCTCGGGCTTGTCCGAAAGCGCAGGGACAGCGGCGGTGCCCACGGTGATCGCCAGGGCGTCGGGACGCGCGGTGCGCAGCTTGGGCGCGTCGGCATCGGCGGGCACGGTCCAGCTCTCACCGCGTCCCAGCACCGTTTCCACCAGAGTGGCGCCGCTGCCATCCGAGACGCGCAGCCAGACCTGGTCGGCATTGGCCGTCAGCACGACCGGGCCGGACGGCACCGCAGCCGACGGAGACGCCGCCGCGACAGCCTGCGTCGGGGCGGGCGCCGCGCTCGGCTCTTCGCCGGGCAGAAGCGAGGGCAGCTCGCCTTCGGGCGAGAACACACTGCTCCAGAAATAGAAGACGAGGCCGATCACCAGGACGACCGCGCCGCCCGCCAGCCAGGCGAGGCCGCTGGAGGGCACGCGGGCGGGATCGCCAGGCTCGAAACTGGGCTGGGTGACCGGCGCATAAGGCTCATGCGCATCAAGCTGGGCGCGAACCTTGTCGGCAATGACCTTTTCATCGAGCCCCATCGCGCGGGCATAGGCGCGCGAAAAGCCGACCGCATAGGTGCGCGCGGCGAGGTCCTCGAAACGGTCTTCCTCGATCGAGAGGATATGGCGCTCGGCAACCTTGGTGCGCGAGGCGATGTCGGCGCGACTGAGACCGGCCTCTTCGCGGGCCTTGAGCAGGGTCTGGCCCGCAGTGAGGGGCTGCGAGGTCGGTTCGGGTGTTTCCACGTTATCCATTAGGCTCCGAGGGGCACGAGCGGCGATCAGAACACGGTCTGTTTGCGCGCGCTAACCAACCTTTACGACACGACAAAGTCAATCGAAGAGGGCCTCCAGAGCCAAAAAGTTTTGACACCTTCCCACCACCGCGCGCCAGAGCGTGCAATTTGCACGCCTGCCGTGCGCGTTCGCCCCCTCCTGCGCGCCTTGTGAGGCATCGCGCCGCATAGCGCGCGCAAGGATCGCCCGGGATCAGTCGGTGAGAAGCCCACGCGCCGAGGCCCAGGCGTGCATCGTCTCGCGAAGGTTGGCGGGCGGCTCGGCCAGCCAGCCGCGCATCGCCGCCTCGATCTCGCCAAGATCGGTCTTGCCGACAAGGTCCTTGATGCGCCCGACCGAGGCCGGGGTGATCGAAAGGCGATGGATCCCCAGCCCCAGCAGCGCCAGCGCCTCCAGACGGCGCCCGCCCATCTCGCCGCACACCCCGATATCGACGTTGCTGCCCTCGAGCGAGGTCACCACGCGGCGCAGGAAGCGCAGGATCGCAGGGCTGAGCCAGTCGTAACGCTCGGCCAGCTTGGGGTTGGAACGGTCTGCGGCAAAGAGGAACTGGGTCAGATCGTTGGTGCCGATGGAGAGGAACGAGATCTTGGGGGCCAGAATGTCGAGCTGCTCGGCCAGCGCGGGCACCTCGAGCATGACGCCGTAGCGGATCGCCTCGGGCAGCATGCGCTTGGTCTTGCGCAAGTACGCCAGCTGGCCCTCGAACACGGCCTTGGCCTCGTCGAACTCCCAGGGCTCGGCGACGAGCGGGAACATCACGTTGAGCTCGCGCCCTCCGGCCGCTTCGAGCAACGCGCGCGCCTGAACCTTGAGCAGCCCCTCGCGTTCGAGCGCGACGCGCAGCGCGCGCCAGCCCATCGCCGGGTTCTCCTCGCCCTCGCCGTCGTCGTGGCGCAGGTAGGGCAGCGTCTTGTCACCGCCGATGTCGACGGTGCGGAAGACCACCGGCTTGGAGCCCGCCGCATCGAGGACATCACGGTAGAGCCGCGTCTGGCGCTCGCGCGCAGGGAGCGTGGCCGAGACGAGGAACTGGAACTCGGTGCGGAAGAGGCCAATGCCATCCGCGCCGGTCAGGCTGAGATTGGCGATATCGTCGCGCAGGCCAGCATTGATGCGCACCTGGATGCGCGTGCCATCCTTCGTGACCGGCTCGACATCGCGCATCGAGGCGTAGACCGCCTGCTTCTCGCGGTTCTTGGCAAAGCGGGCCTCAAACGCTTCGATCGCGCCCGGCGAGGGGCGCACGGTCGCCATGCCCTGCTCGGCATCGAGCAGCAGCATGTCGCCCTCGCGCACGTAGCCGCGAAGACCCCGCACGCGGCCCAGCACCGGAATGCCCATTGCGCGCGCGACGATCACCACGTGGCTGGTGAGCGAGCCTTCCTCCAGAACCACGCCCTTCAGGCGTCGCTTGTCGTATTCAAGGAGCTCGGCCGGCCCCAGATTGCGCGCGATCAGGATCGCATCGTTGCGCAGGCCCAGCGAGGCCGCCGTGCCGATCTGGCCCGAGACGATGCGCAGCAGGCGGTTCGCCAGGTCCTCCAGATCGTGCATGCGATCGGCCAGGAGCGCGTCGTCGATCTGGCGCATACGCATGCGGGTGCGCTGCTGCACGCGCTCGATCGCCGCTTCCGCGGTAAGGCCGGAATCGATCGCCTCGTTGATGCGCCGCGTCCAGCCTTCGTCATAGGCGAACATGCGGTAGGTCTCGAGCACTTCCTCGTGCTCGCCGCCCACGCCGAACTCGGCCTGCCCGGCCATGCGGTCGATCTGCTCGCGCATCTTGTCGAAGGCGAGGATCACACGCTGGCGCTCGGCCTCGGTGTCCTGGGCGACGATGTGCTCGATGGTGACGCGCGGCTGGTGGTAGACCGCCGTGCCCTGCGCCAGCCCCTTGACCAGCGACAGGCCGCGCAACTGCTCGGGCGCGTTGTGCGCGGGATCGAGCGAGGCGGTGTCCTCGTCGTCGATGAGCCCGGCGTTGGTGATGAGCTCGGAGAGCACCATCGCCACGGTCTGCAGCGCCTCGATCTCCACTTCCTCGTAGCGCCGCCGCTCGACATGCTGGACGCCCAAGACGCCCACGGCCCGCTCGCGCCGCACGATGGGCACGCCCGCGAAGGAGTGGAACTTTTCCTCGCCCGTTTCCGGACGATAGGAGAAGTCGGGGTGGGCCGCAGCCTCGGCCAGGTTGAGGGTCTCGATCTTCTCGGCAATCGTGCCGACGAGACCCTCACCAATGGCCAGGCGCGTCACGTGGACGGCCTCCTGGGCCAGGCCGCGCGTGGCGAAGAGTTCCAGCATGCCCTCACGCAGGAGGTAGATCGAGCAGACCTCCGAATGGAGGCTCTCCCCGATCACTTCCACGACCGTATTGAGCTTGGCCTGCGCGTGTTGGCGCGAGGCCATCACCTCGTGAAGGCCGGTGAGGATGTTTCGTGCTGCGTCGACGGCTCCGCTGGTCATGGCTTGGGGAGTACCCCAAACGCGGGCGTTTGGAAACGCGGTTGGAGCGCGCAAATCGACCCAGCTATGGATAAGGCCTCCGTTTGCGGAGGAGCTTGTCCCAAAACAGGGCTGGAAAAGGCCGCGTCACGCGCGGTGCGAGGCCCAGCGCGAAGCGTTCAGCCCCGGCCGATCTCCTCCTTGATCATCAGCTTTCGCTTCTTGAGGGCCTGTATCACCACGGCATCAGGCATCGGGCGGCTCAATTCGTCGTGAAGCCGGCGGTCGATACCGGCGTGCTTGAGCTGCAGGGCGCTGACGTGAGAACTTTCCATGAATGGTGTCTCCTCTTTCGTGGATACGCGATCCCTCTTTCCGGTGGCCCGGATTGGCGACTCGGTTCTCAGGGACCGGCGCAATCGAAGGGAACCACATTCACAGCATCTTGCGAAGTCCGGGATTGCTACATATCGGTGAGTTGCGTGAAACCTGCGTCAGGCCGGATTCACCAATTGCACTGCACAAACGGGCCCATTCTAGCGTTCGAGGAATCCGCCGTGACCGAAGAGGAAATGCGTAAACGGCTGGAAATCCTGCGGATCGAGCACCGCGACCTCGACGCCGCGATCGATGCCCTGCGTGCCGCGGGCGGCACCGACCAGATGCAGATCGCACGCCTGAAAAAGCGCAAGCTGGGCCTAAAGGACCAGATCACCCATATCGAGGACTACCTGATTCCCGATATCATCGCCTGAGACGCAGGGCGATCCGGCGCGCGGCTCTCGGCCTCGCGCGAAAAATCAGGGTAAATCCGTGATAAAGGTTAAGCTGCATCAACCCTAAACCGTGCCAGTCAGGGACACATGCCCAGCCCGACACGGGTTTGCGCACCTTTCCCATTGCCCCTGATTCGCGCATGCGAAATAGCTGTTGGTCATGACCCACACGCTGGCCATCTGCCCCCGCATCGTGGAGGGCCTCTACCGCGAGGCGCTCGCGCTGTCGGAGGACGTGCGCGGGACTTTCTCCGCGTCCGGGCAGATGTCCGGCCAGCTTGCGCCCCCGGCCCGTCCTGCGTCCGGTACGAAAGTACCCACGACCGACGAGGACCGCATCCGCATCGCCTATTCGCGCGTCGGGCTCGCCACGACCACGCGCATGATGCACGCGATTGCCTGGCTGCTGCAGCACCGCGCCTACTTCATGGGCGAGATCGGAGAGGAGCAGCTCCGCCGCCACGGACGCCTTGCGCAGGACCTGCGCCATGCCCGCGAGGGACGGGAGGAGGACGAGGCCCTGCTCGATGCCGGGATTACCCGGCTCGTTGCGCGCACCCGCACCTTTTACGCGCGCCTGGAGCGCCTCGACGAGACCTGGAGCCTGTCGCGCGAGGAGGCCGCGGCGGCCAGCGCCATCGAGCGGCTGCGCCAGCGCATCGAGGGGCGCCTCGCCAGCTGACCGCTCCTCGCAGGCCGACACGCCTCGACATGCGCGCCCCAAGCCCCCATAGCGCCTCCATGCAGCGCGACGCGGAACCCGAGCGGCCTTATGCCCTGGCCGAAACGATTGCCCCCAAGGTACGGCGCGTGCTCGCGCGCAATCCCTCGCCCTTCACCTACACCGGCACCCAGACCTACCTCGTGGGCGATGGCGCCGAAGTCGCCGTGATCGATCCCGGCCCGGCGCAAGAAGAGCACCTCGCCGCGATCCTCGAGGCGCTGGGCGAGGCCCGCCTTGTCGCCATCGCGTGCACCCACACCCACCGCGACCACTCACCCGCAGCCGCCCCGCTGAGCGCGCGCACGGGCGCCCCCATCATCGGCTGCGCCCCGCTGACGCTGGACGACGATGGCCCGCGCGCCGATGCCGCCTTCGACGCCGACTACCGCCCCTCCCGCGTGCTGGCCGACGGTGAAAGCATCTCGGGCGAGGGCTGGACGCTTACCGCGGTTGCGACGCCCGGCCACACCTCCAACCACTTGTGCTTCGCGCTGGAGGAGACCGGCGCGCTGTTCACCGGCGATCACGTCATGGGCTGGTCGACCAGCGTCGTCTCTCCGCCCGATGGCGACATGAGCGACTACCTCGCCAGCCTCGCACGGCTCTACGAGCGCACGCAGGACACCATCTACTTTCCCGCCCACGGCCCCGCGATCACCAAACCGCACCAGCTCGTGCGCGGGATGCTCGGCCACCGCCGCAGCCGCGAGCGCCAGATCCTGCGCCAGATCGAGGCGGGCAACACCACTATCCCGGCCATGGTCCCTCTCATGTACAAGGGCGTCGACGAGCGCCTCTGGCCTGCGGCCGGGCGCTCGGTCCTTGCCCACCTCATCGACCTGGAGCGCCGCGACCTGGTCATGCGCTGCGGCGATGCGTGGCGTTTGCCCGAGGGAATCGCTTGACAGCACCCCGGCGATAATTGCGAAAATGTAAAACAGGATTTCGCAAATCGCACGAGTTGGCGTACTCTGGCCCCCAGAAAAACCGAAAAACTGGGGGAAGACATATGGCAAGCCTGGCACCTGCCAAGACCAAGGCACTGAGCTTCTGGCAAAAAGTTGCGCTGGGAATCGCGGCGTTCGATCTCTTCGCGTTCCTGCAATTCACCGCGCGCGGATTCGTGGATGTCGGCGCGGCGCCGCTGTGGATCCATCTCCACGCCGCCGCAATGCTCGCCTGGCTCGGCTTCTTCGTGCTCCAGCCCACGCTGATCGCGCGCGGCGACGTCGCCCGCCATCGCCAGACCGGGGCCATCGCCCTTATCCTTGCGCTCGGCGTCGTGGTGCTGGGCGCCTACTCCACCTACATGAGCGTGGCCACGCGCCATGTGCCCGGCTTCTTTGCGCCGTCCTACTTCCTAACGCTCAACACCATCAACATCGCGACTTTCGGCGCCTTGGTGCTGGGCGCGGTCATCGCGCTCGGGCGTGACATCACCGCGCACCCGCGCCTGATCGTGGGCGCCAACGTGATGATCCTGGAGCCGGCGCTGGGGCGTCTCCTGCCCTTCCCGCTGATGCAGCCCTGGGGCGAATTTGCGGTCATGGTGCTGCAACTGGGCGTCCTGGCGCTGGTCGCGCGCCACGATCTGGCCCAGTTCGGGCGGGTCCACCGCGCCACCCTCGCCTCGCTGGCCGCGGTCGCCTTCTCGCACACCCTGGTCGAGATGATGGGCCGTCTGCCCGCTGTCCACGCGCTCGCCGAACGCATCGCGCAAGGCTAAGCCCTGCCCGCAGCGCGTCCACCTGGCGGCCAGGCCGCCGTCCGCCGCGCCCTTGCGCATTTTTCCCTTGGGTCCTTGCACACCCGCCCCTAAGTAGGCCGCAAAAGGGCACAGGACCGGGCGCAGGCGCGCCGCGAACCGAGACGCCCGGACAAGGACCGAAGGGAAATCCGCCATGACTGCCATGCCTGATCGTGCCGATCTGAAGGGCCTCGATCTGCGGGCCGAGATCGAGCGTCTGCGCAAGGAGCGCAACGCTGTCATCCTCGCCCACTACTACCAGAAGCCCGAGTTGCAGGACCTGGCCGACTTCGTGGGCGACAGCCTTGAACTCAGCCGCAAGGCCGCCGAGACCGACGCGGACGTCATCGCCTTTTGCGGCGTCAAGTTCATGGCCGAAGTCGCCAAGATCCTCTCGCCCGAGAAGACCGTCATCCTCCCCGACATGGAAGCGGGCTGCAGCCTCGAAGATTCCTGCCCGCCCGAGAAGTTCAAGGCGTTTCGCGAAGCCCACCCGGACCACATCGCGCTCACCTACATCAACTGCTCGACCGAGGTGAAGGCGCTCTCGGACGTGATCGTCACCAGCTCCAGCGCGGAGACGATCCTCCAGCAGATCCCGGCTGACCAGAAGATCATCTTCGGCCCCGACCGGCACCTGGGCGGCTATCTCTCGCGCAAGTTCAACCGCGAGATGCTGCTCTGGCCGGGCGTATGCATCGTGCATGAGGCCTTCAGCGAGACCGAGCTTCTGAAGCTCAAGGCGCAGCACCCCGGCGCGCCGATTGCCGCGCACCCGGAATGCCCGCCGACCATCGTCGACCACGCCGACTACGTGGGCTCGACCAGCGGCATCCTGAACTACGCCAAGGCGATGGAAGGCGACACGCTGATCGTCGCGACCGAGCCGCACATCATCCACCAGATGGAACGCGCGCTACCGGGCAAGACCTTCATCGGCGCGCCGGGTGCGGACGGCAACTGCAACTGCAACATCTGCCCCTACATGGCGCTCAACACCATGGAAAAGCTCTATATCGCGCTGCGCGACCTGGAACCGAAGATCGAGATCGAGGAAACCCTTCGCCTCGACGCCAAGAAGAGCCTCGATGCCATGCTCGAAATGGCTTCGGGCACGGTCGGCAAGGGCGATCTGGGCAACCGCTGAGAATGCCTGCCCGCCGCACCGTCCTGCGTGAAGGCGCCCTGCTCGGCGCAGGACTGGCGGCGGGCGCCCCCTTCCTTTCCGCCGCGTCGCGTGCGGCTGTGCCCCGTGCCATCGCGCCCTACACGGCCGCCTGCGTGCAGACGCGCGGCCTGCCCACCTGGTCCTCCAGCGGAGCACCCCTACCCGAGGCGCTCGCCGCCAATGTCGAGACCGTCGCGCGCGCCATCGAGCGCACCGCGGGCGAGAGCGGCGCGCAGCTCCTCGTCTTTTCCGAGTTCTGCCTGCAGATGCCGCTTACGCGCCTTGCGCCCGAGCAATGGGAAGCGGGCGCGGTGGATCTTGCAGGCCCCGAGATCGCCCGGCTTCGCGCCGCCGCGCAGCGCGCAGGCGCCCACGTCGTTCTCAACCCGGTCGAGACCATCGCCGCATTCCCCGGGCGCTATTTCCTGACCGGACTGCTGCTCTCCCCCTCAGGCGAGATCGCGCTCACCTACCGCAAGCTCTACGATCTTACCGGCAAGACCCGGCCGAGCGATGTTCTGCCCCAATGGCGCGACCTGTACGGCGAGGATTCGCTGTTTCCCGTCGCCGATACGCCCCTGGGCCGGATCGGCGTGACGGTGGGGACCGATGCGAACTGGCCCGAGATGGTGCGCAGCCTGGCCTTGCGGGGCGCCGAAGTCATCGCCACCTGCCTCGCCTCGCCCAATGTGACGCCCAGTTCCCCGGCAAAGCGCGCCCCCGACGCACCTGACGCCAACGATCCGGCGCTGCCCGTCATGGCGCGGCGCCTGCGCGCCTACGAGAACATGGCCTACATGCTGACCGCGAATCTGGGTCCGGTAGGCGAGGCCGACGGCAATCCGCTCGGGGACATGCAGCCGAGCGAAATCGTGGACTACCACGGCAACGTGCTGGCCGCTTCCCCCGATGCCGGTGCCCGCGCGATCACGGCCACGCTCGACATCGAGGCGCAGCGCCGCGCGCGCTGCACCCCCGGGCCTGCCAACGCGCTGCTCCAGCTTCAGAGCGGGCTCCATGCCCCCGACTACGCCGCCGCCCGTTTCGATGCGCCGCCAGCCCCCGGCGAGAATCACGCTCAGGCGCAGCGCCGACGCATCCGCGATCTGGTTGCCCGCGGCGTTCTGGCCGCGCCCGCCTCAGGGCTGCCCTGAGGCCGCTTCCTGTTCCAGCTGCGCGTCGAGCGCCGCGCCGAAATGCGCCGCGAGCGCCTTGCACGGCTGTGCCCCTGTTGCGCCCGCCGCTTGCGCATGGGCGGGATGGCGACTGAGCACCTGGTCGCAGGGAAGCCCCGCCAGGCGCGCCAGCCCGTCCCGGAACGCGGCAAGCGCCCCGGCATTCTCAGGCGCGGAATAGCGGTAGGTACCATCGGTGCGCGAGGTCAGGCTGGCGGCAGCCACGATAGTGCGGCAGCCGTCCGCTTTCGCGCAACTTTGCCAGGACCAGGTGAGGCTTCCCGGCGTGTGACCGGGCGTCGTGTGCGCGGTCAGTTCCAGCCCGCCCAGACGTACCACCTCGCCATCGCGGACCACCGTGACCTCAGGCACCGGAGCATAGGCGAAAAGCTCGTCCAGCTGCGGATCGCTGCGGGTCGAGTGGCCTTCGCGCAGCACCTTGGCCCCCGCTGCACTGGCCAGCACCTTCGCGCCGCTGTCGCGGGCAAGCGCGGCAAGGCCGCTGGCGTGATCGTAGTGCGGCTCGGTGCTGAGGATCAGCTTCACGTCGGCAATGTCATAGCCGATCTGTTCCAGGTGCGCCTCGAGCACGGGAGCCCACTGCGCAAGCCCGGCATCGATCAGCACCAGCCCTGCCCCGCTGTCGATCAGCGTGACCGCGAGCGTGGGCGAGCCGAGCGACCAGGTCGCCCCATGAACCAGACGCGGCGGGCCGGGCTCCCCGAAAGCCTCGGCATATTGCAGCGCGACGGGCTGGGTCAGCGGGTCGTCCCCGTCCTGCGCGAAGGCCGGGCCTGCAAGGACCAGCCCCAGAGCCGCTGCAAAGGCAACCCTTGCGCGCATCCCCCTCACGCCTCGCGCCATTCGCCATTGGCGATGCCCTCGAGGGTCCAGTCCCCGATGCGCCAGCGCACCAGCCGAAGCGTCGGGTGGCCCACCGCGGCGGTCATGCGCCGCACCTGCCGGTTGCGCCCCTCGCGGATGGTGAGCTCCAGCCAGCAGTCGGGCACCGATTTGCGAAAGCGCACAGGCGGCGTGCGCGCCCACAGGTCGGGCTCGTCGATGCGGCGCACATCAGCCGGGCGGGTCATGCCGTCCTTCAGCATCACGCCCTTGCGCAGCGCGGCGAGCGCGGCCTCGTCGGGCTCGCGTTCGACCTGGACGAGGTAGGTCTTCTCGGTCTTGTACTTCGGGTCCGAGATGCGCGACTGCAGCCGCCCGTCGTCGGTCAGGAGCAGCAGACCCTCACTGTCGCGGTCGAGCCGCCCTGCGGGATAGACACCGGGCACGTCGATATAGTCCGACAGCGTCGCGCGCGGACTGGGCGAACGGGCATCGGTGAACTGCGAGAGCACGTCGAAGGGCTTGTTGAACAGGATGAGGCGCGCCATCGCGAAAAGGGGTCTCCGACCGGATTGGGGGGAACAAGCGTGTGCTTTCGTGCACTTTGCCGGTTGGAAGGAAAACGTCAATGATCGCCCGCCTGCATTCGTACTGGTACGCCCTGCGCGCCAGCTACTGGTTCTACCCTGCCCTCTTTGCGCTGTGCTCGGTGCTGCTGGGCACACTGACGGTGGAACTGGACCATACCGACGCCCTCGCGCAGTTCGTCGAGGATGGCTGGCTGCGCCCGATGCACGCCTCGGACGCAAGTGATCTTTTGGGCGTTGCTACCGGCTCGATGCTGGGCGTGGCGGGCACGGTGTTCTCGATCACGATTGCCGCGGTGGCCTACGCCAGCGGCAACTATGGCCCCCGCCTCCTTACCAATTTCATGGAGGACAAGGGCAACCAGCTCAGCCTGGCAACCTTCATCGCCACCTTCGTCTATGGCCTCACCGTCCTTCGCGCGATGC
This sequence comes from Novosphingobium mangrovi, assembly GCF_022818885.1. Lineage (NCBI taxonomy): Bacteria > Pseudomonadati > Pseudomonadota > Alphaproteobacteria > Sphingomonadales > Sphingomonadaceae > Novosphingobium > Novosphingobium mangrovi. The sequence goes on along the minus strand of NZ_JALHAT010000071.1, from coordinate 909 downwards.
GGGGCGGCGGCGGGGACGAGGCCTTCGTGCCCCAGATCTCGCTCCTCGTCGCGTTCGCCTTCCTGATCGTGACGACCGCGGTGCTGGTCTATTTCCTCCACCACATTCCCGCCAGCATCCGCATCGACACCGTGCTCGAATCGATCGGGCGGCGGCTCCTGCGCCAGATCGCCACGCGCTATCCCGAGGAAGGTTCGCGCGATCCGGCCCGGCGCGCGACGCCGCAGGGTGAGCCCATCTGCGCGCAGGAGACCGGCTACGTGCGCGTGATCGAACTCGACACCCTGTGCGAGGTCGCCGCGCGCCACGATCACCTCGTCAACCTGGCCGTGCGCACCGGCGACTTCGTCTATCCCGGCGTCGTCCTTGCCCATACCGACGCGCGCCGCCTTGAAGGCGCCTTCCCCGATGAGGTGCGCGCGACGATGGCGCTCGGCGCCTCGCGCACGGCCGAACAGGATATCGAGTTCTCGATGGACGAACTGGTCGAGATTGCCCTTCGCGCGCTGTCGCCGGGGATCAACGATCCCTTCACCGCGATCACGGCGCTCCACTGGATTGGCGCGGCGACCGCCGATTTCGGGCGCCGGGACCTTGCCTTCGAGACCTGGAACAGGGGCGATCCGGCCTGCCCCGTCGCGCGCCTCCACAGCGACTTCGCGCACTTTCTCCAGCGCGGCTTCATCGCCATGCGCAGCGCGGTCGCGACCAGCCGCCTTGCCGCGCTGATGGCGCTCGAAGCCCTCCACACCGCCGCGCAGCAGGTGACGTCGGCCCACCGGCGCCGGTTGCTCCTTGAAGAGATGGACCGGCTGGCCGAGCAGGCTGCCGAGCACCTCTCTGGTCCGGACATTGCCTTGGTGCGGGAACGGCACGCGCTGCTGAGGGGCGAGGGTTGAAGAAGCAAGA